>JAITVQ010000064.1 GCA_031285745.1 Puniceicoccales bacterium | reverse complement strand
GTTGGTCGGCGGTTCCTACCACGAGACCATTAACCATATTAAGTGCTCCCTCGGGGCGATTGCTGCTGGGAGTCCAGCAGGCGGAAAGCCGGTAATAGCCGTCATCCAGTCCGCCAAAGGTGTAGTCTGCCGACTCCCCGGGTCCTCCATAATAATAGCCGGAGACGCCACCCAGGGTCTGCGTGATGGAGGCGTCACCATAAGTGCTCCATCCGGCAGTTTTCGTAAATGAATTCGATCCCCGGTTCCCGGTGCTTTGCGGATAAACCAGGTGAACTGCCTTTACGTCATCACGGACTTTTTCCAAGGTGACAGAATCCGCAATAAGGTAGCCTGATCCTGTATTCCGGGCAGCCACGGTTACGCTGCCACCGGCTCCGACAGAAACCGCCTGATTAATCAGCGCAGTCTGGATTGTTCGTGATGCTGCAGAAGTATCCTTGATGGAAAGCCAGTTCCCAGTCTGAACTTGGTCTATAGTGACTGCGCCACCACCGTTAATGGTGTAGGTTGCGCTGGAGGTTCTATTCTGGTTTACGGAATAGGTCGCGTAGGCGACATAGTTTCCAGCAGCCAGATTACTGAATGTGTAATGGGCTGCGGCGTCAGAGGCATTCGAATAGCGCTGGTCTCCGTTGACAGCATTGGCGGAAGATTCGCCCACCCATCCCCCGGAGCCGGTTTCGTAATAGGTGCCCGATCCACTCCCTTGACTCTCGATTGTGATAGGCGAATTGGCAAACACAGCGGCCGCGGGGAGAAGGGCAAGCAAGAGCAGGAGGGATTTTCTCATGGCAACAAGTGAGATTAAGTTTCTCCATTATATAGTCATCAGGCATGAAGTGCCATGGACCAAACAAATGAAAGACTTGTGTAATTTGAGTGGCATTTGGGCAGATTGCCGACGCCTATTATTGTTCATTTATTCCAATAAAACTCTTTCTTCTGCCATGTTTCTTGACCCTCGAAAAACTACTGCCAATGTCACCTGTTTTCTGCCCTAACTTCTACACATCTAGAAACACGTCATATCATGGTATCACTTCCTTACGACCCCAAGGCTGTTAACCCACGCGAGCTCGCCCGTCACTATATCCCGGCGTCCGAGTCCGACACCAAGGCCATGATGCAGGCCATCGGTGTCAGCCAGTTTTCAGACCTATACAAACATATCCCTGCCGAGGTGCAGTTCCAAGGCCCACTGGCCATTCCCGAGGAACTTTCCTATGAGGCACTCGCCCAGCGGATGGTGGATATTTCCAAGAAGAACTCGCCGCGCACCGCGTTCCTCGGCGACGGTTTCCAGTCCTACCAGCAAAATGAGATGTCCGGGTACGTCTTCGGAATCCGCAATCTCACCACCTCCTACACGCCCTACCAGCCGGAGCGCTCCCAAGGCACCTTGATCACCCACTGGATTTACCAGTGCGCAATGCATCAGCTTACCGGATTCGAGGCAATCAACTCGTCTCTTTATGATCGCTCGACAGCGCTGTTTGAGTCCATCTGCTGTGCCATTCGCCTTGGCAAGGGCGACACCGTCATCGTCGCCGACAACATCTACCCGGCAGACAAGGAAGTGGTCAACACGCACATTGCCGACACCGCCATCAACGTCGAATACGCAAAGCCCAGCGATGACACCGGGCGTCTCGACGTTGTCGCATTGCGTGCCCAGGCCCAGACCCTTGGCCCCAAACTGGCAGGCATCGCCTTCCCCCAAGTCAACACGCTTGGCTTGCTGGAAGACGTGAACGCATTGACTGATCTTTGCACCGAGTTGGGTGTAAAATCCATCGCCATCATCGACCCGATGCTGCTGGCTACCGGTGGACTCAAGACCCCCGCCCAGTATGGCCAAAAAGGCGCCGATATCATCTGCGGCGAAGCTCATCACCTTGCCCTGGCCGCCAACTTCGGCGGTCCCGGACTCGGACTCTTTGCCGTGCGCTATAACGATACCGTCAAAAATGACGTGCGCGCCACCCCGGGCCGTTTTGTCGGACGCGCCAAGGACAATGCTGGTCGCGATTGCATCATCATGGTGATGAGCGCGCGCGAGCAGCACATTCGCAAGGACAAGGCCACCTCCAACATTTGCTCGAACCAGGCTTACATTGCCACCGCCGCCGGTGCTTCGATCCTAGGCCGGGGTGAAAAGGGCATGACCGCCTCCTGCCGCGCTGGCATGGAAAAGGCCCGCAAAGTAGCCGCGCGCCTCGACACTATTCCGGGAATCAAGCGCGTCTATGCCGACGCCCCGTTCTGGAATGAGTTTTCCATTGCCTTGCCGGAGCCAGCCAGCGCCGTAATCAAAAAAGGCCTTGCTGCCGGATTGCACGTCGGAGTGGATGTCACCGGACGGACTTCCTGCAATTGTCCGCTACTGAAGATTTCCTTCAGCGATCTTCAAACAGACGCCGATTGCGACAAACTGGTTGCCTTCTTCGAGGGCCTCTACGGCAAGGGTACCGGCGAAGCCAAGGTACCGGAAGTACCAACCGCGCTGCTCCGTCCCGACAAGGCCGATCTGCCGGAAATCCCAATTATCCAACTCAAGGAATATTACACACGTCTGGCCGAGTTGAATGTGTCACCCGACACCGGATGCTTCCCGCTTGGTTCATGCACAATGAAGTACAACCCGTACCTCAACGACTGGGCCGCCGGATTGCCGGGCTTTACCGACATCCACCCGCAGACCCCGCTTGAGGATGCCCAGGGATGTCTTGAAGTGCTTTATGAAATCCAGGAATGGTTCAAGGGGATCACTGGACTTCCCGGTGTCACAACCATGCCGGTCGCGGGAGCCCAAGGCGAACTGGTCGGCCTTAAGCTGATCCAAGCCTACCATCGCGCCCGCAACGACAGTAACCGTAATATTCTCCTGATTCCCAGCAGTTCGCACGGCACCAATTTTGCGACCGCCGCGACTGCCGGGTTCGACGTAAAAAAGGTAAACGGACAGCCCGCGGGTATTGTTATTCTGAAGGCCGCTCCCAACGGGGAAGTGGACGCGGAGGATTTCGAGGCCAAGCTGGCGGAGTACGGCCCACGCATTGCCGGGATCATGGTAACCAATCCGAACACCTCGGGCATCTTTGAAACCGGATTCAAGCGGATGGCGGATCGCATCCATGAGATCGGCGGACTCGTCTACATGGACGGCGCGAACATGAACGCCATCGCCGGCTGGCTCGATCTCGACAAGCTGGGCGTAGACGCCATCCATAACAATCTGCACAAGACCTGGTCTATCTCCCACGGAGGAGGAGGCCCCGGCGACGGCATGGTAGCAGTGTCGCACCGATTGGTGGATTTCCTGCCCGGCTGCCAGATTGTGAAGGAAGGCGACCGTTATGTCCCCGTGCGTCCCAAGAACACCATCGGCGCATTCCATCGCCACTGGGGTAACTTCGCGCACAAGGTTCGCACCTATACCTATCTGCAACGCCTAGGCCGCGAAGGCGTGCGTCACATGAGCGCACAGGCTGTACTGGCCGCCCGTTATCTCTTCAGCCGCCTGAGCAAGGCTTATCCGTCATTGCCTGCCGCCGCTCAGGATATGCCGCGCATGCACGAGTTCATCCTGACGCTGACCGATGCCGACTTCCAAGGATTGGAAGGCGTCGGTATTCCACGTTCGGGAGCCATCGCCCGCGTCGGCAAACTCTTCCTCGATTTTGGATTCCACGCACCAACCGTGGCGTTCCCGGAAGTTTTCGGCCTGATGATCGAACCCACCGAGTCCTACACGCAGGCCGAGTTGGATCGTTTCGGCGACGCCGTGCTCGCGATTATCGAAATCGTTCGCGAAAAACCGGCCGCCCTTGTCAATGCACCGCGTTTCACCCCGGTGGACCGCGTCGATGAAGTGACGGCCAACCGCAATCTGGTGTTGAGCGAGAAGCTGACCGAATTGCCGCCGATCTTGAAAAACCGACTCTCGCCCAGTGAACTGGGCTCGATGCCGGTTGCCGAGATCAAGAAACGCATTCTGGAAAGCGTGTAAGCTATCCAAATAAAAAGCCCCGCTGCAAAGCAGGGCTTTTTGTTACTCTTAGTCTCACTTGG
>JAITVQ010000059.1 GCA_031285745.1 Puniceicoccales bacterium | reverse complement strand
CCATTATGAATCCATGAGCCAATATATTCGGCCATGAAAGTAGCACTACCGATCCGAGCCGAAATAAAAGGATTCCAGCCCAGCATATCGGCTCCTTCTCCGGGAACCACGGCGGTGTTATCTGTCGGCTGCCAGCCGAAATTTAACCCCGCAGTCAGGACGGCCCCTTCAATCGGCCTGAAGGTCTGCTGACCGTAAGCCCACAGCGAAACCTTATCATTAAACTCCGATGCATACTGGATGCTGTCGGTATAGGCATTGGTCACAGCAAAACCACATTCAAAAGGTTCGGTTGAACCAAATTTTCCATCCCAATAAAGCCCGACGTGTCGGTTGGCAAAGCCAGTCCGCCGATCCGTGATATTGGGACCACCTGACGCCGTGCCCGTGGTAAAGTAATTTGTCACAATGGAGCGTTCAATCGCAGGAAGGTCCGAGCCTGATGAATACTCTTCCACCGCAAAATGTACTTTTCGATAACCACCCGTGAAACAACCGTAATCTGCATCGGTGTAGGTAATGGCCGCCCGTTCCAAATAATCCCGGGTCCGGTAGGTCGCATCAGAAATAAAAGTAACATAGGCGCCCCAGCCGTTTTCCATTTTGGCAGTGAAATCCACCAGTGCCCGGCGGATCTCAAAACCATTGGTGTCCGAGGGAGAAGGATTCACACTGCTGCCTTCCATGTGCAAATAATTATATTGCACCTGTACATAGCCACTGATTGTCAGCTTTAACGCGTCTGCCACCCCCGTTATCTCTGCCGGTTTATCGGATTTCGTTGCCAGAATCTGATCGCGTTCCGTCTGCGTGACCACGCCTTTCCGCACCAAAAGATCCAATGTCCCCGGATCCTGCGCCTGTGCCATGGGCATCAACGCAACGGCAGCAAAAATGAAACTGGCGACTGAAAAGTGTTTTTTCATGCGGGACATCGTGAAAAAACGGCGTGATAAACAGCCACGCTGCCCCTGCAACCTGCAAGCACCCCCGGCACTGCGATTATAAGCGATGCCGCTGGGAGTTATTAAAACGTCAGGGGTGAAAATTGAATGCGTTTTCGCACTCCGTCCCTCTGCTCACTTTTTCTCACCAGACGGCAAATTGCTTCTCAGGCATTCCCCGATATCAGCACGAAGGGCCTTTAGCTCATCTGCAGTCTTGTCGGGCTCCCCGACAAAAGGCTCCAGATAGAAGGTGTCGACAGCCACGCCTCTTTCCGTGGTAACCCGGGCAAAAGTAACATCAAGCCGGTGCTGAAAGAAAACACGGCCCAGACGATAAAGCAGCCCGATGCGATCCACGGTTTCCATCTCAACGATCGTACGATGCAGGCTGGATTCCTGATACACGGAAACCTTGGGCTTAACAGCTCCCTGCAGGTGTTTCTCCCGTGACGACACCGGTCGTCTGGTTGTGCGTTCTGCCTGAGCCCGGATCGGTGCATCAAGATCGCGTTGCTGGACCAGCGCGTCATCCAGGTTTCGGGCAAAAGTCTCCCGTAATTCCTGTGAGGCCACCACCGCACCCGAAGAATCGACCACATGGAAAGTCTCGCTAGCGATCTGGTCGCTCCTGTTAATTGCCGTCCCTCCGAGAATGTTCAACCCGGCAGCAGCAAACGCCCCGGCTACCTGATAAAAAAGTCCGCCCCGATCCCACGTCACAATAGTAACGACAGAAACACCTTGTTTCTTGTCATTCTGCCAATTGATGACCGGAACCAGTGCCCCGGAGCCATGCGCACTCGTAATAGTGAAAAGCAATCTGTTCACCATGCGAATATGCAGGCAAATGTCTTCCGCGGAGTACTGTTGAAAATAGCGCTCGGGAACGAGTGAGAAATGGGCGTCCAATTCCTCCCCGGCAAATTCGCCAGCCAGGCCCTTTTCAACAATTTCGCGATGCAACATGGTTTTGCGGTGTTCGGTTTTTTGGGAATGTATTGTCTCTGTACGCTCAAATCGTGCCAAAGTCCCACTGAAAAGCTGGCTGTGCAAGGTATTCTTGTAGTCGTTCCAGAGTTCGGGTGCCGTGGCCCGGGCATCACAATAAGTCAGGACATGAAGGTATCGCAACTGCTGGGCTGAAGACAACAAGGCGGCAAAGCGATCGAGATTGGCAGGATCGTCCAAGTCGTGCTTCCGCCAGAAATCCGCCATGTCCAGATGCTGCCGAACCAGAGAGACCACCATGGACCGGGCTCCGGCTTTGATGCCAAGCCGCTTCAGTATTTTCTCGGACAATCTCGCGCCTGTTTCCGCATGATTGGTAATGCCGAATTGTTTGCCAATATCGTGCAAGAGGAGTGCCAAATAAAGCAACGCGGGCTCTTCGGTATCCAACAACACGTCACGGTACCGTTTTTCCACCGGAGTCGTTGCGGAAAAAACCGCATCCAACTCCCGCAAACAAAGCAAGGTATGAATATCTGCCGTGTAACGATGATAAATTTCCCGCTGCACCAGGCAATAAAGCCCATCAAACTCCGGCAAGAAACGACCCAACACTTTGGATTCGTGCATTTGCCCCAAGGTTTCCCCCACCTGCCCCGCCTCCGCCAAAATCGCCAGGAAACAATGTATGGCCTGCGATGACGAAGCAACGCGAGGAGTCAGCAGGTCGATCTTTTCCCGAATGAGACGTAGCAAAGGAAAATCAATGCTGGCGCGATATTGCTGTGAATGTCGAAAAACACGCAAAAGCCGAACCGGGTCTTGATTAAAAACAGACGCAGTTGCTGCGGAAAGAACCCCTCCCTTGAGAATGAACCCATCGAAAAGAGTTTCTCCTGTTTCAGCCAAAGTGTGTTTTGTTTTCTTGGAAGATTTCGCCTCGGGCTGTTCATATCGCCATTCAACCAGTCGGGCGGCCTGCCGGATGGATTCAGCCGCCTTATAGTAATCCCGCATCAAACTCTCGACCTGTATCGCCCAGTTGGCACCCGGATACCGAAGCTCCGTCGCAACAGAAATCTGTTTTTCCAAATCCAGGATATCCGAGGCCCGGAGTGATTGAAAATGCAGTTCATGACGCACCCGCAATAGGAATGAATAAGCGGTGGAGATGGATTTTGCCTCGGCAGCCTTAAGATACCCGCGCTTCACCAGGCTGCCGATATCCTCTCCGCCGAAGAGCAACCGAGAAAACCACCGCAAGGTATGAAAATCCCTCAATCCGCCTACCCCGTTCTTTATCTCCGGCTCCTGCATGAACACCATGCCCCCATAACGGGCATGACGACGGATTTGCTCTGCCAGAATAAAATCGACCAAATCATGCACACCCTCCTTCTGGATTTCCGATTCAATGGTAGCGGTAAGTTGGTCGAAGAGTCGCAGTTCTCCTGCGACATACCTCGCTTCAAATAACGCATTTCTCGTCACAGCATCAGAACGCGCAATTTCCACGGACTCTTCGATGGTGCGCGAGGAATGGCCAACCTTGAGTTTTAAATCCCACAGGGGATACAACATCCTTTCGCTCATCCGGGCTTGCACGGCATCCAAGTCTGATGTCGGCAACTTCGCATCATAGAGCAACATGATATCCACATCGCTAAACGGACAAAGCTCACCACGTCCATACCCGCCCAAGGCAACCAGCGACACGGATTCCTTCAATTTTTTCTCGATGCCGTGAAGTGCATTTTGCAACAAGGATTCCAGCAGCACATCCATGACACAGGCCCGACCATATGCGACATCAATCCCTGCCATCCCCTGCCGGTGATTTCGTAATAATAGCGTCTTCTCCAGTTTCATGAATTTCCGGGCCCGGGCCAAAGTTTCCGCCGGAGCCGTCGCCACATCTCCCATTCCGCGCACCTCGGCATGGTTACGAATCCTAGCCAACAATGATTTCTGGGAAGGAGTCATGGATGAATGAAGCGAATCAACAATTTCCCATATTGGAGATTCGGACAAGAACAGGAACACTAAAAATTGGATGCCATGCCAGCCGGGTAGCACTTGGAATCGCTGGAGATTTTTCTTTCACTTTATTCAAGTATCGCCATGCCTTTGCGCTTCAAGTCGTCCAATGATCGATCTCGGCAAGCAACTCATTGATTTCATCCTGCATATTGATGTTCATCTCGCGAAGATCATCGCGGATTACGGATTGTGGACCTATGGGATCCTATTCCTGATTATCTTTGCAGAAACCGGCTTTGTGGTAACGCCTTTCTTGCCCGGCGACTCTCTGCTTTTTGCCGCAGGCGCTTTTTGCGCCAAACCCGAAACAGGGCTGAATGTCCACCTGATGGCATTGCTCCTCTTTGCGGCAGCAGTCATCGGGGATACCGTCAACTATTGGATCGGTGCCAAGATCGGCCCGAAGGTATTCAAGCGGGATGATTCCATTTTTCTCCGAAAGAAACACCTGGAGCGAGCTCATGCCTTTTTCGAAAAGTTTGGAGGGCGAGCCATCATCCTCGCCCGTTTCGTTCCCATCATTCGCACCTTCGTGCCATTTGTCGCTGGCGTAGGAAAAATGAGCTATGGCCGATTCATCGCGTTCAATATCGTCGGTGGATTTCTCTGGATCTATGCTTTCATTTATCTTGGGTACCTTTTTGGCGACCTGGATTTCATTCAAAAGAACTTCAAACTGGTCATTGTCGCCATCATCGTCCTATCCGTAGTGCCCATTTTCGTGGAATTTATCCGTGAACGACAACGCAGCAGGAAGATAGCAGAAAAGAGCTAAGACGAGGGTGTAAATACAACAACAGCCTCTTCGTTTTACTGGCAGTATCCGTTCTTCCAGCAAACATTCAGCGTTTATCTCTTCGCCGACGGATAACCATAAGCGATAAAAGACCAGCGACGCCAATGAGACCATAGGTGCTGGGTTCAGGGATCGTTGTCAGCGCCACCAAGGATACCGTTGTATTTTCGTCGCTCAACCAGTATTCCCTGTCACCAAGCACAACGGTCTTGCTCTCATCCCCGGCAACCAGCAATGCACCATTCGCGGTGAAGGTCAGGCTGGCACCACTAACGGAATTGATAAACAAGTCAAAGCGTTCTGCGGTGTAGGTGCTGGATCCATTGTCAAGCAATGTGAGTGTCGCATTGTTGGCTGCAACAGCGCCTCCTGAAAGAACTACCTGGCTGTAGTTGTCGCCACTGCCGTTGCCGAGATTGAAGATGAGGTTGGAACCAGATTCGAGAGTGATATTCCCAGCCGTGTTTAAAGTGCCAATAGCATCACCTATTATATCAGCAGCGACACTTAGCGTGCCGCCATCCCGGACAACAATATCACCACCATAGGAACCAACACCGAAAGCATAAGCTCCGGAACCCACAGTCAGTTGCCCTTTAAGCGCTCCGGCATTGGCAATCTGGATATTCCCCTCCGTTGCTGCGATGGCATTTGTCCCGTTTGCATCATCGAGGATCAACGTACCCGTGCCGATTTTGTTCAGCATGCCTGAGCCCGACAGCACCGACGTCAATTTGGTAGTATTACCGTTGGTATTGATATAAACAGTACCGCCAAGCTTGGTATTATTCGAATAGACGAGATCGTTGGCCCCGGCACGAAGCGTTGTCCCTGCCGCAAAATTCACCGTTCGATTACCCAGGGCGTCATTGTTCTGGATCTCAACAATCCCGCCATTGATGTTGGCACCCCCGCCAAAGGTATTTGCCGTGCTCAGGATAAGTGTGCCTCTGTTGACTTCAAGCTCCCCGGCAAGATCAACCAAGCCTCCAAGGGTAAGAATCCCATCCCCGTCCTTGGCAAGCCCACCGACCCCGTCACCTAGCTGAGTAATGGCAGCACCAAGAGTCGCAGTATTGCCTGCCACAGTGTTGACGGTAAGTTTGACCTGGGCAGGGGTGCCATCCATGGCTGTATCAAAATTGATGGCGTTATTGATGGTTTGTGGGCCGATCGCGGTGAAAACGAGCGTCGGATTAAGATCTCCGGCCACCGTGATCGCTCCTGTACCAAAAGGGCCATTGGTAACTCCACCCAGGGGGCCCGTGGTACTGGCATTGGTATTAAGTGTGCCTTCGAGAAGAGTCAGGCCTCCGGAATAATTACTGGTGGATGTATTGAGTGCGAGGACTCCATTGCCTGTTTTGATGATGGATTTATTTCCCGTGATCCGGGTGGCTATCGTGAGAGAACCTGTGCCGGTGGTGTTCACGACAAGGTGGTTTTTGAGGATAAGTCCTCCAGTATTGGCAACGGCAACACTGTTATCGTTCTCCAATCGGATGATGGCCGCGCTCGCCTCGTCCTGCATCTGGAAGGAAATATCGTTGGCACCCCCGATGGTATAAGTCGCACCAGTATTGTTTTTAAAGATGATGCTGCCAAGGGTAAGTCCGGAGATATCAATGTTGACCGGTTCACCGTTAAGCTGAAGGGTATCGGCAAAAGTGGCTGCTGCGCCAATGCCATTGGGCACGGAATTTCCCACCCAGTTTCCAATGCTACCCCAGTTGTTGCCAGTAGCGCCACCATTCCAGATGGAACTTACGCTAACCGGGAGGAGTTCATAGTATTTTTGCGGATTATAGAGGAGACGCGCGCCAGGGGAATATTCAACTCCATTGACACCGGAAAAAGTAATATTGCTAAGCTTGGCATAATCGAGGGCGGTGAGAACATTGTTGATGAAGCGAATTTGGGTAGCTCCACCCCCATAAATGCTGTCACCAGCCCAATTAAGAATATCCAGCGATCCAGTCCATGTGTTTCCTATGCCTGCGAAGGTAAAGAGTCCCTGTCCCTCCATGTCGATGATCGCGGAGCCATCAAGATTGAGCAGGGCATTGGCAAAAGTATGGTTAAACCCGGAGGTATTGAGCCTAGCGTTACCCAGTGTCAACTGGGCAACTCCACTTTGCGTCAACGAGGATCCCAAGGTGGTGGTGCCGCCCTGGAGGCGTAGATGCTGGGTGACAAGGCTTCCACTGTTCCAATTGAAGTTACCAGCCTGAACAATGAAGTCCCTGCCAGTGGTAATGCCAACATTGCTCCAACTAAGGGTGCTGGACATGGATTTGACCAAATCACCGGAAACACGAAACGCACCGCCTGACCCCGTGATGGTTTGATCGGAATTGCTGTCAAAGTAAGTCTTGGTATCGGTGCCAGTAGAAGATCCGATGGTATCGGTGACACGGATGGTAGCATTGGTAATGGAAAGGGTATCGCCACCATAACGAACAGTATTACCGTTGGCAGTGACAATTTCGAGGAGACCTCCGGTAAGAATGACTTTGCCAAGGCCAAGGTAATTATTGCCCGCATCCTCCCGCCCGAAAGTCACATCCCCTGATGCATTAATGCGAATAGTTCCGGCAGAGATGCTGGTGTTTCCGGCGTAATTGCTGCTCCCAGATGCAAGCGTGAGCGTTCCTGCTCCGACCTTGGCAAGCCCAAGACTCCCTTCCCCAACCAAGGAGAATTCCTTGCCGAAATTGACAACGCCCGTGACATTGAGGGCAGTCACCCGGCCCGACCGGAGTTGGGATTCATAATTGGCAGAAAGAGTGAGGTCGCCAGCGGAAGCGTTAAGGGATATCCTGGTATTGGAGGTTCCCGCAAGGGCAAATACAACCGCATTGGCCAGGGTAATTGGACCGCCATAGGTAGAAAGGGTAACATCCTCGTGGGTGCTGGCACCAAGGTAGAGAGTGCCTGTTCCAAGGGCATTGTCATTACCGACGACAAGGGCGCTGCGTCCGATCTTGGTATCACCCGTGTAGGTGTTTGCCCCAAGCAGGCGCAATGTGTCAGCAGACTCCAGTTGATAGATACCGCCACTCCCGGTAAGCACATGTCCTTCCGCTACCGTAAGTACATTTCCACCATTGCCCATCCCAACATAGAAATTTTGGTTGAGGACACTGGTTCCCTGATGATTCAGCGTGAAGTTCCCGATAAAGGAGATGCCTCCGCTGGTGTTGACCAGAAGCTCGTTGGAAACCGTCCGCCCGCCATTAAGCGCATAGAGTTTTGTAGAGCCAACAAATTCAACAAGACCCGCCCCAAGGGCCGTGTCGCCCCCTACTCCCACACCCGCACCATTCGATGCCAGTTTGAGACCACCGGTAAAGGTATTGTTTCCGTAGAAATTGACCCGGGCTGAACTTGGCAAATAAAACCCACCCGGGCCCTGCAGGTCGGTTTTCAGGTTAAGGATCGGGCTGGCAAAACTCGCCGCGCCATAGATCTGCCACATCCCGGCTTCGACATAGCTGGGAGCCGTACTTTGGAAGGTCAAGGTTGACTGGGGAATCCCGGAGTAGTTGCCGAACTGGCTGAAACAGATATTGCCCGCTATCCGGATGGATGCATCGACCGTACGATTGGCTCCGTCAACATCAGGACGGATAAAATACCATCTCCCGGCAGTCCCATCGCCGATAGTCAATGCCTGGGTGTTGAAGGCCGCATCGGCCCCATCGCCGACAAGCTTCCCGGCACCAAAGAGCGTCCCATTGGCAGCGATTTGAATTTCCCTGGACCCGGAGAGACTGGCAGAGGTAGCTGTGCTCCCGACAAGCCGGAATCCCCCGGTGTAATCACTGGTACTGATGCCGTCAGCATTGGTAGTCCCCAGGACAAGCACGCCCCTGTTGGCTGTACTGTCGCGAGGGGTATCGAAAATGATACCTCCCTCGCCGGAGATATCGCTGGAAAGAGTGAGTTTGTTCGCGCTGCTTTGATTAATCTTCAGGGTACTATCGAGCCGAAGGTCAGCAGAAAGAGTGGAGAGGTGGCCGCCTTGGTTATTGAGCACGGCATTGGCATCATTATTATCGAATATGAGCAGCCCGCCATTGCGGCTCATTATGTCAAAAGTCTGCCCACCGGCACTTTCAATGTTCAGTTTTCCGATGATGAAATCCTGGTCAACGATGATGGCATTGCCATCAAGCCTGCCATCAAGATCCCGGATGGCCGCGACACTTCCAGCCAGGTTGGGCGTCTGTCCACCGGTCCAGTTGGCGGCGTTGCTCCAGAGGCGGTCCGTATCAGTGGCACCAGTTCCGGCACCAAGCCATTCGCTAAGTGGAGATCCTGTCGGCGCAAGAAACCATCCGCCAAGGCTGTCACTCCATACCAACATGGCGCCTTGCTCATAACCGGTAAAGGCGACAAGATCGAGCCTTCCTGCATTGGTTCCGGAAAATCCCGCATTGGATTTGAAAATGATGTAGGTATTGCTGGCAACGGGATCGCTGCTCGTTGACCAGATGCCGGTAGAGTTGGCTAGATTAAGCTGGCCGATTGTGCCCGTCATCGCCCAAGTGCCAATCCCCGAAAATATGAGATAGGAATTATCCTGAAGATAGATACCCGAACTGGAAGTAACAGAGAGATTCCCAAAGGTATTGATATTGGGATCACCGGACAAGCCTCCGGAGGTTTGCAGCAGACCTCCCGCAATAGTGAGAGCGGGAGGTGTAGTGCCAGCACGGGGACGAACAAGATCATTACCGTTAAGCAGAAGAGTCCCTGCACTGACGGTCACACTGTTTGCATTGATCCGGGTATTGAGCGAGGTGGTGCCAAGCCCTTCCTTGACAAAACCGTTGAGGCTGCCGATGCCACCAACAAGGGAGGAATTGATGCTGTTGACCGTCCCCGAAGCAGGACGGGTATAGAGGTTGATGGTTCCGGCACCACCAATGGACGCGTTGAATGTGAGGTTGCTGTCAGTATAAATACTGGATGTACCAGAGGGAGTCGTCCATGTGGCGGCCGAATCAAAAACCGCCGGATTACTATAAAAATAAACTGCATTTCCGTTACCAACGGTGATGCTGCCGGTAATCGTCGAACTTCCTCCCGTGACAGAAAGAGCCCCATTGGTCCCTGAGACACTCAAGCTGCCGCTCATCAGAAAATCCCCGGAAAGAGATATATCCAGCTTGTTGCCCGTCTGGGTATGTGTGCCGGACATGATAACATCACCGGCATCTTTTATGGTTACCGCCGCACTACTGGTAAGATTGCCGCGCATGTCCACGTCATAACCCGCGGACTTCAATGTCAGGCTGCCGCCCTTGAGAGTAATATCCCCGGAACCAATATAGTTGTTTCCTTCCGAAAGCTCTCCCGTGATAAGGTTACTGTGTTGCGCGACAGCAACATTGAGGGAGCTTTCCAGGTTAAATCCTCCGGAGAATGTATTATTGCCGCCCCTGATATCGAGATAGGCTGCATAGGACATATTCGCACCATACTTCAACGTGAGCGAATAATCGCCCCTGATGTTAAAGTTTTCGCCAAAGGCATTGTAAGTTGCCCTGTTGTAGATTTCCCAAAAATACAGCGTGCGATTGCCGTTCAAATCCACATCGCCGTCATAATCCAGAAACGCCACCGAAAGGCCAAAATCCCCCATCATGGCAATCTTGTTGGGAATGCGCACATAGTTGTTCACCGTACCGGGAGAAGCAACAAACCCGCCGAGAATGCCCCCGTACATGCTAATAACCGAGCCTGTTGCCCCGCCCAAGGCATTTTCGTTGGAAAGATCCAGACGGCCGCCCGAGAAGATATTTACGTTTCCAGAATAACTCATATTGGTTCCGCCAATATAAGCATTCGAATAGACGTTGATATCTCCGGAGCCCGAGATACCGCCATCAAAACGAACACTCTGGTAGTAGCTGCCCCCGCGCCCGTAATTCCATAAATAGCCATCCTTGGCAAATCCGGTGGCAGAAATATCCAAGGCATTTTTCACTTGGACAGGAGCGGTAAAAATGACTCCGCCCGAGCCGGAAATCGTCGAGTGCGTACCTGCCACGCCGCTATCAAATATCAATAGTCCGCCTGCAGTGGTTGAGATTGTCGTCGGAGATCCCACAGCCACCACATGGCCGATGGTCACCATCTTTCCTTGCAACGCACTGGAAACAGCGGAGAGGTTTACCGTGGTTCCCGCCCGGTCAGGCACGTCAACCGACCAGTTGGCAAAGTCGAACCAGTTACCGGAAGCAGTAAGCGTTGTATCTAAAAACCCAACCGGGCGCAGCGTACCATCAGCATCACGAACCGCCCCTGGGGCATACCCGCGGAACCAGACTTTGGACAAATCCGTCGAGTCCGTTCCCACCACCGTATTACCGGCAACCGAGGTCCCGATATCTGCGTAGCCATCTGGATTGCCGACCCAGTTGTAAATGGAAAGATAGTTGATCCCGGATGACGACGCAACCCCGGCAACAGTAATGACAGTTCCGAGATTGAGAGTGGCGGGAGCGGCTTTATCCAGCCACAAACCAAGCCGGGCGCCATCGGCGATATTGATGGTCGAGAAAGTCTGCGAGGTTCCGTTGAGCTGCAGGTTGGCGATGGCATTCGCCTCGATCGTCAACGCAGCATTACCCGAAAGTTGATTATCGATGCCAAAGCCAACCAGGCCTGTCACTGCAAGCAGACTGGTAAACGTTGTATTGGCACCGGACAGGATCAGTCCGCTGGAAAGATCCAGATAGGTTTGGTTGAAGGAGACCGAACCGAGGCCGGACAGGATGCTCAAGCTGTCCGCCCGAAAAGTTCCCATATCACCCGCCGTGAAGACGAGATTATTATTTCCCGTCTTGCTGACTGCACCCAGCCGCCCAAGCAAGGTTGTGTTGTTGAGCGTGACCGACATGGCGGTCGTATTTTGGGATGTATTGAAAACCAGCGTGGCAGAATTTGTGAACTCAGTTCCTCCGGTCCCATCGGCATTATAAACAAAATCCGCGCCCGAAAGTACCAATGTACCCCGGCTGGCATAACCACCCCCGGAAATCGTACCTGCATTGAACCTGGCCTGGAAATTATTGGTGGTTGCGGTTTCGATGAGACTGAACGTACCCCCATTTTCCAACGTAACCGTACCCCCGGCAAAGGTCACATGTTTGTTGGCATTTGATCCAGCATTGATCTCCAGGGAGCCATCCACATTGGCGACCAGAATATTTCCCGAGCCCAGATTATTGGCTCCGCTCGCCGTCGCACCGACCACCGTGCCTCCACCGTTTGCATTGGCCAGTGTGGTTGTCAGTTTTCCGGCAGTAATCTCCAGTCCGCCGGAGAACGTATTGTTGGCACCGGACAGGGTGAGCGTTCCTCCGCCCGTTTTTAACAATTTCGAGCCACTCCCGGTACCATCGGTAATGGCTCCGGAAATCGTCGTGGC
The DNA here is from genome assembly GCA_031285745.1 of Puniceicoccales bacterium. Classification (GTDB taxonomy): domain Bacteria; phylum Verrucomicrobiota; class Verrucomicrobiia; order Opitutales; family UBA953; genus CALNBE01. The sequence goes on along the minus strand of JAITVQ010000059.1, from coordinate 2,767 downwards.
AGCCAGTGCGTACCCGGCATTTACTTCAATATTGTGTCCATTTGCCCGGATAATGCCGCCAATGGCCAGCGTGCTCTGAAACGAAGCTGCGGATGGATCTGCTGCGGCACGAATCACAAGCCCGTTTGCCAGATCAATTGCACTGTTGATCGTAACCTTGTTCGTTCCCTTGTACTCCAGCAATGAGCTACCCGATGATGACTGGAAAAAAAGTGTCCCCGTCTGAATTAGAACCGTGGTGGAAACAGCATTGCTCCCCTGAACGCGAAGCTCCCCAAGCACAATACCTGTTCCCGGCAGAGTTGCCGTCTTGTTTCCACCAATAATATCATTATCAAATATGGCTGCGTCATCCTCTCCATTGGGAATAATCCCCCCCTGCCAACTGTTGGAAGAATTCCAATTGGCAGTGTTGGCATTCCATGACGCCGTTACTGCATTGGCAGATCCGCCACAGCAATAAGACGCAAGAATTCCAAGAATTCCAGCTGACTTAAGAAGTTTCTTTGTGAAGCGAACTCGCGTTGACAGCAGATCGGCCATAGGAGAAATACCCTTTTAAGAATAAGGTTTATTATGCAACGAATCCATATCGACAAGCTTCATTTTTCCGATGGGTTTACACTATTCTTTTCGGGAAATAACGGCCAATGTTTTGCCGTACTACTTTCTCCAGGCTCAACAAAAAAGCCGCTCCTGAAAAGGAGCGGCTTTTTTGTCCAATCGATCCAATATCAGAGGACTAGTCCGTCTTGATGTTTATCGTGGGCTTGGGGCCATCCCCTGTATCGTGGGGAAGCACCGGAGGCACCGCGATGGTGTTTTTCGCCAGCAGTTCATACTTGGCATAGTTGGATTCAGCCTGCTTGCGGGCTTGGTTGAGGAGTTCCTTGGCCAAGTCCGGATGCATACGTTCCAGTGCCTTGAACCGGGTCTCCTTCGACATGAATTCTGCCACGTCCACAGATGGCTTGGGCGAATCAATCTTGAGCGGATTCTGCCCCTTCTCTGCCAGCTCCGGATTGTAGCGGATAAGCGGCCAATAGCCTGTCTTGACTGCCATTTCCTGCTGGGTAAGGCCGTAAGCCAGATCATAACCATGGGCCACACACGGGCTGTAGGCGATGATCAGGGCGGGGCCGTCATAGGCTTCAGCTTCCTTCATGGCGTTGAGCAACTGCGTGTCGCGGGCGCCAATGGCGACGCGGGCCACGTAAATGTTGCCATACTGCATGGCCATGTAGGCGAGATCCTTTTTCGGAGCCTTCTTGCCCGAGGCGGCAAACTTCGCAATGGCTCCCGTCGGAGTCGATTTGGAAGCTTGGCCCCCGGTGTTGGAATAGACTTCTGTGTCGAGGACGAGTATTTTGACATTCGCGCCGGAGGCCAGCACGTGGTCGACGCCACCGTAACCGATGTCATAGGCCCATCCGTCACCACCGACGATCCAGACCGATTTTTTGACCAGGAAGTTCGAGTAGCGAATGAGGCGACGGGCCTCGGGGTTATCAATCATGCCAAGGCGACGACGGATGTCGGCGATCCGGGAGCGTTGCTCCTGGATGCTGACCTCATCCTTTTGCTCGCAATGGAGGATCTGGTTTACCGTGTCTTCGCCAAGCTCATCCTTGAAGGAGAACAGGAGATTCTTGGCAATGGTGGTTTGCTCATCCACCGCAAGTCGCATACCAAAACCGAATTCGGCATTGTCCTCGAAGAGCGAGTTCGCCCAAGCGGGGCCGCGTCCGAAGCTGTCGGTGGTGTAAGGCGTGGTCGGGAGATTGCCGCCATAGATCGAGGAGCAACCCGTGGCGTTGGCAATATAGAGACGATCACCAAAGAGCTGAGTAAGCAGCTTGATGTAAGGTGTTTCACCGCAACCCGCGCAGGCACCGGAGAACTCGATGAGCGGAGGCATGAACTGGGCTCCCTTCATGTCGTTCGTCATGCGGGCGCGATCCGGGTCAGGCAGGCTGAGGAAGAAGTCGAAATTCTTGTTCTCGGCCTCGCGAAGCGGCGGTTGTTCCACCATGTCGATGGCCTTGTGTCCGGGATTCTTCTTGTCCTTGGCCGGGCAGACCTGTGAGCAAAGTGTACATCCGGTACAATCGTCGGGGGCCACCTGGATGGTGAAGCGCATGCCTGGGAAATCGCGCGCCTTGAAGGGCACCGATTTGAAGGTTTCAGGGGCACCGGCGATTTCTGCCTCCGGATAATACTTGGCCCGGATGGCGGCGTGGGGACACACGCTGACGCACTTGTTACACTGGATACAAATGGAGGAGTCCCAAGCCGGGATGACATCGGCAAGGTTACGTTTCTCGTACTTGGTGGTGCCGCTTGGCCAAGCTCCGGTGGCCGGCAGTGAACTGACCGGGAGCAAGTCGCCCTTGCCCGCGATGATCATCGCGGTGACATGCTTCACAAAGTCATCGGCTCCTTCATAGGCGGGCGGGACGATGGCATGGGCATCTTCGTCCACCGTGGCCGGGATTTTCATTTCCTTCAGGCCGGCGAGGGAATTATCCACCGCCTTGAAGTTCTTCTGCACCACTTCTTCACCCTTGCGGGAATAGGTCTTTTTGATCGACTTCTTGATCTGCTCAATGGCCTCGTCACGGGGCAGGACACCGGACAGGGCAAAGAAACAGGTCTGCATGACGGTGTTGGTGCGACCACCCATACCGCTCTCCTTGGCTACATGCGAGGCGTCGATGGTGTAAATCTTCAGCTTCTTCTCGATCGCCATGGTCTGCCACTCCTTGGG
>JAITVQ010000216.1 GCA_031285745.1 Puniceicoccales bacterium | reverse complement strand
GTTTCGAATCCCGTGGCAGTCCCAATATTGAGCTTGTGCCCTCCCGAAAGACTCAACGATCCGTCGATATCCGTGACCGTTCCCGTCGAATGTCCCGCAAAGGAGGTGTTGCTGTTGCTCAGCGAAAGGGTGCTTGTGCCACTGCCAAGCTTGATACTGGCTCCATCAAGCATTTCCAGTTGGGATATCTGGGGCAGAGTGGCATTGCTTAAAATCAGGCGGCCTCCCTCCACCCGGGTGGTTCCGATGTATTCTGCGGCAGAGAGGGTAAGTTCGCCCTCGCCTGTTTTCACCATGTTTCCCTCACCGGAGATGGTTGCATCCACCGTGCCGGTCCGTCCGTTGTCTATAGAAAAGGTGTGAGTGATTCCTGCGCCTCCCAGTGTCAGTGTCAGTTCACTGGCAATCGAAAGGTCAGTTGATGTGTCGTAGTTCGTTATAGTGCCACCGTTCCAATTGAATGTACGGGTGGCTACATTAGTGCCAGCTTCGATAGTTTGCGCAGCAAGAGTAGTTCCATTATTTAGATTAACGATAGAGGTCAGAAAATTTGATGTTCCTGTATTGTTGTTGGTTCCAATGGTAAGTGTTTTTACCTGAATATTCGCATTGTCTGCGGTAAAAACAGACTCATTGGTTTTTGATGTGCTATGCAGGGCGGTTCCACTTGTTGTTGCCAAGGTACCAACAATAATTGAATCAGCGACGACAGTACCTTCTGTTACGGAAAATAAGGAATTAAGGCCTCCTGCATTATTAGTAGTTCCATCTCCGGTTCGCATGCCAACATAGATCGTCGTGGCATCAAGAATTCCATTACCCATTATAAAGGATGCTGTTTGTACCTTTGCTGAATATCCACGGCCAAAATCTCCGATTGTAAGCGTACCTATCTTCGCATCTAAAGATGAGTTTCCTGTTATGTTGGAAACAAGGTCAATAGAAACTGTTTGGGCATTTGGGCCTCCTGTTGTGGAATGCCCGCCCATTTTTATGTTGGCACGGCTATCATCAGTTCCTGCTGTTCCTCGAATTTTGAGAAAGGCATCTGTTGTTGCAGCATTGTAGTTAATAAAGCCATCATCACGTCCTGATGTTGCCAGATTTATGGTATCTGCATTAATAGTGGTGTTTTTTCCAAGATTAAGTGTTCCCACCGCCCCAATGGTACTTGCATAAGCTGTACTGCCAGCAATGCTGTTTTTTGTCTGAATGTTGAGCGCGGATGCGGTAATGGTAGACAGTGGGGCTAGCGTTAGAGTGCCGGTTCTAGCCTTATAATTGGCGCTGCCGTCACTGCTAGTCGCGGCATATTGGTTTCCAACAGACAGAATCCCCGCTGAATTATTAAAAACAAATTCTGAAATGGCAGAAAGATCTAGGGTAACATTACTTGCTAGAGTCGGTGTTGCACCGCCAACGGCAAGATTTCCTGTAACCGTAAGTTTACCTGTGCCAGTGATGTTTGCGGTATAGTTTGCATTTATTGCCGATGCCGAATTGATTTCCCGGATTGTTTGAGAGGTGGCGCCTATGTCTAGAGATGAGGCAGCTTCAAAATTTAGAGATGAGGCCGAGAATGTATTGTCAACCGCAAGCTTAATAGTGCCTGCATTTATGGCTGTGCTACCAGTGTAAGTTTGAACTTGAGAAAGAATAAGAATGCCATCACCAGCTTTTGTTATACCAACTACCCCGGTTCCGTTGTCGGCAATGGTGGAGCCCACGGTGATGATTCCCGATGTAGGATTGGTGAAAGTGATGACTCCAGCTGTATCCGTAGCTCCTCCCGCAGTAAGAGTCCCTCCTGTCAGGATAAGATTGCCTGCTCCGGCTCCAATGGTGATTGCTCCATCCGCAGCAAGCCGGAGGGTTTTTCCCGAACCGATAGAGATGGTTGCATCACCACCGGTGGCGGTGTTTGTGATGGAATCGACATCGGTGACATTGTCAGCGATGGTGATATCGGCTACTGTAGAGCCGGTTCCATCAATAATTTTTATGGTCGAACTCGCATCCGAGGCGATCACCTTGGTGCCGGAGTCCGTGCGGGTTACCTCTACCTCCGCTGCATTCAATGCAGTGAAAGCAGGTACTAGCGTGCTGGCTGCAACCAAGACAGCCTGCAGTGTTTTTTTGGAAAAAGAAGGGAGTTTGGGAGTAGAACGAGACATGGGCAGGAGAGTTAGAAACGGTTATGAGAAAAAACGATTGTGGTGCAGGCATAACCCAATCCTCCCGATTGGAATCGGGCGTCTTAAACATATGCAGTCGGCGAAGATGGGAAGCTTCATCGGGAGGTTCAGGGTAGTGCGTGCGATAGTATAGGCTGCATACCTACACTGTAGCTGTAATTCTGCCAAAAAATCTCCAATAAGGGCAATGGCGGAACAATTGATAATGGGCTAAAATAGGGTTAACAGTTAGCTGCCGATTTTTGTGCCCTTTGTTAGCTCCAACTATCTAACTCAGTCCTATCAGGATAATTGGCAGAAGCATTACCAACAAAAAAGCCGGAGTCGTTTGACTCCGGCTTGGAAAAGAAAGGGGATGATTCCCGATTACATGTTTTCGTAGCGCTGACGAAGCATGTTGCTGAATGCCTGAACCTTTTTCTTGCGGCGGCGTTCTTCGCAGGGCTTCTCGAAATAGCGCTTAGCCCGAACGTCACGAATAATGCTTTCACGTTCGAGCTTCTTCTTCAGGCGACGAATCGCCTTATCCATGGTTTCGCCTTTGCGAATCTTGATTTCTACTGGCATGTCGGTGTTTTTAGAAAGGGACGATTGATTTAAAAGAGGGGCGCATCAAAAGCGCCAAACGGGTGCCGTCAATTACTTTTTCCTGCATATGTCAGGGGTGACTTGACATGACAGGGTCTTTAGTGGACGTTAAGACGCTTTACTATGCCAGTTCCCATCGCACAAATGTATAAAGTGGCGTCTTACGTCATGGGCAAAAAGCTTCGTGGCCAAAAGCGCTACCCGCTTGTGTTCATGCTGGAGCCGCTCTTCCGGTGCAACCTGACGTGCGAGGGTTGCGGCAAGGTCCAGTATCCCGACCATATCCTGAAGAAACGGGTCACGGCAGCGCAGGCTTTGGCTGCGGCCGAGGAGTGTGGGGCGCCGATAGTTTCCATCGCGGGCGGCGAGCCGCTGATCCATCCGGAAATCAACGAGATCGTGGATGGCCTTATCAAGCAGGGGCGCTATATCTACCTCTGTACCAACGCGCTTTTATTATCGCGCAAGCTCGACTCTTTCAAGCCGCACAAGCAATTGTCCTTCTCCGTCCACATGGATGGCCTTGAGTCGGAGCATGACCACGCAGTAGCCCGGGATGGGACATATAAGATTGCGTACGAGGCCATTGCCAAGGCCGTAAAGATGGGTTTCCGCGTCACGACCAACACCACTTTGTTTAACTCGGCTGATCCCAAGCGCGTCCGTCTTTTCTTTGACGAAATGATGAAACTGGGCGTGGAGGGTATGATGCTTTCGCCGGGTTATGCCTATCCCAAGGCGCCTTCGCAGGAAATCTTCCTCAGCAAGGAGCGTACCCAGGTTCTTTTCAAAAAAATCTTCTCGCGCGGCAAAAAGAGCTGGCAGTTCAACCTCTCGCCGAACTTTGTCGCCTTCCTTCAAGGTAAGCGCGACTACGATTGCACCCCTTGGGGTAATCCAACCTACAATGTCTTTGGCTGGCAAAAGCCCTGTTATCTCCTTTCCGATGGCTATGTCCGTAGCTTCAAGGA
>JAITVQ010000199.1 GCA_031285745.1 Puniceicoccales bacterium | reverse complement strand
GGACTCTCCAAGCGGGCCACCCTCGACGGGGGCCGCGTGGAACTGGGCGCAGGCATCGTCTGGGAAACCAACGGCGCCGGCCAGATCTACCTCGACTACGAATACGTCCGCGCCGAACGTTTCGAGATCCCCTGGAAACTTAACGCCGGTTATCGTATCATGTGGTAGGAAATCGAGGTAGGGCTAGGAGGCACTCTGTCTTCTTTCCTGTTCATTCAACTGCTTGCACACAACAAAACCCGCTATATTCGGCGGGTTTTGTTGTGCGTGGAGGCAACCATTTCTCCGGGGATATGTATTATGGTTTGTTATGATTCAATTTCTCCGCCTTTTATTCTTCCTTCTCTTGATTGCCCCGGCCAGCGCCGCTACGCTAAACCTCGCCGGAAGCTGGCGCCTTGCGCTTGATCCGGACGGCAAGGAGGACGATCCCGTGCCGGAGTCCGCCGCATTTAAGGATTCCATCCAGCTTCCGAGTTCGCTCGCCGAGGCCGGGAAAGGAACTCCATTTGTGATGACGCCCTCGGTGAAGGACCGAGAGGCGATGCGACATCTGTATCCGCGTTTCTCCTACGTTGGCCCGGCGTGGTACATGAAAGATATTGACGTTCCGGCGGACTGGTCCGGGCGTGAAGCAGAGCTTCTACTGGAGCGTGTGATGTGGGAATCCCGTGTCTGGGTGAACGGAGAATTCGCCGGATCGCAGGATTCGCTTTGCACGCCGCACCGCTACGAGATCGGAAAAAAATTGATTCCCGGAAAGCGTAATACGCTCGTCATCCGCGTGGATAACCGCCGTCTCCTGGATATCGGCATCGGACACGCATACACCGATGAGACACAGGGGTATTGGAATGGTATTGTTGGTCGTATCGAATTGACCGACCGGCCTGCCGCGCACGTCGAAACTCTCTATGCCTCGACATCTCCTGACGGCAGCAAGTTCTCCGTGCGGGTATTCCTCGCCAACTCCGGAATCGAGACGGAAGGGAGTCTGAAAGTCCGACTTGTTTCCAGCACTGCGAGTGCTGTGGAATCCGAACGGACGGTGAAACTGCCCATTGGCGCAAGCGAGGCTGTCTTCGATTTTTCAACCGATGAAATCCCGCGCTGGTCCGAATTCACGCCGGAAACGGCAACACTTGAGGCGACGCTCGAAACAGCTGGAGGGGAGTCGCGCAAATCGACGCTATGCGGTGTCCGGACAGCGGCTGTTTCCGGGACGCAAATATTAATAAACGGCACGCCAGTATTTCTTCGCGGTACCCTTGAATGCTGTATTTTTCCACGTACTGGTTATTCGGATACGACTGGCGCGGAGTGGGAAAAGATCATGGGCACGGTGAAGGCCCATGGACTGAATCATATCCGCCTGCATTCCTGGTGTCCGCCGGAGGCTGCGTTTGCCGCCGCCGACAAATACGGCATATATCTTCAGGTTGAATTGCCAAACTGGTCGTTTGCGATGGGCCGGAATCCAAAGGTGGACGCGTACTTCAAGGCCGAGGGCGAACGTATTCTCCGGGAATATGGCAACCATCCGTCGTTCGTTCTGTTCAGCCTTGGCAACGAACTTGGCGGAGATTTTAACGGGATGGATGAGATGGTGCGCAGATTCAAGGCGATCTCGCCGGACAAGCTGATGACCAGCACCTCATTTTCATTTTCCAAACGCGGTGCGCAGCCAGGACCGGTGGACGATTATTTCATCACGCAGAAATCCGCCTCCGGCTGGGTACGTGGACAGGGTTTCCTGAACACCACACCACCGGCGACCGACACCGACTACGCTGGCGGGGTCGCCTCGGTGAAGATTCCGCTCATTTCTCACGAAGTCGGCCAGTACGTCGTGTATCCGAATCTCGCGGAACTGCCCAAGTACGACGGCGTGATGCGTGCCACCGCATGGGAGGCGATCCGTGACGATCTCGCTGTAAAAGGCCGTCTTGCCGATGCCAGGCGTCTCACGCGCGATTCCGGAAAGCTTGCCGTCGAACTTTATAAGGAGGATATCGAGCGAGCCCTGCGCACACCCGGCCAGTCAGGGATCCAGTTGCTTGACCTGCACGATTTTCCTGGCCAAAGCACAGCGACGGTCGGTGTACTAGACGCTTTCTGGGATTCCAAAGGGCTTGTGACTCCTGAGGCATTCCGCCGGTTTGCTGGGCCCGTTGTGCCGCTCGCGCGTATGTCGAAGCGTGTATGGGAAAACCCCGAGACATTCCGCGCGCGCGTCGATCTTGCAAACTTCGGCCCGGTGCCGATAGAGCGCCCGTTCATCTGGAAACTCCACGGCGAGGACGGTTGCGAAGTAAGTTCCGGGGCATTCGCGTCCGCGTCAGCACCAGTCGGTTCTCGCATCACACTTGGCGACATTGCGCTCCCGCTCGCCACAGTGAACAAAGCCTCGAAGCTGACACTCACGGTTTCCCTTCCTGATACGCCGGTCGCCAATAGCTGGGATGTTTGGGTATATCCGGCAAAGGCTGCCGAATCTGCTCCCGGTGTGACGGTAACGGACATATGGAATAACCGGGTGCTTGATGCGTTGCAAAAAGGCGGGCGCGTCGTGCTCACCCCGCCGCGGAACGCCTTGGCAAAACCCATCGACGCGCGATTCATCCCCGTTTTTTGGTCACCGCTCCATTTTCCGAACCAGCCTGGCACACTTGGCGCCTCGATCGATCCGGATCATCCGGCATTCGCCGATTTCCCCACGGAAACCCATACACAGTGGCAGTGGTGGGAGTTGTTCGCCACCTCATGCTCGACCGACCTGGCCGATGTGATGCCGAAGCCGGAAATGCCGCTGACATTCGTTGACAAGCATGACCGCAACGCATTACCGGCCGCTATCTGGGAATGTCGTGTCGGCAAGGGAGCGCTACTGGTGTGTACGCTCGATATCGCCGAGCAGCCCGGGAACATCGTTGCGCGCCAACTCCGCCGAAGTCTCCTTGGGTACGCCGCGTCTGCCGCGTTCGCCCCAAAAGTTGAACTTTCCGAGAAGACCTTGAATGTGATTTTCAACCCCGTTCGCGTCTCCGCCTCCGCCGTCGATAGTGCGCCCGGTTATCCCGCGTCTGCCGCCGTGGACGGTGATCCCGCCACTTTTTGGCATACTGACTGGAACGCCGGTGCGAACCGCCTGCCGGCGATGCTCATCGCGGATACCTTCGCGCCGGGGGCATTCAAAGGTTTCACGTACACGCCTCGTCGCGACATGAACCGCGGTCGCATTGGCGCATACCGCGTCGAGGCAAGCATGGACCGGAAAACGTGGACAGCGGTTGATTCTGGAACTTTTCCAGAGGGTGCGGATGTGCAGACTCGCATGTTCGCCAAGCCGGTAAACGCCCAGTACTTCCGCCTTGTCGCACTCACGGATCAGAGCGGTTCCGGAAACGCCGCCGTCGCCGAGTTCGAACCGATTCCCGACGGCCCTGGCGATGTGCGCGATCTTGGTATCGTCGAGGGCTTCAACGATAAGTAAAACGTCTATTATGTTTACCAGCAAGAGACCTGTATAACCAAATGGTTTTCGTGCATCAGATTGGTAGTGTTACAGGCTGACGGTGTCCGTTACTTTTTGGTTTTATCCAATCGTACTGGAACGAGTCCCAAATATTGGAATATCAGGTTCACGCGGAGTGCAAGAAGGGTGGTTTGTCAATTTACAAGGAGACTGTCAGAAATTTTTAGTGGTCTCGTAGAATGTTTAGGGTACTGAGCGGTTCGATTTCGTATCATCCGGAGTGTCGGATTGGACCAATTGTATCGAATTTGCTCTCTCCGGAGTTCCCGAAGATACCAATTCAGCCAATTTCATATAATCCGGAGTGTCGGATTGGACCAATTGCATCGAATTTGCTCCCTCCAGAGTTCCCGAAGATGCCAATTCAGTCGATTTTATACTCTCCGAAAATGTTTAAAGTGCTCCGCCGATCGATTTTGTATCATCCCAGATGTCTGAAAGAGGCTTTTCGGACGGCAAAATGATGTGCCAGAAAGTCGCAAAGGGTGGGGCTTGGATGGACAGGCTTCGCAGTAAGAACAAGATAGGATTCGCGTGGCTGGAAGGCAGAATGTTTTAAATGGGTCAGGACCGCAGGGTCAGTTTTTTGAGATTGGCCCGGTAAGCCCTCCCTACGGGGATATCAATCCCTTCACCTTCAAATTCTATTTTGCACATGCTTCCTATTTTTACCACCCTGACGGCATGCGCGATATTGATAAGATGTGAGCGATGTACCCTGGCAAAGATGCCCGGCGGAAGTATTTTCAGCCATTCTGCCAGTGAGCGCAGTTCTGTATAAATTTTCCCATCGCTCATGACCACCTTGGTATAGTTGCGGTCGGACTGGATTCTGAGGATGTCTTGGAATGGCAGTGATTCCGTATCGTTGCCTTGAAGCGCCTTTGTATATTTGGCCCGCTCCAGAAAGAAGTGCGGGGTGTTGCCTTGCATCAGGATTCGCCCCAGTATTTTGGCGGAACACCTCAACATCTCTATTTCCATTTCATTCCAATTCCTGGTTTCCTTTTGGGCATATCCTACCAGTCCGCCTATGCATCTATCACCATGAACAGGAAGCATTGCTGCTGCGCAAATGCCAAAGTCCGCAAGGGTTTTCTTTAAAGCACTGTTTCCCTGCGCTATTTTTCGAACATCGTTAACGATGAATTTTTCAGATTCTTGGATTTGGGAATAGACTTCAAGCAACCTGTAAAAGGGTTGATCTTGAGCATTTGCCAAGATGGGGGATTTGTTATCGCGAGACCATTCGTGGGTCATCGAATAACTTTTGAGTCTATTTTTAAAACGGATGAAGAAGACATGGTCGATATTGTGCAATTCGCCTAGTTTTTTTAATAAGGAAGCTATAGCACGATCCACAGATGTTGTCGCAAATGATGCTGCGACACTGGTCCATAACTGTCTTTCTGTCTCACGGGTTATCATCTGTGTGGGGAAGAATATTTCAGATTATTAAGGAAAAACTGATTTTGTCCGTCAAATAATTCCCAAAATCTCAGTGTCGTTTGTCCCGAAAAACTGTGCCGTTGGGATTTTCTCCGTTTACCGTGAATTTCAATAGAAAATATGATTCTGGTTAACAGAGAGCTTTATACATGAACCCCAGTACTCCCTTACAAACTCCCCGGATAACCTCGAAGGCATTATGTGCCTGTGTGACGCTGTTCTGCATGGCGTTGCCATCCGCATTTTCCCAAGTCCAGCAGCGCACCATTGAGGAGTTGCAGCGCCTCGAACGCGAGAAAGCCACTGTGGAACCCAAGGGGGATGTGCTCGATAAGAACGATACGGATACCGCCCATCGCAAGGCAGATGAAGTCCGGCGAAAAATAGAGTCCATGCCCGACACGGGAATCACCGTTACCTTATCCAAGGTGGAATTTTCCAAATCGGATATTTTTTCCGAGCAGGAATTGCAGGGCTTCGCTGATTCTGTTTTAAACAAAATGGTCGGCATGGCGGATTTGCACCGAATGACCGGGGCGATCAATGCCGAATATGCCAAGCGTGGCTACCCGCTCAATATCGCCAATCTCCCGCCCCAAAAACTGGCCGATGGGAAACTCCAGGTTCAGTTACTCGAGGCCCGGCTTGGAGAGATAAAGGTGGAAAACAACAAGGGCCTTTCGGAAGCCTATGTTCTCAATCATCTGCGTCTGACGCCGGGAACTCCTATTCGTGTTGAGACTTTGGAGGATAGTCTGGTCCATTTTAACAAGACCAATCGTGCGGCGGTTGTTTCCGAGTTAAGGGCCGGAGCAGAGATCGGTACCACGGATTTGATCACCCGGGTGGAAGAGCCGCCCCGGTTGGAGTTGATGGCCTATGGGGATAACGCCGGGCGCAGAAATACGGGACTTTATCGCGGCACGGCCATGGTTCGCGGCTATAGCTGGCTGGGCAGTGGGGATACGACCACGCTCGCAGGGGTGTTTTCCGAGGGAACGAAGACGGCTTTTGGCGCGTATGAGGTTCCCGTGGGCGGTTATGGCATTTCCTTGGGTGGTTCCTATGCCTATGGGGAAACCGAGGTTATTTCCGGACCTTTCGAGCCGTTGGATATTACCGGCGAATCCCACACCGGGGATGTCTATTCGACGGTGCCTCTTTATACTTCCAATGATTTTGTCCTGAAGGCCGTGGTTCACGGTACCTATTATCATTCCACGACCGACTTCGTGAATGTGCTCACCGACAAGGAGGAAACCTATGGCGGGACACTCGGGTTGGTAGGAGAGCTGCGGGATGCCTGGGGCAGTTGGAGTTTTTACGGAGACTTCCGGGGTGGCCATGCCTCGCTGGGGGCCAGCAGTGCCGTACCCGACCCGCGTGAGGGCGAATTCTATAAGTTTAACGGACAGATCAGCCGGTATCTGCGTTTCAATGACATGTTTTATGTCGTCGGCGCGGTCGGTGGCCAGGCTGCGTTCAATCGCCGGCTGGCCTCATCCGAGCAATTCCAGTTGGGTGGGGTTGCCACGGTTCGCGGTTACCCGGAAGGTGTGCTGCTGGGCGACCACGGATATTTCGTCCGGGCCGAGGGTTGCATGAATCTTCCGCGCAGTGACGCAGATAACCTGTGGGGATTCGTCTCCCGGACCATTTCATTTTTCACCTTCGTGGATCACGGAGGAAGCTTTCCCTATAAAGGACATGACCTGTCGCAAAACGACAGCGATTTCCTCACCAGTTGCGGCGTAGGCATCATGTTCAACTGGCGCGACATGCTCACCGCACAGTTTACCTACGCCAAGCCGTTGCAGGATGTTCCCTTCGGCCAAAAGGAGGAGAATTACCTGTTCCGTGTCGGCTGCCACTTCTCGTGGTAATCTGTCTCCGTAACCTCCCGGAAAAATACCCGCACCTCAGTCTGCAATCACCAACCTGCCTTTAATCATGAAAACGAACACCCGCGACAATAAGAACTCCACAAGCGCCCATCCTGGATTGCGCAGGCGTCTGGTTCCCATGGCCTTTCTGTTGGGTGCCAGTGTTGTCTGCGCGCCGCAACCGTTGTGGGGCCAGCAAACCGTTTCCGGGATAACCACCTCCGGCAAGACAGGGACAACCCTTGGCGGCGGGAGCGGCAATCCGATCACCGTCAATACGACCACAACATCGGGGGCCAATGCTTATAATGATTTCAATAAGTTTGATGTCAGCACCGGTGAAGTGGTGAATATGTATCTGCCCGGCAGTACGAACAATCTCATCAACATTATCCGGGACAGCAGGGCCAGTGAGATCAATGGCCAGGTCAATGCGATCAAGAATAGCAAGATCGGCGGGAATCTGTTTTTTGCGAATGCCAATGGCATCGTTGTCGGAAGCACCGGCTCCATTCATGCCGGCAGTATCACGCTGCTGACTCCGACCAAAAAATTCATCGATGACCTGACCGATACTGCGAAGATCGTCGCTTCCGGTAATTCCTTCATCGATGGCACGGTTCCTATTTCGGAGAGCGGCACCATTACCATCAAGGGCAAGCTCTATGCCTTGGAAAATGCTGTTCTCAAGGGGCAGACCGTTGAGATCAACGGCGCCCAGATCATGACCGGGCAGGCGGCAGTGGATCAACTAAAGGCGTTGACCAATCTGGGCGGGATAGATGCGGGAACAGGGCTCAGTGTCTCCTCGGATGGGACTGTCGAGATTGTGGCAATCGACACCCGGGATATCGATACACTGGTCTCCGTGGCAACTTCGTCCAAGGCGGAGGCAAAGGTCGATGTGATAGGGTCTGAGATAACCTCGGGAAAAATCACCATCAAGGCGGATGCCGACCTGACAACGCATGTTGCCCGGGGAGATAGCAAGGCATCCATCAATGTGGACAATGCTTCCACGCTGACGGCGAAGAATGGCGATATCATGGTCGCTGCCACCGCGAAATCCACGGCCGAATTTGATTTGGACAAGGTCACGATCGCGGGAGGAACTTCTTCTGTCGGTGATGTGGTCGGAGAATTAAAAGGAAAGTTGGATGATTTTGGATTGAGCCTCGATGGAGCCTATGCCGATGCGAATGCCCAGGCTGCTGTGAATGTGGGCGGCACTTTGTCTGCGGGCACCGGAAACGTGGCAATTTCCAGTGACGCAACGGCATCAACCAAGCTGGGGGTTTCCGATGGAGAAAACCTCGGAGTCGCCTACGGGCGGACCTCGGCGGTAGCCCAAACCAATATACTTTCTACTGCCAAGATCGCGGGCGCAAATGTGAGTATAAAGGGCAATGTCACCAATACCAATGAGGTGTCCAGCAAGGCGGAGCCCAGCGATGACGATGGTAGTGGCGGAGGCCAGGGCGGCGGCAGCAGTATTGACGTCCCGGTGGCTATCTCTGTTGCCATCGGCAGCACAAACTCAGAGGCATTGGTCAATATTGCCGGAGGCGCGGAAATAACCGCGACCGAGAATATTGTTTTGGCCAGTGATGTGAAGGACAGTATCACGGTTTCCAGCCAGAGCGGAACCGACGAGAATGGCACGGTGGCCCTGACTGTGGCGCTTTCCATGGGCGACTCCACGTCGACAGTAACGTCGGCGGGAAAACTGAAGGGGAAGGATATTTCGGCAACAGCCAACAATGAGACTGCTGACAATTCCACCTCGGCGGAGGCCGGGGTCAAGATTGAGACGACCAAGAAAGAAAAATCCTTCATCGATAAGGTAAAGGATCTGAAAAATGATCCTACCGGGATTTTTGGATTATTTGACAAGAAGGCAGAGGATAACGGCGTGATGCAGGATGACGCCGTGCAGAATAATTCCCAGC
>JAITVQ010000125.1 GCA_031285745.1 Puniceicoccales bacterium | reverse complement strand
CAGGACATATACTGGGAGGAAGACCACCGCTCGGAAAAAACAACGAGCCAGGGAACGATCGTTTTTGAGTAAATGAGAAATACGAAATGAGAAATAAGAAATAAAGATTAGCTTCTTTAATTGGATTAAGCATCTGCCGTCAGGCATTTCCGATTTCTAATTTCTTATTTCTCATTTTCCAACCACCACTTTCCAAGACCTTTCATAGAAACAAATCCATGTCCGTAATTACCTACCGCGAAGCCCTGCGTGCCGCCATGCGAGAAGAACTCAAACGCGACCCCAATGTCGTCATCATGGGAGAGGAAGTCGCCCAATTCAACGGGGCCTACAAGGTTACCGAGGGGTTGCTCGCCGAATTCGGCGACAAGCGCATTGTGGACACCCCCATTTCCGAGGCCGGATTCGTCGGACTCGGCATCGGGGCTTCTATGCTCGGCATCCGCCCTGTCATGGAGCTCATGTTCTGGAGTTTCTCCTATGTGGCCTTTGACCAGGTCATCAACAATGCGGCCAACATCCGCTACATGAGCGGCGGACAGATCAACATTCCCATTGTCATCCGCGGACCCGCCAATGGCGGCACCAATGTCGGGGCCACGCACTCGCATACGCCGGAAAACATCATCGCCAACCATCCCGGCATCAAGGTGGTCTGTCCGGCCACTCCCTATGACGCCAAGGGATTGCTCAAGGCCGCCATCCGGGACAACGATCCTGTCTACGTCATGGAGAACACCATCCTCTATAACGACAAGGGAGAAGTGCCCGATGAGGACTATATCGTTCCGCTCGGTGTCGCCGACATAAAGCGTGAAGGTACCGACCTTACCATTGTGGCCCACGGGCGCGCCACCATCACCTCCCTCAAGGCCGCCGAACGCCTGGCCGCCGAGCACAACATCAATGCCGAGGTGGTGGACCTGCGTTCCATCCGTCCGCTGGACGAGGAAACCATCCTGAACTCCGTCCGCAAAACCAACCGGGTGTTGTTGGTCGAGGAAAACAAACCCTTCTGCGGGGTCGATGCCCAGATCGCCTACATCATCCAAAGCAAGGCGTTCGACTACCTCGACGCACCGATTGGCCGCGTATCCTCCATTGACGCGCCGCAAATCTATTCCAAGAAACTCGAAGACATCCAGATTCCCAATCCCGACCGGGTCATCGCCGGAGCACTGGAAGTCTTGAAGTAAAATAAGAAATGAGAAATCTGAAATAGGAAATACCTACGGTAAACCACGCTACCAAACAAAGGCTAACTTCATTTCTTATTTCTCATTTTCCCCACCCGCCTCCATCACTTTAAAAACATACACGCCTCTTCATGTCCGAAATCATCGATATGCCGAAACTCTCCGACACCATGACTGTCGGAACCCTCGTAAAATGGAATGCCAAGGAGGGCGACAAGCTCACATTTGGAACGATTGTCTGCGAAGTCGAAACAGACAAGGCCACCATGGAAGTCCAGCACACCGCCGCCGACGGTGTATTGCTGAAACAATATGTGCCAGAGGGCACCCAGCTTCCGGTCGGCGCTCCCATCTACGCAGTCGGCAAAGCTGGCGAAACTGCGCCCGAGGCTCCCGGAGCCAACCCAACGCCTGCTGCACCGACAGCTCCAGCCAAGGAACCAGCCGCTCCAGCGACACCCTCGCCTTCCATTCCGGCCCCCCAGCCCTCCTTCATTCCGCCCTCATTTCCCGACAACCAAACAACCACTCCGACAGCAGTCTCCGATGAACGCATCAAGGCGTCACCGCTGGCGAAGAAAATCGCTGCAGAAAAAGGTGTCCCTCTTTCCGGTATTGCCGGAACCGGTCCCGGCGGACGCATTGTAAAATCCGATGTACTGGCTGCCGAGGGAAAAGCTCCCGCTGCGACATCTCCGGTAAAAACAGCTCCTGCCACATCCCCTGCCTACATCGGCCCCGGGATACAGGAAGACAAACTTACGCCAATCTCCACCATCCGCGGTGTCATTGCCCGTCGCTTGCTGGAATCAAAAACCTCCGTCCCGCATTTCTACCTTGAGATTGAGGTCGATGCCAAACCGCTGGCTGATCTCAGGGAATCGCTTAACATCAAGCTGGCTGATCTTCCGCCTGAAAAAGGTGGTGTCAAATTTACCGTCAATGATCTTATCCTGCGTGCCTCGGCAGAGGCATTGCGTCGTGTGCCCGTCGTCAACAACTCCTGGCAGGCCGACGGGATCAAGCAAAACGGGAGCGTTCATCTCGCCTTCGGTGTCGCCATTGAGGATGGGCTGGTCACGCCGGTCATCCGGGATGCCCACGGAAAAACGCTTCGACAAATTGCCCTTGAAGCCAAGGAACTCATCGGCAAGGCCCGGAAAAAGAAACTCACCCCGAACGAAATGTCCGGCAGCACCTTCACGGTCACCAACCTCGGCATGTTCGGAATAGATACTTTTTACGGCATCATCAACATGCCCAACGCGGCCATCCTCAGCGTCGGCGCCACCTTCAAAAAACCGGTGGTCAACGAACGCGATGAAATCGTCGTCGGCTATTGTATGAAAATCGGCCTTTCAGTCGATCACCGGGTCGTGGACGGCGCAGACGGCGCAAAATTCCTTCAGGCTCTTAAGGAAATCCTCGAAACACCAGCACTGATGCTGGTGTAAGGCAACTTCTGCCCAGAGGAAAGAGTTTTAGACGCCGCTACTTTTTCCCAAACAAGTCGCCCAACGAACCAAAGGGATTATTGTTAAAATTCCCTCGTGAAGAGTTGGTATCGTTGCCGCGTGGAGGCATATTGCGCCCTTGGGCAGGACGCGGACTGCCCGCCGAATCACGAACGCCTCTCGCCTCCTTCTGCGGATTAGTCCGCATGGAAAGGGCGATGCGCTTGCGCGGGATATCCACTTCCACCACGGTGACGCTCACCTTCTGGCCTACCTTGACCACTTCTGCCGGGTCCTTCACGAAATGATCGGCTAATTGGCTGACGTGGACTAGGCCGTCCTGATGCACCCCGATATCCACGAACGCACCAAAAGCCGTGACATTCGTAACGATGCCGGGAAGACGCTGTCCTTCGTTCAGGTCTTTCATCTCGTGAACCCCGTCAGCAAAGCTGAATACTTCAAACTTTTCGCGCGGGTCGCGACCCGGCTTTTCCAGCTCCTTCAGAATATCCTCCAAGGTCGGCAATCCCACCGCCTCCGAGACATAGCTACGCAAATTGATTTTTGCCCGCGCCTTGCCGTCATTCAACAACGTGGCAACATCAACCCCAATATCCGCCGCCATCTTCTCGACCAGTTCATATCGCTCGGGGTGCACTGCAGAGGAATCCAACGGATGTTTGCCGTCGCGCACTCGCAAGAAGCCTGCGCATTGCTCATAAGCCTTCGGCCCCAAGCGTGTGACTTTCTTCAAATCCTCACGAGAGGCAAAAGCCCCGTGTTCATTCCGCCATGCGACAATATTCGCGGCAATGGTACCATTCAATCCTGACACATAACTGAGCAATTGCTTCGAGGCAGTGTTCAACTCCACTCCGACTCGATTGACACAAGAAACCACCACGTCGTCCAATGACCGCTTCAAGGCCGTCTGGTCCACGTCATGTTGATACTGCCCCACCCCGATACTCTTTGGGTCCAGCTTGACCAACTCGGCCAACGGATCCTGGAGCCGCCGCCCGATCGACACGGAACCGCGCACGGTAACATCCTCGTTAGGGAATTCTTCCCGGGCTACCTCGGACGCTGAATAAATCGAAGCGCCTGACTCGTTCACCGAGACAATGGCAATGCTCGGCGGCAAGCCCAGCGAGCGGACAAACGTGTCTGTTTCCCGGCTGGCCGTACCATTGCCGATGGCAATGGCCTGAATCTTGTATTGGTGGCAAAGAATCCGGACTTTATTCCCTGCATCTTCAATTTGCGGACGACTTCCCAATGTGGGAAAAATCACATCATGGTGCAGCAACTTCCCCTGTGCATCCAGTACCACCAGCTTGCAGCCAGTGCGAAAGCCAGGGTCGAGGGACAGTGTGTTCTTTTGGCCAAGCGCCGGGGCCATCAACAACTCGGAGATATTTCCGGCAAACACCTTGATGGCTTCCTCATCAGCCCGTTTCTTTGAAGCTAACCGGGCTTCAGTCTCCAGCGACGGCCCCAGCAAACGTTTCCAGGAATCCTGCACAGCTTCCCGCACTTGGGCTGCGGCAGAACCATTGCCGGTGACAAAAAGCTTCTCCAGTATGGACAATGCCTGATCCTCGGGAACCGTGATTCGGTAGAAAAGAAATCCTTCTTTTTCTCCACGGCGAATGGCGAGAATCCGGTGCGATGGCGCATTGGCAAGCGGTTCCTTCCATTCAAAATAGTCCTTGAACTTTGCGCCCTCTTCTTCCTTCCCCTTGATCACCTCGGAGGCAAGCAAACCATCCTTCATATACAGCTCACGACAGGAGGCACGGGCAGAGGCATCGTCACTCACTCGCTCGGCAATAATGTCCCTGGCCCCGGCCAACGCTCCAGCGACATCGGGAACTTCCTTGGTCGCATCGACAAACTTGGCCGCCTCGGCAGAGGCATCGGCATTCTGATTGTCTTGGATAAAATCAGCCAAAGGCTCCAATCCCCGTTCTTTCGCAATCGTCGCCCGCGTGCGCCGTTTCGGTTTATAGGGCGCATAAATATCCTCCAACCGGGTCATCGTCGAGGCAGCTTCCACCGCCTTTTTTAACTCCGGGGTCAAATGCTTGTTTTCTTCCAGCGACTTTAAAATGGCAATCTTGCGCACATCCAGTTCGCGCAACTGCTCCAGTCGGTCACGCACGGTGGTGATTTGAACTTCATCCAGTTCTCCTGTCGCCTCTTTCCGGTAACGGGCAATAAATGGCACTGTCGCCCCCTCCCCCAGCAATTTAGCCACGGCAACCACGCCGTTAATTGGGATGCCCGACTCCTGGGCAATAATCAGAACATGCTTTGCATCGTCAGCACTGGCGGGTTTTACCGGAGCCGATGGAACTGAAGCGGTGATTGAATCGGATGATGTCTCAGCCATGGATAAAAAAGAGTTAATATTTTGAGGCTCTGCCTTCTTTCGACAAGTTTTTTGGACAAGAAGATAAAATCATCTGTAATTACCCAAACCTATACGAACAGCGCGAGGAGCTTGGTTCGTATGGAAGATTAAGCTTCTCGCAGTCGAAGGATGCGTTGGTTACGGGAACCTCGAAACTTCAATGTGTGATCGCGTTCTGCCTGGATAAACGGGCCATCAACCAGCACATCGATTTGTTCTAAAAATGCGCGATGCTTTTCCTGTAGCGAAAGATACTCATAGGTGTAGCCGCTGAAACACCAGACATCCCAGCCCAAGGTCCGGGCAAAACGGGCGATTTCCGTACAAACTTCCGCCTGCAAAAACGGCTCCCCGCCTGAAAAGGTGATACCACGCTGCATCTTGATTTCAGCCAGCTTTTCCTTGATCGAAGCCACCGTTTCCACAAAGCCACCGTTTAGGTCATGGGTATGCGGATTCTGACAGCCGGGACAGCGCAGGTGGCAGCCTTGTGTCCACAACACCGTGCGCAAGCCTTCGCCATTGACGATGCTATCCGGCATAAGCGCCGCCGCGAGACGGATCACGGCAGAGTCACCAATCCGGGGTGTCGCTACCGCCGGACGAGGTGGAAATAATGGAACTGCCAACTCCGGCGCCTCAAGAAACGTACTTACGCCTTGATGCCGGAATTCCGACCCAATGCCATCGATGAGACCAAAATGTTTCACGGGCAACCTTACCTACCGTCCGTGTTTCACACGATCATGTTCTTCACTGCGCTTGGCGTTATTCCAGCGATCAAGAGTGCCGACAAGATAGCCGGTAATGCGACGAATACGCTCAAACTTCGGTTGACCGTCGGTCTCCCGACGACCGCACTTCGGGCAGGCTTCGCCAATCACTCCCGTATAACCACAAACAGGATCGCGGTCCACGGGATGGTTGATACTGCCGTAACCAATACCACTCTCCTTCATTTTGCGCACCAAGGCTTCAAAAGCTTCCAGGTTATCAAGCGGCGAACTGTCCATCTCGATATAGGTAATGTGTCCGGCATTGCAGAGCGAATGATAAGGTGCCTCGATCTCGATTTTCTCCGAGGCGGTGATGTGATGATAAACCGGAATATGGAATGAGTTCGTGTAATATTCGCGGTCGGTAATGCCGGGAATGTTGCCGTAGCGATGAAGGTCAATCTTGGTAAAGCGCCCGGCAATGCCTTCCGCCGGGGTTGCCAGCAGGGAGAAATTGAGTTGATATGTACGCGCGTATTCGTCGATGCGCTTGCGCATGTGCGTAATGATATCGAAGCCTAGTTTTTGGGCACGCTGGCTGATTCCGTGATGTTCGCCGATCAGCGCGACCAAGGTCTCGGCAAGGCCGATGAAACCAATGGAAATGGAGCCATGCTTGATAATGTCGCGTAAAGGGGTCGTTGGGCCAAGTTTCTCACTGCCCATCCAGATGCCCTGCCCCATGAGGAAGGGAAAATTCTTGGCAGTTTTGTTGGCTTGGATTTCGAAACGCTCAAGCAACTGGTTCACCACAAGGGCAATCTTCTGGTCAAGCTCTTGGTAGAACCCGCTCATGTCGGCATTGTCGCGCTCCTGAAGGGCAATGCCATGCTTGATGGCAATGGCAGGCAGATTGATCGTGGTAAACGACACATTGCCACGCGAAGTAATGCGTCCGTCGCTTTCAGGAAACACAGAGGCAAACACACGAGTCCGGCACCCCATGGTCGCAACTTCACTGGTGTAGTCGCCCGCCTTGTAGTACTGTAGGTTAAAAGGTGCGTCGAGGAAGACGAAGTTCGGGAAGAGACGCTTGGCGGATACTTGGATGGCCCGTTTGAACAGATCGTAATTTGGATCACCGGGGTTATAGTTCACGCCTTCCTTCACCTTGAAAATGGTAATGGGGAAAATCGGAGTTTCGCCCTGTCCCATGCCATTCCAAACGGCATCCAGCAGGGTTTCCGTAACCAATCTGCCCTCGGGAGTAGTATCGGTACCGAAATTGACAGAAGTAAACGGCACCTGGGCCCCGGCACGAGAGTGCATGGTATTCAGGTTGTGAATAAAACCCTCCATCGCTTGCGCGGTAAAACGACGTGTATCCGCGGCAGTATCATCCAAGACAAGATTCAGAGCCTTCGCCGTAAATACATCACCACAAACCGCAGCCAGACAGGCCACCAAGGAGCTTGTGTTGCCAGCGTCATCTCGCAGGGAAAGACTCAAAGTGGTATTGTGTTCTTTTTCCCACTTCGCAATGGCCACGTCTGCAGCCTCCTCGTCCAAGGCCACATCCGAGTATTTCAGGAATTTGCCCAGATTGACGAGAAATGCCTTGCGGAAGGTTTTCCGTACGCCAATGGCCATCGCGTAGTCGAAATGCGGGATGCTCTGCCCGCCATGTTGCTCGTTCTGATTGGACTGAAGCACGATTGCCGCCAATGCAGCATAGCTGCCAACGCTCTGGGGAGGGCGGATGCTTCCGTGTCCGGTGCCAAACCCTCTTTCAAAAAGTTCGATGATGTCGATCTGGCAGCAGGTAAGCGTACCCATCGGCAAAAAGTCCAAGTCGTGGATATGAATATCACCGTGCTCATGCGCCTCAAAGTGCTCAGGCTTGACGAGCATTGTTCGCGAAAACTCCTTCGAGCTTTCCGACCCAAACTTAAGCATGGTGCCCATCGCCGTGTTGCCATCCACGTTGGCGTTGTCACGCTTGAGATCGTTGGCGGAGGCATCATCAAAGGCAATCCCACGGAGCGTACGAATAAGGCGTGACTTGGTGTCACGAATACGGCTGCGCTCCTGGCGGTATAGGATGTAAGACTTCGCCACTTCAAAGCGGTTCATCTCCACGAGCACTTTTTCCACGGTGTCCTGGATTTCTTCGACGCTGGGAACTTCTGCCTTAAAGTTTTCGTTGAGAATCTCGACGACGCGACGCGTGGCAGCCTCGGGGAGTCCGATGTCATGCAGGCCGGAGGAAAATACCGCCGCCTGGATTGCGTGCATGATTTTTTCCGAATAGAAAATTTCCTTACGCCCGTCACGTTTACGGAGGTAACGGATAGCCGAATTCTTTCTGCCGGAGGCAGGTGAGTAGATGGATGACGCTGGAACCATTGGGTTGATCGCTACTAGGGAGATTCCTTTAGAAGAAATGTTATGTTTCATAGGTTGTTTTGGTTTAAAATCAAAGGATGAAAAGGTTTTATTTACATAAAATGAGATTCATTCATTTATATCTATTTAATAGCATGTTATGATATTAATATGGCAACATACTGCACAGCTTATTCACAATTTAATTCACACATTCTTCACAACTTATTAACAGAGGATGAATTGATACAAAAAAGAGGACATCGGAAATGAGTAATAACCCTGAGAAACCCTAGACGAGAAACATCCCTCAAGCAGCCAACTCTTCAGTGTTTCAAGCCTTGTTGCTCAGTCATTGCTTATCCCATCCCCGATGTCCTGAAGTTCGGTTTTGGATTTTGGAAATGAGCTTCAACTGAAGCTCACTGGTTGGTGCATCTTTATAAGATACCGGCAAAGCGCCGGATCAACCGGTGCTTTCCTGCTTAGAACATAAAGCGCATTCCGCCATAGGCGGTAATGGGCAGGGATGGATATCCGTTCGCGGTCCAGTAATCCTGGTCGAAGAGATTTTCAATCCGGCCAAAGAGTTCCGCATGCTCCCAGAAACGCCAGTTGGCATAAACACGACCGTAGTAGTAATTTTTGTTATCCACCTGCATATAGGTCACAGCGTCGATGTCCTCCACTCCATGAACATAGGTGACGGAGAAGCCCAGGGTGAGAGACTCCACAGGGAAGGCCTCTACGCCAAGGGTTCCCGTCCAATCCGGGCGACGAACCAACCGAGCTCCGGTCTGCTTGTTTTCGGTGTGCAGGTAAGTGGCATTGGCAAAAACCCGAATCTGGTCGATCGGACGAATTTCTCCGGACAACTCTACCCCACGTGTCTTTGCCTTGTTAATATTGTAACCCCGGTAGGTCATGTAATCCCACTGAATCATATCCCGGAAAAAGTTTTCGAAATAAACCACGCTGAACTGGGCGCCCCGCAGCACATCGAGCTTTTGCTTGGCTCCGATTTCCCAGGAAAGATTTTTCTCCGGCTCCAGTCCGTCGGCAGAATAACCGTAAGCGATGGTTGCTTCATCCGGCACTGCATAGGCGTTGGCTACACGGGCATAAAGAGTCGTATCCGTCGGCGCGATGCGATAACTGATATTGGCCTCACCGGTCCAGGCATCATCGTAGGTATTGAACTGATTATAGCGAACACCTGCGGAGATTTTCAAATCATCAATGGGAGTTACCTGGGCTTGAAACCAGGGCGAATTACTGTCACGCCGCGCGTCGTAATAGGAACCGTAGGTGATGCTCCGCTTGTCCAAGAGGGTTTTTTCGAAAGTATATCCACCACTGATGGTGAGCATCTCATTGATTCGCCAGGAACCCAGAATGGAAATTTCGTGCTTGTCGGCATTGTTCTCCGCATCTTCCAAGGGAGACCATGCCCCACCCCAACTATCCCAATATCGGCTTGAGGAGAACAAATTATTCTTGGTGTAGGAGTAGAAAGCCTGCACCTCGGCGTCTTCATTGACCTTGATCTTGAAGCCGGGCGAAACCAGCCAGTTGTAGCCCGATTGTCGGGACAGTCCGTCATAACCGCCGGGGACTGTGTTGTCACCGGGCATACCCATATCGTAATCATAATAACGGGCCACTACGTTAAAGGTCAGATTCTCACTCATTTGATAATCCAAGCGCGGCATAATATTCGCAATCCGGTAATGGTTGTTCGGACGCTTGTTGTCTGTCTCGGTCCAAGAACCACCGATGGAAACGCCCAATCCTGAATTATTATCGGGACTGGCAACATTAAGCGCCCCGTCCGCAGACCCGGAGTCCGCCATGGAGATCTGATCCATTTTTCCGGCAACTTGGAATCCGGTGCGCCAGTATCCGTAGCTACCGCCTTCTCCGCTTATTGAGGCAATAGGACGATCCAAGGCAAGCGGATCGACCAAGCGCAAATCAATAACCCCGGCCATGGCATTGGCGCCATAAAGCGTGGAAGAAGCGCCGCGCATCATCTGGACACTGGAAAGGTTGTCCATGAGCAGCGTCGACGAATCAAAATTACCAAAGCCAGCATTCATGCGCCGACCATCCAGAGTAACCTGCGTCATGCGCGAATCCGCGCCACGCGTAAAGATAGAGCTGGACGCGCCTGTGGCTCCATATCCGGCCACATACACACCCTGCTGCTCGCGCAAGACGTCGGTAAGCGTGTAATTGCCCATTGGGGCAAGTTCGAGCTCTCCAACATAGCTCACGGATGGCGAGACTTGGCTGAGGTGCTCCGGCAAACGCGAAGCGACCACCACGATGGGGTCCAATGCCTTGGCAGAATCTGCTTCGGACGCTGTACTGGCAGCATTTGATTTTTTTGCCGCTTCCGCCGTATTTCCTGACGTGGACGGCTCGGCAGCCATCAATAACCCTGCTCCAAACAACGGTATCAATATGGCAGCGGCTCGGAGGGATTTTCTGGAGAAACCGTACGCATTACTGCGCACGGAGAGTGTGTCTTTTTTCATTTACGCGATGAAAACGGCGAAAGCCGTTAAGTGACAAACACGCCAGCGTGATATTCGGACTCCGGACTATGGAAGGAAAATCTAAAACCTCGAAAACTGAAATGCTGAAATGGTTTCCACCAATCCATGCTATTTACTAATTTCCAGATCAAACTTTCTCAAAAGCATCCGTTACCAAGTCGTGAACCGCTTGCTTGATTTCAGCGTTTCAGCATCCCAGTTTTTTCAGCTTTTGTTTTCCGCCTTGCTGTCACCTTCACAGGTCTAAACCCATTGGTTTTATGCCGACCGACCCAAAGTTAAAGGCCGGCATCGACAGCAAGTAATCCGTTACCGCAGCGCGACTGTTGCCGATTTGCACGGCATTCCCAACGCGCCAGCGAGTTTATAGGGAAGGGTCTGTTAAAGAACGAAGCGCAGAAAGAACCTTTGCTCCCAACGTGCAAGTGTTAAAAATTTCCATCTCATATTTTAAATTTTTTTTGACAGACTTATCAGCGGAACTGTTAGGAAAATTTACAGCATCCCGTTCAACCAACTTGCCGTTTCCAAGATCGACGGTCCATCGTGGATAAGATTCCGCCCCCGTTGAATGCCTGCTTCAATGACTTGAAAGTCCCACTTTCCGAACCAACCACGCTCCTTCAACAAGGCAGGAACATCTATCGGCGTGTCATCTTCTTCCCAGAAAACCAACACGACATCAGGTTTTGCTTCAACAACGCCAGCCAGGTCCAATTTCAGATAACCACCGGCAATACCGGCGCCGACATTCTCCCCGCCGGCAATTTCGATGAGGTCATGGATGAAAGTCAACCCTCCGATGGTGCGTGGATGACGGCCCAACCATAGTTCGGTATAAACACGCGGGCGTTTCGTTGATACCAGCTCTCGCAACCGAACAGCCTTCTTTTCCATACGGGAAACCAATTTGTGAGCCTGGGGCATCGCGTCAAATAACGCCCCCAACTTGCGAATGTTGTCCAATATCCCCGGAAAACTGTCGGGAACCGGCAACACATAGACCGGAAAGCCTTCCACGGCTAACCGGCGAGCCAGCCCGAGTTGCACGCCGCCGGTCATAATAATCAAATCCACATCCATTTCTCGCAGCATCGTCTCATCAATCTGTAGATAGCTTCCAGCAATGGGACGCGCACCAATATCAACATAGCGCGGGCAATAGGTGGAAACTGCCGCCACGCGGTCAGCCAGACCCATATCCCAACAAGCCTCAGTCAGTCCGGAAACCATCACGGCAACGCGTCGGGGCTGAACTGGTAGTTTTACAAGTTTTCCCAACAACTCACAGCGAACTAGGTGTGTCATAACAGACATGATCAATTACGAATTACGAATGAACTACGATATTCTTATAATCATTCGTAATTTTTAATTCGTAATTCGTAATTA
>JAITVQ010000115.1 GCA_031285745.1 Puniceicoccales bacterium | reverse complement strand
CCTGAAAATCATGGGTGCGTCGTTCGGCTTGGCCGGCCTCGGTCTGGCCGGGTGCCGTGAGCCGCGCAACCACACGCTGCCTTACTCAAAGCAGCCGGAGAATTCCATTCCCGGCATTCCGGTATTCTACGCAACCTCGCTTCCGGGGGCATCGGCCAACGAGCCGCTGGTGGTCGAGACGCACCAGCACCGCCCGACCAAGATCGAGGGCAATCCCAGCTATCGCCCGACCGGCTACGCCTCCAGCAATTTTGCCCAGGCCAGTGTGCTTGATCTCTATGATCCGGATCGCGCCCAGTTTTCCTACGGTCCCAAACGCCGCCAACTGACTCGTGCCGACGTCACTGCCTCGCTGAAGGAGATCGCCGCCGTTGCGGAAAAGAACCAAGGCGAGGGACTGGCCTTTCTGGCGGAACCGTCCACCTCGCCGACCCGCGCCCGTCTCGTGGCGATGCTGCGGAAAAAATATCCCAAGGCGACCTGGGCCGAATATACGCCCATTGACGACAATGCCGGGGACAAGGCGCTCAGCCAGTTCTTCGGCAAACCGGTGCGCGCGCTTTACGATTTCTCCAAGGCGAAACGCATCCTGTCGCTGGAAGCGGATTTTCTCGGGCATGGCTCTGACTCACTGGCAAACACCAAGGGCTTTTCCAAGGGCCGCAAGGTTGCGTCTGCCAAGGACGCTCACAAGATGAACCGTCTGTACGCGGTCGAGAGCACCTTTACGCTGACGGGTGCGGCTGCGGATCATCGCCTGCGGGTGGCGTCGTCCCATATCGGCGCATTTGTTTTGAAATTATATGCAGACTTGTTGCTGCGTTTACCGAAATCAGATGATCGCTCTTATACATTAGGAATTCTTCGTCATGGATTAGTACTTAATACCAATGATGAGGTTTCTCGTTATCTAGACAAATGGATTTCTGAATGTGTTAATGATCTTATTGAAAACAAAGGAGCCAGTCTTGTTGTTGCTGGTGCACACTTGCCGCCTCATGTTCATGAATTAGTTGCAGTAATTAATGATCGCCTTGGCTCTGTTGGGAAAACGTTGAATTACGTTGCAGTTCCGGCCAATGACGCCTCTCCCATCACAGAGTTAGTCAAGAGACCAGCCAACACACTGGTCATTCTGGGTGGAAACCCGGTTTACAATGCTCCGGCTGATCTCGAATGGGAAAAATACCAGAACAGCGCCAAGCAGGTGGTACGGGTAGGCTATCACAGCCCTCGTTTCGATGAGACCTCGACGGCTGCTGCATTGCATCCCAATGGTCTGTTTATTTCCGGCACGCATTACCTCGAGTCATGGAGCGATGGCCGTACCGCCGATGGCACCTATGTACCGGTGCAGCCGATGATCCTGCCGATCTTCGACGGTTTTCAGGAACTGGATGTGCTGGCCTTGCTGCTTGGGCTGGCTTCCGATTCGCACACGCTCGTCAAGGAAACCTTCAAGGGGATTGCTGCCAATGCCGGTATCGACGATGCCGAGGCGGCTTTTGATGCTTGGTTGGCCGAGGGGGTGCTGAACGGTACTACCTACGAGAAGGTGGCTATTTCAATGGAGGCAGTTGTGCAGGCAAACGATCGCTCAACTAGTAACGATATAGGATCTTCTGTTACGCTTCCGCTTTCCCGCCAGAGTCTCGAAATTCGCATTCTGCCCAGCCCGCATACCTGGGATGGCCGGTATGCCAACAACGGCTGGCTCCAGGAAATTCCCGATCCATTGCTGAAAACCTGCTGGGAGAACGTCATTGCAGTCAGTCCCAAGCTGGCGAAGGAATTGTCCATTGAGCCGAATCCGATGACGATTAACAAACTCGGGCAGCTCAATCGCAACATCAACCAACTGGTGGATGGCAAGCTGCAATGCTTCGAGGCGACGCTTACACTGGACGGCAAAACGATTCGTGGCCCCGTGCTCATCGCGCCGGGTCTGGCCGATTACACGGTCGCGCTTACGCTTGGTTTTGGCCGGCGCAGTGTTGGTCGCATTGGCTCGCGGGTTTCCGAATTGGAGAACGATGGCAAAATCGTTGGCATCGGTTTTGACGTCTATCCGTTTGTCACTTCCACGGCCCCTGCGGTTCGTACCGGAGTGAAGCTCGAACTTACCGGGGAAAAAATCTTCCTATGCAGTACCCAAGACCATTGGTCGCTGGAAGGGCGCGATATCATCCGCGAAGCCAACGCTACCGATTACGAGAAGCATCCCAATTTTGCCCAGGAGATGGGCATCGAATCCCATTCGCCGAAAATCTACGGCAAGGATGCCGGAAAGTCCCTGCAGGAAAAAGCCACCACGCAGCCGCGCGGCAATTCCGCCTATGAGACTCCGGTGTTTGGAAAACCATTTCCCAACGTCGATGTCTGGAAAAACCACGAGGACCAGTATCCGGCGATCCAGCAGTGGGGGATGTCCGTTGACCTGAATACCTGCACGGGCTGCAATGCCTGTGTCGTCGCGTGCCAGTCGGAAAACAACATCCCGATCGTGGGTCGTGACCAGGCTATGAAAGGTCGCTCCATGCACTGGATTCGCATGGACCGTTATTTCTTCGACGGTCGCCAGCCGGGCGAAACGATGCATCTGCCGGAAGACCCGCAGGTGACATTCATGAGCATGGCGTGTACGCATTGCGAGATGGCTCCCTGTGAAAGCGTCTGCCCGGTCAACGCCACCGTGCATGACCAGGAAGGCATCAATGTCATGGCTTACAACCGTTGCGTTGGCACCCGTTACTGCGCGAACAACTGCCCGTACAAGGTTCGCCGGTTCAATTTCCTCGATTATAGCGACCGCAAGATCGGCCATTTCTACGAAGGACCGCTTGGCCCGAAAGGTAAGCCGGAATTGGTGAAGATGGCGATGAATCCCGATGTCACCGTGCGCATGCGCGGGGTGATGGAAAAGTGCACCTACTGCGTGCAGCGCATCCAGCAGGCCAAGATTCACCAGAAGGTGGAGGCCAAAAATTCCGGTGACGTGCATGTCCCGGATGGTGTCATCAAGACCGCCTGTCAGCAGGTGTGCGCCGCCGATGCCATTGTCTTCGGGGATATTTCCGACGCCCAGAGCGCAGTCTCCAAGGCCAAGGCTTCCGACCGCACTTACTCCGTGTTGGGCTACCTGAACACGCGCCCGCGCACCACCTACCAGGCCAAGCTACGCAATCCCAATCCGAAAATGCCCGGCGGCGCTGTCAGCCCGCTCAGCCGGGTGGAGTACGACGGGAAGAACCACGCGGTGCATGCCGAACACCAAGTTGAAGATAAAAACTAAAAGATAAAAAATGAAGATGACCGATATGCATTCAAATAGCGTAGCAAAATCCAACCAAGCGCGATGCCTGGACAGGTGTCTCTCATTTTTAATTTTTAATTTTTAATTTTAGACTTTCTTCCCCATGTCTCACGATACCGAAGCCACCATGGAAGCACGGCCCGCGATTCTCGACCGGGTTGCTCCAGCCAGCAAGCCAAGGCGTGTTCTGGTGGAAAACAACCGCAGCTTCCACTGGATCACCGAAAAAGTCTGCCGCATTGTCGAAGACCCGACCCCGACCTGGTGGAAGATACTCTTTTTCGTCGCCCTGATCCTGGCGAGTTTCACGTTGATCGGGCTTACCTATCTTGTCGCCACCGGTACCGGTACTTGGGGTTTGCGCAGTCCGGTTAATTGGGGGTGGGCGATTGTTAACTTCGTTTTCTGGGTCGGTATCGGTCACGCCGGAACACTGATCTCGGCGATCCTGTGCCTGCTGCGGCAGAAATGGCGTACTTCCATCAACCGCGCGGCGGAAGCGATGACGATTTTCGCCGTGTGTTGCGCGGGCTTGTTCCCGCTCTTCCATACGGGCCGTGTCTGGATGGCCGCATGGTATCTTTTCCCGATTCCCAACTCCTACAACATCTGGCCGCAGTTCCGTTCTCCCTTGGAGTGGGACGTGTTTGCGGTCTCCACCTATTTCACCGTCTCGCTGCTCTTCTGGTACATGGGCATGGTGCCTGACCTGGGCACACTGCGCGACCGGGCCACGAAACTCTGGCGGAAATATTTCTACGGCATTCTCGCGATGGGATGGCGCAGCTCCAACCGCCACTGGAGCAATTACGAAATGGCGTACCTGCTCCTCGCCGGGCTCTCGACACCGCTCGTGCTCTCCGTGCACACCATCGTGTCGTTCGACTTCGCAGTCTCTAATCTCCCCGGCTGGCACACCACCATTTTCCCGCCATATTTCGTGGCCGGAGCGATTTTCTCCGGCTTTGCCATGGTGCTGACCCTGATGCTTCCGCTGCGTGCCATCTACGGCCTGCACGATTTGATCACCCAGTATCATATCGACTGCATGACGAAGATCATTTTGGCGACCGGCTCCATGGTCGGCTATGCCTATGCGATGGAATTCTTCATCGCGGCCTACTCGGGGAATCCCTTTGAATCGTTTGCCTTTATCAACCGCGCCTTCGGCCAGTATGGATGGGCCTATTTCATCATGGTTTCCTGTAATGTTATTTCGCCCCAATTATTCTGGTTCAGGAAAATTCGCGAAAACCATGCGCTGGTCTGGATCATCTGTTTCTTCGTCAATGTCGGTATGTGGTTCGAGCGCTTTGTCATCACGGTATCCTCGTTGGCCAATGACTTCCTGCCTTCCAGCTGGGGTTACTACCGCCCGACCATCGTCGACATCTTTACCTTCTTCGGCACCTTCGGCTTCTTCTCGGTGCTGTTCCTCCTGTTTGTCCGCTTCCTTCCGCTCATGCCGATTGCCGAGGTTAAGGCAGTAACTCCGCAGGCCGATGCCCACGGGGGAGACCACTGATCAAATACGAAATGAGAAAGGAGAAATAAGAAATGAAGACGAACCCGAACGATTCCGAAGGCGCTGCCAGTAATCTCCACGGTCTTATTTGCAGTTTCACCAAGACACCCGACGTATATCACGCTGCGGAAAAAGTGCGTGATGCCGGGTTCAAGCGATGGGATGTCTATACACCTTTCCCCGTTCATGGCATGGATCAGGCGATGGGACTCAAACGGTCCAAGGTGCCGTGCCTGACACTGCTCGGAGGGATTACCGGATTTGTGGCCGGAAGTTTGCTGACGTGGTGGATGAACGCCTACGACTATCCGCTGGTTGTCGGTGGCAAGCCGCTCTGGAGTCCGATCTTCCCATTTCCCATCATGTACGAGTGCACGATTCTCTTTGCGGCGTTCGGGACATTCTTTGGGCAATTCCTCATGAATATGCTGCCCCGGCATAACCATCCGGTCTTCAACTACAAAAAATTCGTCAAGGCCTCCGACGACACCTTTTTCATCGTGATCGATGCCACTGACCCCAGGTTCGACCTGGAAAAAACCCGGATGTTTTTAAAAGAAGCAGGTGGCGAAAGTGTGGAGGAAGTATGGGCATGAACTTGTTTCGAGGCATGTTGTGTAGCGCAGGCTGCCAGCCTGCACTTGAATCTGTGTTGAATGAGAAGCAGGCTGGCAGC
This sequence comes from Puniceicoccales bacterium, assembly GCA_031285745.1. Taxonomy (GTDB): domain Bacteria; phylum Verrucomicrobiota; class Verrucomicrobiia; order Opitutales; family UBA953; genus CALNBE01. Next base: position 3,940 of record JAITVQ010000115.1, on the reverse strand, counting down.
CTGCGCTACACAACACGGACTTTTGATTCCTAGCATTATGGAAAAGACTCTCTCAAAGTATATCCACGGTTATCACCATCGCGATTACCTGCCTCACTACAAGATACAGGGAGGCACCTATTTTGTCACGTTTCGACTTGCTGATTCTTTACCCCGTGTGGCACTTGAGAAAATTAACCTGGAATTAAAAAGCATAGAATTCCCGGAAAGCATTTCGGCTGACGAACAGGATGCTGTTCTCAAAAAGAAACGGCATTGGGAAATCGAGGGTTTCCTGGATCGCGGTGTTGGCCGGTGCTGGCTCAAACATCCACAGATTGCCGGATTGCTCGTCGATACCTTTCGATATTTCAATCTTGAGCGATACAAATTGTTGGCATGGGTAATCATGCCAAACCATGTGCATGTCCTAGTTAAGACCACGCGGAATTTTTCGGTGGGGACTATTGTAAAAACATGGAAGCAATATGCATCAACAAGGGCGAAAAAGATTCCTGGTATTTCAGAGATACCTGCAGGGAAATTCTGGCAGACTGAGTCATTCGATCATTTAACCCGGACTGATGACGAACGTGATCGCATTGTGAATTACATTCACCAAAATCCTGTGAAAGCAAAACTTTGCCAACGTCCCGAGGAGTGGCTGTGGAGCAGTGCTTATCCTGTGCAAACTGATTTAATCAACCCAGGCAGGCTGGAAGCCTGCGCTACTTTAAACGCCATCTAAAATGCGTTACTTTCTAGCCATCTTTGCTGTCATCTGCGTCGCCACCGTTGTGCTGGTGGGTTTTCGCGGCAAGGTCTCCAAGGACACCCCGGTCTATATCTTCGACGACATGGATTATCAGTCGAAGTACAAGCCGATGGGCGAAAATCATTTTTTTGAAGACGGGAGAAATGACCGTCCTCCGGTTCCCGGTGTTATCGCCCGGGGCGATGCCCGCGGGCGCACCGAGGTCTTTGATGCCGGCTACCAGCATGCCGCTTCCCGCAATGCCGAGTTCGTGACCGGGAAAAATACCAAGGGCGAGTTCATCGACGGTTTTCCAAAGTACAGCCTGGAGTTTGCGGCTGACGATACCAACGGAACCAAGCTGAAGCCTTATGCCGTGGATGAGCGGGTCTTTGAACTGGGTCGGCAGAAGTTTGAAATCTTTTGCGCAGTTTGCCACGGCCACGCCGGAAATGGTGAAGGTATTCTGAAGGTTCGCAATCAAGTGCCCGGCGATGACGAGGGTGACCGGTTCATCGGCACCATTGCCAATCTACAACTGCCCTCATACCGGGAGAAGGCGAACGGCGACTACTTTAACACCATCACCAACGGCAAGACCACCATGCAACCTTACGGCGACAAGCTTTCGCCCGAGGAGCGCTGGGCGGTCATTGCCTACCTGCGGGCGCTCCAGCTCTCGCAAAACTGTCCTCCCGACCTCGTGCCTGCGTCCATCGACAAGGCTAACCTGAAATAATCCGAACCATGAGCACATCCCAATCCTGCTCCATCGACGGTACCGGTCCGTGCAAGTGCACGCGCAAGGCGCCGCTCTTTTTCGGTATCGGCATTGTCGGGCTGCTGGTGGCCTATTACGGCGCGTTCTTTGTCGGAGTGCCCAAGCACGATTTCCGCCCGTTGTATAGTCTCCTGATGGGGTCCTTTTTCTGGCTGACGATTTTGATCGGCTGCCTGATGATGATCATGATCACCCGTGTGTTTGATGCCGGGTGGGCTCCGATCATTCGCCGCCAGTGGGAGAACCTTGTCGTATCCATCCCGGTGGTATTGCTGCTGAGCGTCATTCCGATGGCCTTCTATCCGGCGGCCCGGAAGATTGTCTGGGAGTGGACCAATCCCGAGGAAATCCTGCCAAGTGGCCATGCGGTCGCCCACGACAGCATCTATAATGCCAAGGCATGGTTCCTGAACCTCCCTTTTTTCCAAGGACGCATGATCGCCTATGTGGTGATCTTCGCGTTGCTGGTTTTCTTCCTGCGCAAATGGTCTTTTGCCCAGGACAAGGATGCCTCCGCTGTGCACACCCAGCGCCTGCACAACCTCTCGGCGGTGGGCATTGTCATCGGAGCGCTTACGCTGACCTTCCTGGCCTTCGACTCCATCATGGCCCTCAGCTATCACTGGTTCTCCACCATGTTCGGGGTATGGTTTTTCGCGGCTGGTATCAGGGCATGCTTTGCGTTCTCAGTGGTACTGTGCTTTCTGCTCGGTTCGCGCGGCTGGTTGAAGGGTATTTATAATCAGGCGCACCGGCATATCCTGGGCTGCCTCTTGCTCGCCTTTACCGTGTTCTGGGCTTATATCAGTTTTTCCCAATACTTCCTGATTTATAACGCCAACATCCCCGAGGAAACCTTCTGGTATAACATGCGCGAATTCTCCACTGTGCTGATCGATGGGCAGTGGGTGAATGTGAAGAATCAATGGTGGTGGGTTAGCTTGGGATTGGTCTTCGGGCATTTCTTTTTCCCGTTCCTCTACTTGCTTTTCTACCGGTCCAAGATCGTGCCGGGACGCATCCTCTTTATCTCGCTCTGGACGCTTGCGTTCACCTTGCTCGACCTCTATTTCAACATTGTGCCGCGCCAGATCGTTGACACCGCCAGACCCGAGGGATTCCGGGTCAACGACTTCATCGACATGTCCATGCTGCTGGATGTGGCGGCCATTGTCGGCTTTGGCGGGATAGTCTTCGGAATATTCCTCCGCAGTTCGGCGAAACACGAACCCATTCCGATTCACGACCCAAGGATCAATGAGTCCATCAACTACCATGAGTGAAGAAAGCTCCCATAAGGAAAACGACGGCAAAGGCTCACTTCTCACCTGGGTGGGCGTAGTCGGTGTTTTTGCCATCGCTTTCGCTGTGCTGGCCTTGTCCAATTTCTATTCCCGGGCGAAAACTTCCGTGGATGCTGAACTGATCCAGAAGCGGCAGGCCTTGCTCAAGGAAAACAATGCCAAGGCCTATCAGTTGATTACCGAGCCGGGGAAAAACGGCGACGGCACATTTCGCATTCCGGTAAAGGATGCCGTGCAGGTATTGCTGCGTGACGGCAAGAGCCTGCACATGGTGGAAGAATCCGCCCGAAAGCAAACGGCCCAAGCTCAGGCACCAGCAGCTGCACCGGAACCTGCCAAACCTGCATCTGACGCGACCAAGCCTGCTGCAACGGATGCGGCAAAACCAGCGGCCAAGCCCGAGGAAAAGAAGGCGGATACGCCTGCGACGCCGGAAACCAAACCTGCCGCGAAATGAAGAAATCTTGCCAGTTTGCGTGTATTTGCGGCCACGTTGTAGCGCAGGCTTCCAGCCTGCCTTTGGGGAAATCTGAAACACTGGTATTTATTGCGCAAAAGCAGGCTGGAAGCCTGCGCTACTTGAAATAAACGAATGAATACGCCCTGGGAATATACGATACTGTTTCTCTTTGTGCTGGGAGCCTTGTTTTTCGCCAGTGCGATTTATGCCTTTGCCTGGGCGAAGAAAGCCAAGCAATTTGAAAACCTCGAACAAGGCGCCCGAAGCATCTTCAACGAAGAAGAGCCCGAGGGCGAAGTAACAGACTCTTTTCCAAAATAGAAAATTAAAACTAAAAGATAAAAAATGAATCGAAACCGGACAAAAACCATTTCCAAAGCTGATTACGATGGAGCATTACAAGGCTTCAGTTCTTCTTTGGTCGCATCGGTTTTTATTTTTTATTTTTAATCTTTTATTTCCCTTTCCATGTCCCTCCCCGAGACCAGTCTTTCCCCTAACAACACAGGCCAGTCCTCCGGAAAACCGCTTCCGGTTCGCATGGCGGAGATCGACGAATCGTTGCGGGCTCCGGCCATATTTTTCTTTGTCTGGGCCGTTCTCTGGTTGCTGGCCGGTTCCGTCTTCGGGGTTGTCTCGGCCATTAAATTGCATGCGCCGGA
>JAITVQ010000065.1 GCA_031285745.1 Puniceicoccales bacterium | reverse complement strand
GCGGTCATTATATATCCGGAGTATTGCTGCTTGGGCATCGGCGCTGTTCACCGTGGCTCGGAATCCATTGTTAACAATGGCAGTATCGGTCTTGGTTGGGCGTTGGGTATCCCAGTTGGCCGGATCATTCCAATATTTCACTGGGTCGCTCTCACCGGGTTGGCCTGTCCATGTGATGGCATGCAGCGTGGAAGTCGCTGCTCCTATCAAAGCAGCAAAGGATACCAATCGCGCCGATTTTCGAAAAATAGGCGAAGGATTGAGTCTTTTTGAAGTATACTCTCCAGTCATAAAGTTTATCCTCTTGAATCTAATAGGGGGTTTAATGGCAATGATTTTTAATTTAATAATAATTAGTTTTTAGATAACTAAGCATCTAACAAAAAAATATAAATTGTAAAAATAATGTATGCCTTGTATGATTGGTGGTTTATTTCTGAAGAAAATGATATCTTTTATGAAAATCAAGAGCGCTGAATGTGTGTTGCTTGCGCAAACCTTTATGACGGATCGCTGTGTTTTTCGAGAGGGAACAGGAGCCGCTAACAGATTGGGCTTAACCGTGTTTTGCCACGATGAGGTTTTGCCAGCACTAACTTCTTATTAATAAGATATCAGGAGAATAAAGGGATCGGGCAGTCAAAGCTGAAGGCAATGGCGCGAATGAGTTCGGCCTCGTTCGGTTGAATGACACCATCTGAACTGGCGCAAGCAGTGGCGGCATTGAGAACTTCCCTAATCACATTACTGGAGGTTTCACCGAGGGTTTGCAGGGCATTGTCGAGGATCCCGTAATTGCATTCTATGACGGGAACAAGTTTCAATGACTCCGCGAACGAGGGGAACAAACGCACTCCAGCGGAGAATATTTCGGAAGGGCGGAGTTTGGGGGATTTCCCTGCATAGGTGACAAACGAAAGCACGATAGAGATCGCCGTGGCGATTTCCTGATGGGAGTGGTGCTTGATGCGTCTGGCCTGATTGGGGTGCCGTATGCTGTGGATGTGGTGTTTCAACATGCGCAGCAGGGCGTATTCGAAAATGGAAGTACGGTCATCGGCGAGGGTGAGACGCTGGGCTTGCGTGAGCAGCAAATCCTGTTGTTCGGGGGAAAGGGAGTGCAGGGATCCCAAGGCAATCTGAAACAAGGGTAGTTTTTCCGGTGGGTTGATATCCTCCAGTTCGTTGAACAGGGGCAGGATATTCTCCAAGCTGGTACTACCGTCCGGGTCGTTCTTCCGTAGCTCGGCTGTCTGTTTGGAGCGAATCGTAATGTTTTCATCCAAGAGCAATGCCAGAATCAACGACACTGCCTGCGAAGGATCTTGGGCTGCTTGGTGGAGCGAGCGGGAAAACTGGTTGATGAGGATTTGGGCCTGCTCAATTTTTCCAGAATCGACAGTTCCGATGGAAGCCAGAAAGGAAGTGTTATCCTGCAAGTTTCGCCCAGATATCCTGCTTGGGGGCAGGGGCGACTTTGGCTTGTCAGGACTGGGTGCCAAGGGCGCTGTCAAATCGAATCCGGCATCGATGGCCTTGATGCGTTTTTCGAGCGGAGGATGTGTGGCAAAGAAATCGGAAAACGCCCCATCGAAACATTGGGCAAAGAAGAGATGACAAACTTCCTGGGCATGTTCATCGCGAATGGTGGAGCCATGGCGACCCATCCGGATTTTGTTGAGTGCGCTCGCCATTGCATGAGGATTGCGCGTGAATTGCACCGCTGATGCATCTGCCAGGAATTCGCGCTGTCTGGAAACTGCGGCCTGGATGAGACGGCCAAAGAAGTAACCGATGTATCCCAGCATAACGAGCAACAGTCCTGCTGCGACGATGAGAATTGTCCCCTTTTTGGCTGAACGTGATCCCCTCAAGGTTTGAAGAAAGCCTCTTCCTATGATGGCAAACAGCAGGATGCCGAATATCGTAGCGGTAAGCTTGATATTCAGCCGCATATCGCCGTTTAAAATGTGGCTGAATTCATGCCCGACCACGGCTTGGAGTTCATCGCGGGACAGGTGATCCAGCGCCCCTTGGGAAACTGTAATCACTGCGTCATGGATGGTTAATCCGGCGGCAAAGGCATTGATGGAGGACTCGTTTCCGAGAAGATATACGGCGGGCATCGGAAGCCCCGAGGCAATCGCCATTTCCTCGACGACATTGAGCAGCTGACGTTTTTTTAAGTCAGGGTCGAAGGCATTGACCCGGGTGGCGCCAAGCATTTCTGCAATGGCCTTGCCGCCTTCTCTTAACCCGAGCCATTTGACGAACGAGCCAAGCCCCACAACCATGATCGTGGCCAAAAGAGTGAAGAGCGCCACATCGCTTTGCCACAAGTCGACGTTTTCTCCCGAAGACCGCAGTTGGAAGAAATTCAGAAAAAAGATAGAGGTGGCATATCCGGCCAAGGAAATGCCCAGCACGGCACAGGCAAACAGCAGCAAGAGCCTGCCGGTTCTTTTCTTTGCGTAAGCCTGGGCCTCGAAGAAATCCATGAATACCGAGGCGGGTCAGTCTTCAATTGGGCCGCGCTGGTTTTTGCGGTTTAGAATTGCACCTTGGGTGCTTCCTTTTCCGCCGGGTTTTCGACCTTGAAGAGTTCTGCGGGGAGGAACCCGAACATGCCGGCAAAGATGACGGCGGGAAAAACCTCCCGGGCCGTATTGTAAGTCATGACCGAGTCGTTGTAAGCTTGCCGGGCAAATGCGATGCGGTTCTCGGTGGAAGTGAGTTCCTCGGTGAGTTGCATCATATTCTGGTTGGCCTTGAGGTCGGGGTATCGCTCGGCCACGACCATCAACCGGGAAAGCGCTCCGGCGAGTCCGGTTTCGGCTCCGGCGAGGCTGCGCATGGCATTGCCGTCGGCGGGATTGGCGGCGGCGGCCTTGGCGGCAGTGGCCGCAATGTTGCGGGCCTGGATTACGGCTTCCAGTGTTTCCCGTTCGTGCTTGAGATAGCCCTTGGCTGTCTCGACTAGATTTGGGATGAGGTCATACTGGCGTTTGAGTTGTACGTCGATTTGGGCGAAGGCATTCTTGAAGCGATTGCGAAGTCCGACCAGCCGATTGTAGATGCCGATGACGGCAAAGATCACGATGACGACGATGCCAATCGTGACGAGTGAGATGATTGTGGGAATCATGGGCATGAGCGGTGAGGGTTGATGCTGGAGTCGGAGAAGAGCCTTTAGGGTTTCCGGGAAATGTATTCCTGCAATGGAAAAATAATTACAAAAACCAAGTGTGTTTATAGCAGGTAAAATAAAACCCGCGCTGTTGCCAGCGCGGGTTTTAAAAAAATCTCAGGTTTGGTTTAGCCCCCGGTCATCTTCTTGATGAGCTCGATGAGCGGGAGGAACATCGCGATAACAATCGTACCGACGACCACGGCGAGGAAGACGATCAGGAGAGGCTCAATGATCGAAGTCATGGCGCCGACGGCGTTGTCCACTTCTTCGTCGTAGTTGTTCGCGACGCGGTTGAGCATTTCCGGCAATTGTCCGGTTTCTTCTCCGACTTGGATCATACTGGTGACCATGGCCGGGAAGACCTTGGTTTGCTCCAGTGGCACGGAGAGCGATTCACCGTCGCGCACCCGGTCATGCACTTGACTGAGCGAATCGGCGAGAACCACATTACTCATGGTGTCCCGGGTAATCGTAAGCGCCTGCAAAATGGGAACACCCGATGCCATCAACGTTCCAAATGTACGGGCGAAACGCGAAACCGAGACGATGGTGACAAACGGACCGATTTTCGGAATCCGGAAAATCATTGAGTCGAAAATCTTCTTCCCTGTCCGGCTGGAAAGCCAGGCTTTTACGATGACATAGACACCGATAACTGCAACAGGTGTGACATACCAATATTCGACAAGAAGATCACTGATGCCGACAACGATCTCAGTCAGCTTTGGCATGGAAGCACCTTTTTGTCCGTCGAGCATCTTTTGGAAGGCAGGCACGACCTTCACCATGAGGACGTAAACAATGATAATGGCAACCGTGACCACCACTGCCGGGTAAACCATGGCAGATTTCACCTTCTTTTGAATCTTCACGGATTTTTCCATGAACATCGCCAGACGGTCGAGCACGGTATCGAGAACACCACCAGCTTCACCGGCTCTCACCATGTTGACAAAGAGGCGGTCGAACATTTTCGGGTGTTGGCTCATCGCATCCGAGAGGTTGTTACCTGTCTGGACGTTTTCGCAAATATTTGCCAAGGCGGATTTGAGGGCAGGAAGCTTTTCCTGTTTCTGCAAAATCTCAAGTGCGCGAAGAAGCGGAAGTCCGGCTTGAAGCAGGGTGGCCAGCTGACGGGTAAAGACGGCGATGGTTTCCTTGCTGACTTTGCCGCCGAAGCTGAACCCTTTCTTCTTGGCCTTTCCACCGCCACTGGCCTTGGCTGCTGCAGAGGCCCCACCCTCGGAGGCAAGACTGGTGACCATGAGCCGCTGGCTGGTCAGTTTGGCTCGGGCTTTTTCATCGGAGGGCGCGTCAATTCGGCCAGACACCTGTTTGCCTTGGCTGTCTATCGCGGTGTATTTGAATTTTGCCATGGGGGAGTTGAGATAAGGAGTGAAAAGTTTAAGCTGAAAGTAATAACTAAAAGGGAAAAGCGAAGATGTAAAAGAGAAAGACTAGCTCTGTGGTGAAGTTACATTACCAGGATAGTCGTGACCTTTTTGTTCTAACTCTTTAGTTTTAGGTGTACTTGAGTACTTCTTCGATGGTGGTGACACCGTCAAAGATACAACGGAGGCCGTCGTCACGCAGGGTGCGCATGCCGTTTTCAATGGCAGCCTGTTTCAGGACAAGGGTTGGCGAGCGGTTGGTGATGAGGTCGCGAATACGATCGCTGATCATCATCAACTCGAAGAGACCTTGGCGTCCTTTGTATCCACTGCGGGTACACTCTGAACAGCCGCGCCCATAGTAGAAATTCTTGTCTGCGATGTCCAGCGGGTTGGCTCCCAGCATGCTGATAACGTGCTGGTCGGGCTCGTATGCCGTGCGGCAGTTTTTACAAATACGGCGCAGGAGTCGTTGCCCAAGTATCCCTTCCAGTGATGCGGAAATGAGGAACGGCTCCAGCCCCATGTCGATGAGACGGGTGACCGCACCGGGAGCGTCGTTGGTGTGAAGAGTGGACAGCACGACGTGACCGGTGAGCGATGCCTGCACCGCAATCTGGGCGGTTTCCAAGTCACGAATTTCCCCCACCATGATGGTGTCAGGGTCTTGACGCAGGAATGAGCGAAGCGCGGCGGCGAAGGTGAGTCCAACTTGGTGGTTGATCTGCACCTGCATAATGCCCTCGATTTCATACTCAACCGGATCTTCCGAGGTGAGAATTTTTACTTCGGGAACATTGACCTCGCGAAGCGCGGAATAGAGCGTCGTGGTTTTCCCCGAACCAGTCGGGCCGGTAACGATGAAGATACCATTCGGACGATTCACCAAGTCTCGAATCCCCTGCATAATCTCGTCCTGCATCGAAAGGTTCTCAAGGTCGAGATTGACGACGCCTTTATCGAGAATACGAAGCACCACGCTCTCGCCGAATTGGGTGGGCAGGGTGGATACACGAAGGTCAATGGGGCGGCCGCTGATGACTGTCTTGATACGTCCGTCTTGCGGGATACGTCTTTCCGCGATATTCAGCGAGGACATAACCTTGACGCGGGCAATCACAGAGGATGCCAGGCTCTTGGGCGGCGGGGCCATTTCGTAGAGCGCGCCGTCAATCCGATAACGTATCCGGAATTGTTCCTCAAAAGGCTCAAAGTGAATGTCCGATGCCTTGGCCTTGACTGCTTCCTGGAGAACAAGGTCAACGAAACGAATGATCGGCGCCTGATTAGCCTGACTGGACAGCTCACTGTCGGATGCGCTGTCATCAAGCCCGGCCATGCCCTCAAACTCCTGCAAGAAGTCTTCGAGCGAGGATTGCAGGTCGCCATAATAGCGGACCAGCAACTCATGCATGAGGTCAGGATCCGTGACCGAAAGCTCAATGTCCCGCTGGAGCATGAAGGTCAGCTCATCGATCATGGCGAAATTGAGCGGATCCTGGGCTAGAAAACTGATCTTGTTGGGATCGGCCTTGTAGGGAACGATGCCATACTTGTGCGCCTGCTCCGGCTTGAGTAGTCGAATCAGGGTCTCGTCGATATTTTCCGGCGGGATGGGGACAAAATCGACATTGAGGCTCTGGGCGACGGCCTCAAGAAGCGGCATGCGATCCAACATCCCGGAATCCGTCACCGAGTCAGCGAAGGACTTGCCGGTCTGGAGATGTGCCTCCCAGAGATCGTCAACCTGGGCTTGATCTAGAAGTTGTCTTGCAAGGATGATGTCCTTGATACTCTCGTTGTGGTCTTCAAACATGACGCGGAGATGGGCGAGGGGTATTAATGATTTTTCACCTTGATTCGCATGTCGTCGGCGTCCTGCGAATAGGTGATAGCTTCGTCGGCACTGATGATGCCTTTTTGGAAAAGGTTAAGCAGGTAGGCATCCAGAGTGATCATCCCCAGTGCGGCACCTGTCTGTATGTCGGAGGTGATTCGATAGGTCTTGTTGTCGCGGATGAGCGCGGCTGTCGAATCGGTATTGATCATGAGCTCAAAGGCAGCGATGCGCCCGGTGCCGTCCTTCTTGCGGCAGAGCACTTGGGAGATGACTGCCACGAGCGAGGAGGCCAGCTGGATGCGGATCTGGTCCTTGGCGGTGGACTGAAATGCGTCAATGATGCGATCCACTGTCCGGGCTGCGCCTGTGGTGTGGAGCGTTCCAAAAACCAAGTGTCCGGTTTCCGCAGCGGTGATGGCGGCTTCGATGGTTTCCAAGTCGCGCATTTCCCCAACGAGGATTACATCCGGGTCCTGGCGGAGTCCGGCACGAATCGCGGAGGCAAAGTCGGGAATATCATTGTGCACCTCGCGTTGGGTGACAATGGAGCGCTTGTGGTCGTGGTAATACTCGATCGGGTCCTCGATGGTAACGATGTGGTCGTCGACATTTTCGTTGATCCAGTTGACCATGGAGGCCAGCGAGGTGGACTTGCCCGATCCCGTGGGGCCGGTGACGAGGATAAGCCCGCGAGGGCGCTGGAGTAATTCCTTGACCCGGTCCGGCAACCCGAGTTCGCGCAATCCGAAGATTTTATTGGGAATCAGGCGAAGCACGATGCCGTGATGTCCTTTGGCCTTAAATACACTGACGCGGAAACGGGCCTTGTCTTCAAACTCAAATCCGAAGTCCGATCCGCCTGTTTCCTGAAGCCGTCGTTGGTGCGGTTCGGGAGTGATGGATTTCATCAGGGCTTCGGTATCTGCGGGGGTAAGCGAAGTTCCTTCTACGGGGACGATGCTTCCTGAAATGCGCAATGACGGAGGACGCCCTACGTGCAGGTGCAAGTCCGAGGCGTTTTCATGCACCATTAAATTCAGAAGATCTATGATATTGTAGCTCATGATAACCAGTAGCGAATGCGATTCCTCGTCAGTTTACCCTGTTATTCGATGATGGAAACCGTGGCATTGAGTACTTCGTCAATGGTGGTTACCCCGGCGGCGACCTTACGGATTCCGTCCTCGCGCATGGAGCGCATGCCGAGCTCGCGACACTTGCGGCGAAGTTCCACCAGCGTGGAGCCGCCGTAAATCATCTCTTGGAGTTCCTCGGTGACGACGAACATCTCAAAAATACCACGCCGACCCTTGTACCCGATGTTGGTACATTTCTGGCAGCCTGCTCCCTTCATGAAGGAGGCGTTGCCTGCTTCCAGTTCGGTCATGCCGATGGAATGCAGTTCCTTTACGGAAGGCGAATAGGGTTGGGTGCAGCTCGGGCAGATACGGCGGACAAGTCGTTGGGCGAGTGCGCCGCGCAGCGATGCCGATACCATGAACGGCTTCACTCCGATGTCCACCAGACGGGTCACGGCACTGGGCGCGTCGTTGGTGTGCAGGGTGGAGAACACCATGTGACCGGTGAGCGAGGCGTTGACCGCGATTTCCGCCGTTTCCAAGTCACGAATTTCCCCGATCATGATGATGTTCGGCGCCTGACGCAACATGGAGCGAAGGGCCGCGGCGAAGGTCATGCCGACCTCGCGGCGCACCTGCACCTGGTTGATCCCGAGCATCTGGTATTCGACCGGGTCCTCGACCGTGATGATCTTGCGGTCGGGTTGGTTGATATAGTTGAGCGCCGCGTAAAGGGTG
>JAITVQ010000041.1 GCA_031285745.1 Puniceicoccales bacterium | reverse complement strand
CCTGGGCACCAATCAACATGCCAACACCTTGAGTGATGAGAACGAAAAAGCTCTGAGCTTGCCCACGAATCTCATGCGGTGTGTCGTTATCAACATAAATCTGACCGGCCACGAAGAAGAAGTCGTAACAGATTCCGTGCAGAATAATGCCGGCAACCACCATCCACGCCACTTGGTCGGAAGCCCCAAGGGCAAACAATCCGTAACGGGCCACCCAAGCCAGCATTCCAAAAAGGAGCATCTTCTTCACCCCGAGGCGAACGATGATAAGCGGCATAATCGCCATGAAGAATACTTCCGACATTTGGCCAAAAGTCATCTTGAAGGCAGGGTCAGCCAATCCAGAAAAAGCAACAAAGTTGCGCGCCTGCTGGTAGTAACCGGACAACGGAATGCATATAAGAAGCGAGCACAGAATGAACAAGGCGAACTGCGGATTCTTAAGCAGCGAGAGAGCATCGAAACCAAGTAACTGACCCACGCTGACTTTTTTTCCGGCCAACGGCGGCGGCGTGTTGGGCAATGCAAAGCTCAATAAGCCGAGAATAACCCCGGCAACGCCGACAACATAAAACTGAGCCGGGGATTTATCGCCTCCCGGAAGCAGCATGGACACTACCAATCCCGCAATGATCCAACCAATGGTACCAGCAACCCGGACAATCGGAAATTGTTTTTCGGCACTGGCAATATGAGCCAAGGCCACCGAACTACTCAGGGCCAGTGTCGGCATATAGCATAGTGCATGGCCTAGCATCAGAAGGATGCACGGATGCCAAAAGCTGGTTGGCGACTCTGCCAAAGGTTGTTTGGTAATCACCAATGGAATCGCGATCATGAACAATGCCCCGATAATATGCAGTATCCCCAGGACTTTTTGCGACGGAAAGAATCTATCCGCGACCATGCCAAGGAAAATAGGCGAAACAATCGCCGCAATCGGGCATACGCTGAAAACCCAAACGGTAAGTCCGCCGAGGCCAAGGTCGTTAAGCCAGCCGGTCACGGGGACATACCATGCACCCCAGACAAAGAACTGGAGAAACATCATGGCACACAGAAGACCAAGCGGAGCAGTGGTTTTTGAGGAGGTGGGGGATGAGGTCATGGAAAAAGTCTGAGAGATAACGACAGCTTTGGCGAGCCGATGTTTCAAGTTTTGCTAGCCGTCCATTGCAGGACCCTACTGCAAAATGCCTGACAGGAAGGTAATCGCCCGGCGGATTTCGCCGACCGGATCATTGCCACATTCCCGTTCGATGACGAGATTGCCGGAGTAGTCCGCCTCGGCAAGAATGGCAAAAAAGCTGCGCCAATCGACACTGCCCTCGCCTGCCGGTTGCTCGGCGCCCCACACCTCGGGGTCGCCTGAGGCAATGGCATCCTTGATGTGGATTTGGGCAATATAAGGCAGGAGTATCCGCAACGCCTTGATCGGGTCTCCCATGCTGTAAAGGAGCAGATTGCCCGGATCGAAGTTTACCTTGAGGTTGGGTCGATCAAGCTCGGTAAGCAGCCCAACCAAAGTCTCAGCGGTTTCCTGTCCGGTTTCCAGAAGCAGGAGCTTACCTGCCTCACCAAAACGGTCGGCAAAGACAGCCAGGCGCTGGAGCATTTTCGCCCGCAAGCCGCCAGCGTCATCATGAGGAATGAAACCCGTATGGAAACTGATCTTGTCGATCTGCAACTGGTCAAGCAGGGCGATGTAGCGCGGAATGCGAGCCAGCGTTTTCTCGTAGGAATCGTCAGGGAAAAGTCCACCGGTAGCCCGGATGGTGGCCGGAGTCGTATAGTCCTCGGCCCCGGTGCCAAACATGCCCGAAACTACCTCAATTTCCGCCCCGGCGAGCAATTCGAGAGCCCGGTTCCATTCCGGCTTGTCGATAAGGGGATCGAGCGCCAGCTGGATACGGCGAACATCCATTCCCGCCAGATTGGCCATCAAGGTCTGGGGGTCCTGGGGCCATCCGGACCAGCTGCAAACGGCAAGTTGCTGAATTGTTTGGGGTCTCATGGGATTTTTAAAGATAGAAGGTTTGTCCGGTTTCGATGCTGCGCAATTCGGCCTCAATGATTTCCAAGGCGCGATAACCATCGATGCCATTGACGACAGGAGAATTCTGCCGGGCGGCAGCACAACGGGCGAATTCCGCCACTTCCAAGGCATAGCCCAAATCCGAAGACAACAGTACCGCCTCCGGCTCCTTGTCCGCCTGATAGACACGCATGACAGGATCAGCGCCCAGATTATAGACCACCGTGGCTCGTTCAAAAACCACCGTATAGCGCATTTCAAAAGGCCGCTTCTCGGCATCCCGGGTCCAGGCGCCTTCCGAGGTTACCAAGGCATCGGTATCACCGAAATGGTACCGGGTCACCGTATGCTCGACCGCCCCGCTTTCGCCGATGCGTCCAAAACTTGTTACCGCATCCGGCATGCCGAAGAGGAACAAAACAAAATCCGTATCGTGAATATGCAGGTCGAGATGCGAGCCTCCACTGGCGACACCATCGTTGTAAAAAGGTGTGGGAGGCTTGGAGCCAAGGCGCACAAACGATGCGCTCTGGACTGCGCCAAAGCGCTTGTCGTTCATGGCAGCCTTCAGCCAATCCCAGCCGGGCCAAAAGCGCATGCAATGGGCAGGCATGAGGACAACCCCGGCCTTGGCCGCAGCCTCGGCAATCTCGCGGGCATCAGTCGATGTTCGGGCCAGTGGTTTTTCAACAAAAACAGATTTGCCGGCCTTGATGGCCAGCAGGGCCAGTTCCTTGTGCGAGGACGTCGGGGCGCAAATATCCACCGCCTGCACTTCGGGATCATTGATGAGTTCTATCGCCTCGACATACTTTTTGACCGAGTCGAGATCAAAGCCACCCGAGGATTGCCCGGCGATATTGCCTGCCCGGCCAACCGTGGCCCCGGGAGTGGCAAATTTTTGATCTGCCACCGCCACCACGCGCACGTCAGGAAGACGGGAATATGCATCAAGATGGGTCATACCCATGGAGCCAAGTCCGATAACGCCTACGTTTAGCATGATGAAAAAGTATGTATTAGGGTTGAGAAGAAAAGAGGAATCAGACTCCGGTTCAATCCAGGGGAGTCACGACCACATTACGGAACCAAACCGGGGAGTTGTGCGCCTGCAGTTCGATTTGCTCGCGCGCGGCCAAGGGCTTGCCCCTCGCCCAGTAGTTGTCGAGACGGGCATTGTTGACGACCTGCTGGCCATTGAGCCAGATGGAGACTTTTTCCCCGACCATCAGGATGCGCATCTTGTTCCATTCGCCCACCGGCTTGTCGGCACAAACAGACGGCCATTTTCCATCCTTGCTGTTATTCCAAAGACCACCCGAGCCCTTGTCCGCGCCGTTCTTCTTTTCGTTGGGATTGGCCGGGTCCCAGATTTGCACCTGCGGAGTCCCCTTTAGATAAACACCACTGTCACTGTTGGCGGAGATTTTCCATTCCAGACTCATGTCGAAATCGCCGAAATATTCCTTGGTACACAAATTGCTACCCTTCCCCTCGGAAAAAATCATTCCGTTTTCACAGCTCCAATTCTTGAGCATATTAGGACGCGCCTTGTCCTGGGCGGCCCGCAGTTCATCATTGGACATCTTGGCCCGGGAAACCGGATTTCCGACCAAGGCACACCAAGCAGAAAGATTACTATCCTCGGAAAGAACGATTTTCTTGGTATTCAATTCCTTGATGCGCATATTCCGGTATTCCAAGTGTTCGCTATGCGACATGAGCGCCAGGGCACCCGAAGGAGATTTCATCCCTGGCAGAAAAGGTTTTCCATAGCCATCATTGCTCTTTTCGGCAGCCGCAATCGCCTCATCCAGATCGGCATCAATGATCACCACCCCGTTCATAATCACCTTCACACGACGCCCATCCAGAATAATCTCCTCCTGGTTCCACTCACCCAATGGCTTGAGGTGCCCAGTTTTGGGCGCAATGGCTCCATAGATGCCTCCGCAATATTGGTAACCGTTCAACCCCTTGTAACGGGGGGAGGTATCGTCGAGAATCTGGGATTCAAAGCCTCCGCGCAGCCAGATACCGTTATTGGTGCCGGGAGTCAGACGATGCTCAAATTTCAAATGAAAGTCGCGATACTTGCGCTCGGTCTCAATCTGGCGCGAAGGGCGGGTAACCACCAGGGTATCCCCACTGTAGAAATAACTGCTGGTATCGCCTTTCCAGCCGTCAAAATTTTTCCCGTTGAAAAGCGGTGTGAATCCATCGGCATCCGGCGCAGGCAAGGGCACTGTTCCCGATGGGGCTGACTGCAAGGGTTTCACCACGTCAAGAACCCGCTTGGCATTCTCCCTGGAGTTGGCAAAAAACAATGCCTCGGCCAACGGTGCGATTACACCGGGGCCTGTCTCGGCAGCAGGAGCGTTATCTTTGCCCGGAAGGCACTTTGAGAAAATCTCCTGCGCGGCCGCTGTCCGTTCGGCAGGATTTTTCAACCGGGCCACGGCATCATTCAAGCTTGTTTCCGCCAGCAACAATGCCGGGGTAGACAACAAGCAAACAGGTAGTATCACCTGACGCAAAAAAAGTGAGGGGGACATGGCGATTTTGTCAGATAAAAAGAGATTTTGTTCCATGTTTGTATGGGAACAAATCAATCATAGCCCTGCTAAGATTGAATGCTTACTTCATCCTTCGAGGCCAAATACCGAATGTAATGCTTATAGCCACACAAGAGAGGTGATTCAGATGAGCCCAAAATAAGTCATTTGAGCCTGTCTTAATGCTCTTCGTTCCGAAGGCCCCTCTCTATTTCATATGTTATGAAAAACATGCCTCCTTTATCGCACTGGGTAGTGCTGCAATAGAACGTAGCCGCAAGTCGCGGTAAGTTCTGAACTGTGCCGTGGAACAAAATATTTTATCCTCCTGTCTTTCCAACATACTCATGTTTCCCTTCACGCATTTCAAAAAAGCCCCTCTTACTCTGCTCAGCACTGTACTCCTGTGTTGCCTAAGTTTGTGCATCCCGGGGAAAGCCGCAGAAGATGCTCCGGCAAAACAGAATCAAACCGCTGACCGGGGCGCATTATTTCGAGATGGCAATTATGCCATGTTCATCCACTGGGGCGCTTATTCCGAGATGGCCGGTCGTTGGAAAGGCAAAACATATTATGGCGTGGGCGAATGGCTCATGAGCCCGTATCTGGCCAAGATTCCGGTTGACGAATACAAGGAGGCTGTAAGTCAGTTTAATCCGCAGAAGTTCAACGCAGAGGCCATTGCGAAATTGGCCAAGGCTGCCGGAATGCGGTACATAGTCATTACATCAAAGCACCATGACGGGTTTTCAATGTTCGCGTCCAAGGCGAGCAAATTCAATATTGTTGATCACACTCCTTTTAAACGGGACCCGATGAAGGAACTGGCCGAGGCCTGCCGGAAAGAAGGGCTTGGTTTCGGTTTCTATTACTCGCAATTTCAGGACTGGACCACCCCAGGCGGAGGGGGTGGGCCGAAGCAGGATGCTTCCGGCCAAGCCGTGACCTTCGACCAATATTTCAAGGAGAAGTGTGTGCCGGAGGTAAATCAACTCACGACAGAGTATGGGCCGATCACCCTGATCTGGTTTGATACCCCCGGCAATATGTCTCGCGAATACTCGAAACAGTTGGTTGATCTCGTGCACAAAAACCAACCTGGCGCATTTGTCTCCAGTCGGGTCGGAAATGGCCTTGGTGATTATGACACGCTGGGTGACATGGAATTGGTCGAGCAGAATCGTACCGGCCTCTGGGAGTCCATTGATGTGTCGAATGACTCGTGGGGGTATGTGTGGTACGGCGAAAACTGGAAAAGTGCGAAAGATATCCTGAAGTTTACTATTTCGACAGTCGCCCGGGGCGGGACCTTTATGTTTAACATTGGTCCGACCGGAGAGGGCGAAGTACCGGAGCCCAACCAGCTCGCACTGGAAAACGCGGGCAAACGGATAGCCGCTTACCCGCAACTGATCTACAAGGCGGAAGCCTCGCCATGGGGACAGGCTCTGCCATGGGGCGATGCGGTGGTAAACGATGGAAAGATCTTTCTGGCCATCTATGATCTGCCCTCCTCCGGGAAACTTTACCTGCCCGGGATGCGTAATGTGAAAGTCACCGGATTGAATCTGCTAACCGAAGCTAGTAAATCTGCGCTTTCTCATGAACAGAAAAACGACTGGACAATCATCACGCTTCCCTCGAAAAGGTATGACAAATTGCTTACCGTTGTCGAAATGACCGTGGACGATATTGCCAAGATCGAACCGGCCCAGGCTGTCGACCCGCAAATCCGCACAATCTTGACAGCCGATTCTGCCAAAACGGAAAACTGCAAAAAACGAAAACTCTCATGGATGGAAAAATTCGGCGAATGGAAACATGCCCAACAGGTGGAGAATCTTGGTCCCGACGCCTATTCCCGATGGGAAATCGACATCGCGGAGCCAGGCTACTACAAGGCACATCTGGCCTATAAAGGTAAGGGCCGCCTAGTCTGGAAGATTGAGACTGACGAGGGAATCTCCATCCAAAACCAACAAGGATCCAGCAGCATCTTTCACGAGTTCCCGATTGGCTCGATCCGTTTTGATAAAACAGGCAAGCACATCATCTCCGTGAGCCTGCTGGAAGGGGACTCCAAAAGTGTTGGGCTGAAGTCGTTGATTCTTGAGCCAATGGAGATTTAACCTCCCAATCGTTTCGGGCACTTCCGCTTGAGATAAACATTTCCCGCGCTGTCATACGCCCTCCATTAGCACTACCCCTGCTCGGCTGGTTGGCACTGGCTGTACCAGAAAATGCGGATGATCCCGATCCTCAACGGCACGACTTCTGCCTACAGGCAATCAAGTATTCGATCGAATACTGCTCGGCTAACTTCGGTAGGCCCTTGAAGTGCTCTTCGCCCAACCCCTTGATATCCTGACAATACGAACATTCGTACTTGCCCATCCCGATCTTTGTTCCAAGTACGCTCACGATTTTCCGGCATCTATTGTATTTTGTCGAAGTGACTGCACAAAACGATTTAGTGGTCTCAACTTTTGTCGAGGGTACTGCGCAGGTCGATTTAGTGGTCTTGCAAAATGTCGATTGGACTAATCAGAACGATTTTGCTCCTTTGTAAAAAGTCTAGAGTACCGATTAGTTCTAATTTGCTCTCTCGACGATTGTCGGAGGAGCTGATTCGTCCTGCGCAATGATTTTGTAAAAAGTTTAGGATACCAATCAGGACTATTTCATACTCTCGACAAATGTCGAAAGTACCGCGCAGAACTGTTTCG
>JAITVQ010000026.1 GCA_031285745.1 Puniceicoccales bacterium | reverse complement strand
CTCCGCATCGCTCACATCACTCGGATAGCTTTTTCTCCCTTTCTCCATCCGCCCATCTTATCATCCTTGGCCTCCCTTTTTCTACTCTCTTTCTTCCCTTAGTTCACGACAGCCTCTAGCAGGACCGCAATCGTCCAACAACATGATTTCGACCGGACCAAAAGTCCGGTCGTTTTTATTGCCGAGATTCCAATCGCTCCAACTCGGCACGGAGTCGGCGGCGTTCGGAATCCACCCCTTTTTGAAACAAAGCCGCCTCGGAATCACGCCGAACTAACAGGCCTCGTTCTTTTTCCGAAACCAATGTTTTCATGCGCTGGATTTCCTCCGCTACATCGTCTATTTTTCCTTGAGAAAGAAGGGCGCGGATGTTGGCCATGCCTTGGCGGCGATCTTGGCCGTCATCATCTTGAGACGAGCCTGACAAGGCATTGCCCCTGTTAAAAACCAAGGAGATCAAGGCACCTGCGGCCTCGGGAGGCAAATCAGCCAGTTGCGGGTAAGACAGGGCCGTTTGCTCGACCACGTCGGGCAAGACTCGCTCCTCAAAGATGCTTTTTGCCACCGGCAAAGGAATCTTCACCTTCTCCATTTTTTCAAAAACCGCCTTGGCCTCTGCTCCGCGCAAACCAGCCAGTCCGCAAAGCTTTTCTATGTCGGATTCGTCGATTTTTCCCTTGAGCAAGCGGCGGATGTCTTCCGGGGACTGGTGCCCCAAGTCATAGCCCACACCGATGGTGATCCCGCTCCTCGGACCACCGGGCACATGACCAAACTCCAATACTTTTTCATAATATCGTTCCGAGATAATCTCCGTGCGGAATATCAAAGATACCGCTGATTCAGCCACGATCACCCGTTGCCCATTCGGCAGCACAAAAACCTTGGAAGGGATGGACTCCCACTCGGCAACCGTGTCCCCTTCAAACCGGCAACCGCTCACGAATTCCGTTTCATCGATGAGCACAGAGGGCTCCGGCTGCTCAGGCTCCGCTCCCGGCAGGGAAATCCATGCCCACACAAGAAACTGGATGAGAAGAACCCTCATTTTCACCAAAGTGTTAAATAACGTATCCAGTCGCAAGCGGCATTCTCATCTTGAAAGGATATCCCAGCCGTGACACATAGACAAAAGCCCTTACTTACTATAACAAACCCTTCTGCCCTTTCCATGAGAACGCTCCTGTCCCGTTCCGCCGCGGCTGCCTTCATGGCATCCTCGTTCGCCGCCCCGGCCCTCCAAGCCGCCCCCAATGTGGTCCTTCTCTTCTGCGACGACATGGGCTATGCGGATGTCAGCTGCCAGGGGGCCAAATACCCCACCCCCAATCTGGATAAACTGGCTGACGAAGGCACCCGCTTCACCCGTTTTTACGTGCCTCATCCGGTTTGCTCGCCTTCGCGGGCCGCCATCCTGACCGGGTGCTACTCACAACGATTTGGCATTAACTGGGCCATCCGCCCGGGTGCCAAAACCGGCCTGAAATCCTCCGTCCCTACCCTGCCCAGCCTGATGAAGAAACAGGGGTACGCCACCGGCATGTTTGGGAAATGGCATATTGGCGAACAGCCCGACATGACACCCATTGCCCACGGATTTGACCAATGGATCGGCACAATCGTCTCGCACGATTACAACAAGGGAAAAATCCCCCTGATTAACGGCAAGGATAATTCGGTTATCATCGAAGAACCGACACCCGCCGAACTGACCCGGCGTTGCACGGATGGCGCCCTCAAATTCCTCGACGAAAACGCCAAGAAAAACTTTTTCCTCTACGTCCCGTATAACTTGCCCCACGTCCCGCTGGGAGTCTCGGATAAAAACAAAGGCTCCAGCAAGCGAGGACTGTATGGAGACACCATGAAGGACATCGACGATAGCGTTGGCGAAATCCTTGCAAAGATTGATAAACTTGACCTGCGCGACAATACCATCGTCATCTTTACCTCGGACAACGGGCCTTGGCTGCGCTATGGCAATCACAGCGGGGCAGCGCTTCCCCTTCGCCAAGGCAAAGGCACCATTTATGAGGGAGGCATCCGCATGCCGTTCTTCATTCGTTGGCCGGGCAAAATCCCCGCCAAGCGCATCAACGATGCCCCGCTCTCCAGCATCGACCTGCTGCCCAGCCTTGCCGAGCCAGTCGGCTATCCAGTGCCCAAGGTAGTGGATGGGCATAACCTCTGGCCATTGCTCACCGGGAAAGCCCAGGCCAACGATGATACTGTTTATTGGTTTTCCTATGGCGGACCAGTTCAGGCGGTTAGCCAAGGGAAATGGAAACTCATCCTTCCCCATGAAACCCAAGTTTATGATCCGGCCAAATATGGCAAAGATGGCGGCGAAGGCACGGTTTCCCGTCGTAAAATAACCTCACCCGAACTTTATGATTTAAGTGAAGATGTCGGAGAGAAAAAAGACCTATCCAAGAAAAACCCTGAGGTTGTAAAAAAACTCCAAGAACTTGCCCAACAAAGGCCCTGGAAGAAATAACCCTATCCTGACAAAGCAGGGATGAGTTATTGCTTTCTGGCTGGAAGCAGCCTTTCGGCAGCATTACAAACCCGGGCCAAGACTTCTTCGGGCTGAGGAGTTCGTCCTTTCACAAAGCCCAAATCCGTCAAACAAAGATGGGCATGTACGGGTATTTTTTTATTCTCCATACACTTTTTTGCGCAATTGTTGGAGCAACCATCTATCAATAAAACAAAATCGGCATTCTGTGCAGCCTGTATTGCGGAAGCCATCTCGGCATTGATTCCCGTGCAACCAACCATCTGGGCAACTCCTTCTCGAGCAAGGCGTCTGGCCACTCGGTCCGCCAATCCGCCAACATCGGCGGGACCGGAGCAGGAAATAACTATAATGGAGGGATCAACCTGTTTTTTGGGAGTAGAATTCATAAGGGAAAAGCTAAGCAAGAACACTACAATAGCCCAACCCACCATCCCAAGTTAAATTAGAGTTTCGCCTCATCGAAATTAGTAATTCTTAATGAAAAACTCTTCCATTCTCGAAAAATTAATGCTGCCAAAGCCGGGAACTATTGATAACAACGCAGCCTTTTGCAAAAAGCTGCACCAAGGCGGAACCGCATTGCCAAACAGCTTTCTCAGCTTTCCCTAACAATCCCTTACCGAGGAAAAATTCAAGACACTGATGGCCATCAAAGAGCTTACCGAAGAACAAACCAAAACATGGACTCGCGCCCAAAAAGACCGCTGGTGGTTTGAAAATGTATTCCGCGGGAATCTTCCCCAGCTTACCTGGCGCTCCGGATTGACTGGTTTTATCCTCGGTGGGTTCCTGGCTGCCACCAATCTCTATATTGGCGCCAAGAACGGCATGACGCTCGGAGTCGGGCTGACCTCGGTCATCCTGGCCTTTGCGATGTTCAAACTGCTCTCGAAACTCGGGGCCGCCCGTGATTTCACCATTCTGGAAAACAATGCCATGCAGTCCATCGCCACCTCGGCAGGCTACATGACATCGCCATTCATCTCCAGCCTCGCGGCGTTGATGCTGATAACCGGAGAGATCATCCCCTGGTGGCAGATGATCCTCTGGAACATCGTTATCTGTATACTTGGCGTACTGGTGGCATTTCCCCTGAAACGCCGCTTCATCAACGACGAACAGCAACCGTTTCCCGAAGGGCGTGCCTGCGGGGTTGTGCTCGACACACTCTATTCGGACAAGGCCTCCAGTGGCATGTTCAAGGCCAAGCTGCTGGGCCTCACCGCCGGGGTATCCGGGACAATCCAGTTCCTTACTGGAGACGGTTGGATGAAATTGATTCAATTCAAACTATTGGGGTTGGACGAGAAATTGGGCATGTTGAAACCTTGGCATATCTATGAACGTTTCGACGAATACTACTACGCCCTCGCTGTAAAATGGGATCTTTGGATACCCAAAATCCTCGGTACGGATATCCGGGAAATGGGGCTGCGCGGAGGAATCGATGCAGCCATGGTCGGAGTCGGCGGCCTCATGGGTATCCGCACCGCCACCAGTGTCCTGATCGGCACCTTGCTTAATTTTGCGGTACTGGCCCCGATCATGATCCACATGGGAGACATCAAGCATCCGGTTGATCCGGAGACGCAGGCCATTTTACCGCTTAGCATGAAAGAGATCATCAACCAATGGTCGCTCTGGTGGGCGGTCACCATGATGGTCGTCGGTTCGCTCGTCGGCCTATTCTCCAAGCCGAAAATGTTCATCGGGGCCTTTACCGGATTATTCAAAAAGAAAACCGAATCCGAGGAAGTCGATGTGCTTAAACACATCGAGCTTCCACTTTGGATATCCTATGTTGGCATTCCCATTTTTGCCGGACTGGGCGCATGGATGGCGCATACATTCTTCGGCGCATCCTGGGTGGTAGTGCTCGCCTCCTTCCCGCTCATCTTCATCCTCAGCATGATTGCCGCCAACTCCATGGCGCTCACTTCCTGGACCCCGACCGGAGCCCTCAGCAAGATCACCCAGTTCACCATGGGCGCAATCGACCACTCCAACCCGGCCACCAATCTCAGTGCGGCAGGGATGACCGGGGAGGTCGCCAGCAATACCGCCAACCTCCTCTCGGACATCAAGCCCGGTTACATGCTGGGAGCCAAACCTCGCCAACAAGCCATCGGACACGTCATCGGTATATTCTCAGGGGCCATTGCATCGACCCCACTCTTCTACCTGCTATTTCTCCCCGCACAACCGGATGGTACCCGTAGTGTAAAAACACTGATTTCCGAACAATTCGCCATGCCTGCCGCCCAGCAATGGCGGGGGGTTGCTGAAATCATTGGCGGGGGATTAAAACAATTACCCACTTCCGCCATCACGGCCATGGTTTGTGCCGCGATTGCCGCTCTGATTTTCGAAGTCTTGCGGATTGTCACCAAAGGGAAATTCCCCCTCTCGGCAGTAGCTATTGGACTCGGTGCGGTTTTGCCACCCGATGCCTGCCTCTGCATGTTTGCGGGAGCATTTTTCTTCTACATCATGGGGCTCCGCCACAAACAACAAGGCACCCGGGGCAATCTCATCTGGGTGGAATGTGTGGAACCCATTTGCGCCGGACTCATTACAGGAGCAGCCTTGATCGGAATCGGGAATGTTATCCTCAATGCGGTGCTGTAAAGCGCCTCGTCCAATCGACACCAAACAACACTCCGCCCTCCACTCCTGTCATATCTATATCTGTCGTTCTTGGCTATTTCTAGATACTATATGACGAGAGATTCACTGCGGAAATCGAAATCCGGGGCGCGGCAAGTGCCAAGTGCAGTGGTCACGCCATTTGCCGAAAAAAGGCAAAGGTGAAGTACACTGCTCGTCATACTTGCAGTTTTTCGGCAAACATCAGATCCATTGGTCGTGGCCTTTGCCGAATTCCAGCAAGTACCAAGTACTATGGACTTCATGCCTGCCGGATTCCGGAAAACACCAACTCCATTGCTCTTCACGTCTGCTGGTTTCCGGCAAGTAACAACTCCGTTGCTCTTCGTATTTTCCTTTTTCCGGCAAATGAGACAACCAGTGGTGTTGGTACTTGCCGAATTACGGCAAACACCAAGTGCAGTGGACTTGGCGCTTGCCGCGGCCCGGATTTCGATTTCCGCAACTACCCGACTCCCTGCTTTCCTCAGCAAAACAACCCCAACTTGCTGAGTAAACGCCACAAGCAAATTTGCCCCAAAGGTGTCTTGCTCCCAGGAGCACTGGAAGTTGACGCATCTCCCCAATCTACGACTTCAGGAGATAAACAAATCCTTTTCGAAATGTGTAGAGTCTATCCAGATAAAGCCCGCAATCACGAGTATGACAGGACTGGGTGGAAGAAAAACCTCACCTGCCCAATATTAATGAAACTCCTAGCATTCATTGACGGTATAAACTTTTCCATCAAACTAAGCACAAGATGAAAACACAAAAACTACCCCATCTTTTAATGTTGTTTTGTTGGTGCCTGATTACGGTGCCATTCCTAGCCGCCGAGGATAAAAAGGAACCTGCTTCGCAAGGCCTCCCAGCCTCCATAAAAGTGGGCGACAAAGCTCCTGAGTTGAAACCAGGAAAATGGCTGCAAGGCGGCCCAATTACAATCGAACCGGGCAAATGCTACATGGTTGAATTTTGGGCTACTTGGTGCGGCCCATGCGTTGCGTCGATACCGCATCTGGAAAAGCTACACCGCAAATACAAGGACAAAGGGTTCATTATTATTGGCATGAACGCTGGGGAAACCGACGAGAAGAAAGTTCAAGCGTTTCTCAATAAACGCAAAGATGAGATGACTTATGCCGTCGCATTTCCCGGAGCCGATTACCCCAAAACCTCCAACTGGCTGAATCCGGCAGGACAAAACGGAATTCCTTGCTCATTTCTTATCGATAAAAACGGCAACATTGCCGCAATCACCCATCCGATTTTCATCAACGACGAGGCGGTCGAAGCATTTTTGTCCGGAAAACCTATAAAAACGATCCTGGCCGCTGCCGAAGAAAAGGCCACCCGGCATTATGGACAACTGGCAGATATGACAGAGCAACTGAGAAAAGCCCAGCTCAAGAATGACTGGCAAACTTTCGAAAAAACACTTGTGCAAATGGAGAAAGATTTCCCTGAAAATAAAACCGAAAGCACCATCGCCAGACTGGAATTAGCCGTTGGAAAAAAGGATGTCTCTGCAACCATGGATACAGTGCGTAAACTGATCCGGGATGATAACGAAATAACCGCTTACGCACTGGAAGTTGCCACCGTGGGTGCCGTTCCTTTCTCCAAGGAAAACCTCCAGGAATTGAAATCGCTGGCTCAAAAAGCGCTCGCCGAAATCAAGGCCGAAAAGGACATTGATGATTTTTCAATTATAATGGGTACAACGCCACTGTCCCGGGTACTGTTCCTCGAAGGAGACACAAAGGGGGCAATTGCAGCGCTCGATGCAATAAAGCTTAAATCCGCAGATGATGAATCCGCCATCATCAATAAAGTACGTGAGGCACTCAAAAACAGTTTCAAAAACGGCACCATGCCAGCTGACTTTATAAAGCTTTTCAACCAGGTTGCAGAAGAAGAAGTCCGCAAGCTGCAAAAAAAGGAAACTCCGGGAAACTGAATCATATATCATGCGCCGCCGTCGCAAATAAGAGATTTCAAGACTTCTCGGTAGTCAAAGCCTCCCGCGAAATCGGGAGGTTTTTTGTTTTTGGATTTTGCCTGTAACAAATCACCTTTTTCAATGTCCCTCGCCTCATGATGGAATACATGAAGCATTTAATTATGTGTGGGGCTCTCACATGGCTCACATTCATTATCCCGTTGAACGCGACAGACACAATGGATCTATACGTTGGGACAGGACAGTCGCCGACACACACATACCGGATTCCGACATTATGCGTAACAACAAAAAACACCATCCTGGCCTTTGCCGAGTTGCGTAAAAATGGAGCAGGAGATTCTGGAGACATCGACACGGTTGTCCGACGCTCTGAAGATGGAGGGAAAACCTGGTCGAAGGAAACAGTGGTGCTGGATATTGATAATCACACCATGGGAAATGCATGCCCAATCGTGGACCCTGACTCGGGGAGAATTACACTCGTTGCAGTTTGGAACCGTGTTCATGAATACAAAACCGCTCCTGGCTATGGCGATGACTCGCGCCTCGTATATGTGACACACAGCGATGATGACGGCAACACCTGGTCAAAGCCGAGGAATATCTCCAGAGACGTAAAACAGCCCGACTGGGGCTGGTATGCGACCGGTCCGGGGGCAGGCATTGTGAAGAAATTTCCTCCTCATGCCGGACGTTATATTATCGGTGTAAATCATAATGTTCCTGCCGAAAAAGGCGCATACTATGCCCATGCATTATATTCCGATGACTCTGGCAAGACTTGGAAATCTTCTTCAACCTTTGCGGCACGTGGAACTAATGAGTGTGAAGTAGTTGAACTATCCAATGGAGACCTGATGCTGAATATGCGCAATCAAAGTACTGGACATCGAAACCGGGCAATTTCTATTTCCAAGGATGGAGGCGGGACTTGGAGTGAAACCGCTTATGACAGCCAACTACCTGAACCCGTTTGCCAAGGTTCCATTGTTCGTCACTCGTGGCCTGATGGCAAGAAACCAGGATTAATTCTTTTTTGTAACCCAGCGTCTCAAACGAAACGCGAAAACTTAATTTTACGAGGCTCCTATGATGAGGGGAAGACATGGCCCATAAAACCGCCTGCCAACCCCGGATTAAAACTGAAAACTCAATCGCCGGACCTTCTCGCAATTGGGTAATTTGCCAATGGCTGCCAACATCTGGCGCGACTTCATCATCAACTCCGAACGAATCACGGCATTTTCGCAATGGATCACCAAGATACCTCCGGGCGCAATTCGTCTGGGTTCGCAGGCTTCGGCAAACTTACCGGCCAGCTTGGACCATTGCTCTTTCAATACCTCCATCGGGGTCGCCTCGGAACGCAACTGGCTCGCAACCTCAAGGATGGCCGACCCAATGGATTGTTCGGGCTCCTCATGGCGCCGCCCTCGCCCGAAAGCAGCCTCTTCAGGCAAGTCACGCAAATTGGCGACAATATCCCGGACACTCTTGGGAGGCTTTCGCCATTTCCATTTTGGGTCTTCTTCCAGAATACCCTTAAATGCTTTCAGTGGTCCGCGCAGATTCGGTTTATATTGCAAGGGTTTCGTTTCGGCAAAACGCAACCTGTCCGGCAATTCCAGCAAGGATTTCAAAACAATGGCTCCGGCAGGTTTGAAATGAGCATCAGGCGCAAGCCAGGCCGCGCGACATCCCGCGCCCACCGCACCCTCGACATCTTCCCGCAAGCTGTCCCCCACATGCAGGACATCCGTCGCAGCAACATGAAGACGGCTTGCTATTGTCGCATACGCCTGGGGATCGGGTTTAGCAGCACCCAATTCCGTAGAGGTAAAGATTTTCTCAAAATACCGACCCAACCCCAAATCCACCAAAACATGATGCATGCGGGCATCCGCATTGGTGAAGGCAGCCAGCCGGTATCCCAGAAAACGCAGGGCATCCAAGGCCTGCCGGGTGCCCGGCAGCACCCGCCAATTCTCGCCCTTTGCGAAGGCCGTATAGACCTCGGCAAAAACAACGGGAAAAATCTCCTGCGGGCAATCGTCCGCATATGTATCCCTGACCACCTTCTCCCAAAAGGCGCGGGCCGCCGACTCCGACAATGGCTCCGGCATCGTGGTACGAACCTGTTTCCATGCCTTGGGAAAACGCTTGTTGAGAATCCCAGCCTCAATTTGTCGTTGTTTCCCATCGGTCTCACCTCCTCGGTGTCTGGCCAGAATGCGCGCATAAATATGACCGATGGATGGATTCGGAACAACCAATGTGCCGAACACATCCAGTGTAATGACTCGAATGCCTTGGAGCGAATACTGGGCCATAAAGTGTTTATTACGTTCTCCGCATAACTTTACCCTTTCAATCCCCAACTTTTACCATCACCGGCCTCTGCTATTGTAATTTCCATTAAAATCATCATATTACGGCACCATGAAAAAGATCGGCATCATCAACGGCCCCAACCTTGACCGACTCGGTAAACGCGAACCGGAAGTCTACGGCAAGGCTACTCTCGCCGATCTGGAGGCCGCCCTTCAGGAAACCGCAAAACAAACCGGGGCCACCGTGGAATGCTTTCAATCCAATCACGAAGGCGACCTAATCGACAAAATCGCCGCATGGACAGATTCCGGATTTTCCGGACTGATCCTTAACCCCGGTGGATTTACCCACACCAGTGTGGCCCTTCGCGACAGTATTGCCGGAAGCGGCCTGCCGACCATCGAGGTGCATATTTCGAATGTCCACAAACGCGAGGAATTCCGACACAAATCACTGACCGCCGGTGTATGTGTCGGCGTTGTCGCGGGGCTGGGTTTCGAGGGCTATCATGCGGCTCTTCGCTGGTTGGCTGAAAATGCAGCCACCCGCAAAGCCTGATTTACCGGAGAGCGAAAAGAAAAAGTAACCCTTATGAAAATCCCCCTTCGCTTGCGCCGCCTGCGTCAGAATTCTGCGATTCGGTCCATGCTCGCCGAAACTGTGCTCAGACCCGCCCAGCTTATTCAGCCCCTATTTGTGACCGACGGGGATATCCCTGAACCAGTAACGTCACTGCCGGGCATATCCCGAATCCCCCTGAAAGAAATCGCGCATCACTGCCGCAATCTACACCTTCTCGGTCTGCGCGGGGTCGCCCTGTTTCCCAAGATTGATCCCTCCTTGAAAACGGAGGATGGACGCGAGGCGCTTAACCCCGACACTTTGGTTATCAAGGCCACCCGGGCCATCAAGGAGCAGGTGCCGGAGTTGCTTGTTTTTAACGATATCGCCCTTGATCCCTACACAACCCATGGGCACGACGGCATACTTTCCGCTAGCGGTGCCGACGTGGATAACGACAGCACTGTGGAGATCCTTGCCCAGATGTCGCTGCTCCACGCCCAGGCTGGTGTCGATTTTGTCGCCCCTTCCGACATGATGGATGGACGAATCGCTGCTATTCGTTCCGCCCTCGATGAGAACGGATTTTCGCAAACAGGCATCAT
>JAITVQ010000002.1 GCA_031285745.1 Puniceicoccales bacterium | reverse complement strand
TCTTTGATTGAGTTTTCGATTTCAGGGGAAAACGATGCAGCAATAGTGGAGTCGCCAATAGACCGAATGGCCCAAACCCGGATATTGTTGGATTTATGCTGCAGGGCTGCCTGGTAGATTTTGGGATCGTTGATATTTAACCGGGGGAGGATAGAAACAGCAGTTGAAGCAATGATTTCGTTTTCTGAATTACATTGCTCAATGATAAATGCCCTGGCTGAGGCATCATTCGCGTCTCCGAACGCCCCGATGGTTGCAAGTGTGGCCAGAAATACAGAGGGGTCTTTTTCCGAACTAAGCCTGGCGATGGCCTCGGCTGTTTTTCCCTGATATATCAGCATTCTTAACGCAGAGGCCCGTAAATCCGGATTGGTGCTGTCAGGCGTGGCGGAAGGCGGCAGTGCCAGGAGGAATGGTCGGAGTGGTTTGCGTTGAGGAGATTTATTCTCCTCGGCAAAATGTTTTCCAGTCGTGGCCAGTGTGCCTGCCAGAATTATTAAAAATAGCCGGCTTAATCTTTTGGCAAACATACGGAAAAAGGTGGCTGTTATAGGGCGACTTTTTGCGAGATAACCTCGGCATTCATCTGATACACACCCACGGGTGTAGTCGGCCCGGTCATGGTAATGGCGTAGTCGTCGGCAATTTGGATGTGAATGGTGCCACCGGGCATATGAACCGTAACGTCGTTTCCGACCAGGTCGAGTTTTCGTGCGACGGCTGCTGCTGCGCTGCTACTGCTTCCCGAGGCATATGTATAGCCTGCGCCGCGCTCCCATATCTCAATACGGATGTTGTTCCGGTCAATTACTTCAAGAAACTGTACGTTGGTGCGGTTGGGGAAAAAACCATGGGTTTCAATATGCGGTCCGTATTGGGTGGCCAGCTCAGGGGTGGCTTGCATGACGGGGATGACGCAGTGTGGATTCCCGACAGTGGCAGCACAGAAGTAAAAGGTCCGGCCCTGGATTTCGATTTTCTCGTTGATTACTTCCCGGGCAGGCCCGGTGACGGGAATCTGTTTACTGAGAAAACTGACTTTGCCCATTTCAACACGGATTTTTTTACCGTCCTCGGCCACGAGACATTCAACCATGCCACCAGCGGTGTGTACCTTGAATGGTAGGTCGTTGACACGTTTCTGGTCAAAAAGGTAACGGGCAAATATCCGCAATCCGTTGCCACTTTTTTCAGCTTCAGACCCATCGGGATTGAAAATTCGTAATCCAAACGCGCCACCGGCGGCAGGAGAAGGTCCGTACAGGATGCCATCAGAGCCAAGGCCGTAGTGGCGGTGGCAGATTTTTTTGATTTCAATAGGCGACGGCACCTTGGGGCAATCGACAGGATCGAGGACTAGGTAGTCGTTGCCGAGAGCATGATACTTGTAGAAGCGCAGGGTGGTCATTGGATGTGCGTAGAAGAAACTTTAAAAATGTAAGTGTGCAATAAATTAGGAATTACGAATTACTAATTACGAATAAGGCACCAATGCCAATTTTGCATGAACAAATATTCTCTGAGCGATTTAGCAGGGGCAAGTCTATGGGGAATCGGTGCGTAAAGGCTCATTTTTTCGTCATTCGTAATTAGTAATTAGTAATTCCGTTAAGTTTCTTCTTCAAACCTGCCTGCAAATCCGTTTCCTGACCCGCTTTCCAATGAAAGTTTCTCTCCAGTGGCTTAATAATTACGTGGACCTTTCCGGCGTGTCCCCGGATCAGATCGCCGATGCGCTGCCGATGCTCGGCCTTGAAGTGGAGTCTGTTTCCAGCGCGGGAATGCCACCTCTGAAAAACATTGTGATCGGGGAGATTCTTTCCTTTGTGAAGCACCCGAATGCCGACAAGCTGAGTGTCTGCCAGGTGGACACTGGAGACGGCACCCCCCGGCAGATCGTCTGCGGAGCCAAGAATTTCAAGCAAAATGACCGGGTACCGGTGGCACTGCCGGGAGCGATTTTACCCGGCGGGTTCGAGATCAAGGTATCCAAGCTGCGCGATGTCGATTCCCTGGGAATGATGTGTTCGGCCCGCGAGCTTGGCATGGGCAATGACCATGAGGGGCTTTTGATTCTGACTGCCCGTAACCTGCCGGTTGGTTCCAGCATTAACGATCATTTTCCTCCTCCGGACACGGTTTTTGAGATTTCAGTAACGGCCAACCGGGGTGATGCCCAGAGCCATATCGGGGTTGCCCGTGACCTAGCTGCCTATTTCAACAAACCATTGAAAATTCCGGCTCTGACAGCCGATGCGCCCAAGGCGGCCACTCCTGATAGCACAAGCCTGCTTGCCTCTCTGACGGTAACTTCCCATACATGTCCTTATTACACGGCATGGAGCATCAAGGGCGTCAAGATTGGCCCAAGTCCGGACTGGCTGAAGCGCGACCTGGAGTCTGTGGGATTGCGCCCGATCAATAACGTGGTGGATGTTACCAACTGGGTGATGATGGAGACAGGGCAGCCACTGCACGCATTTGATGCGGCGAAAATCAATGGAAGTGCCCTGAATATTCGCAACGCCGTTGCCGGAGAGAAAATCAAACTGCTCGACGGAAAAGATATTACATTGGTAGAGACCGATTGTGTTATTGCCGACGCGAACCGCCCGTTGGTGATTGGCGGTGTAATGGGTGGCGAGGATTGCGGCGTGTCTGACGAGTCTGTGGATATCGTGTTGGAAGCTGCCTGGTTTTACCCAGGGGCACTGCGGAAAACGTCGCGCCGGATTGCCGTAAGTACGGATAGTTCGCAACGTTTCACCCGTGATGTTGATCCGGCAATGGCCGACTATGCAGCCCGCCGGGCCGTGGATTTGATTTTGCAAACAGCCGGAGGAACTTTGACCGGCCCCAAGATGGTAGTGGGGAATCCTCCTCGCGGAGATCGCAAGATTGAGATTTCCGGGGATTATGTCCGTGAATGTTGCGGTTATGATGTCGAGGATGCGGTGATTCTGGATATCTTTAGACGATTGGGTTTCCCTGTCGCCGATAATGGCGGCAAGTGGACAGTGACAGTCCCGTCGTTCCGTCCCGAGGTGGATCGTCCGATAGATTTGGTGGAAGAGTTTGTGCGTCTGCACGGAACAAGTACAATTCCTTCCGCTGCGATTGCCGCACCGGTAACTCCAGCCAATGATGCACCAGTCACGACCTTTACCCGCAAGGCCGTCTCTTTGCTGGCAGGGCGGGGATTTGCCGAATGCTGGCATTATACGCTTTGCGATGGGAAGCTCATTGAGCGGTTTTTCGGACAGGAACTTGCCACAGCGCTTCGGTTGGCCAATCCTCTTACCAGCGACCAGAGCCATGTGCGCCCAACGCTTTTGTCGGGCTTACTGGATGCGCTGAAGCTGAATTTGGCGGGGCACAATATGCCGAGTCGCATGTTTGAAGTCGGGCGGGTGTTTCGCCCCGGTCGCGACGGCGCCTTGAGGGAGATTGTCGCGGTGTCATTTGTCGCGTTGGCGGAACCTGTGTCGCCGTCGTGGAAGACGCGAGAGCTGATTGATTTCTTTTTTGCCAAGAAACTGGCCTTGGACGTGGCAGCCCTGGCGGGAGTGGTTCCGCAGAGGTTGGTATTTAAAGGTGCTGGTGCTGCCGATGCGCCTTTCTGGCAGGAAGGGCATATGGGCATGGCCAAGGATCGAGCGGGTCATGCCGAGATTTCCTGCGGATTGGTCGATGTGAAGATCGCCAAGGAGTGGGATATCAAGGGAACGGTGATTGCTGGAGAGATTTTACTGACGCAGGAAAACTTCGCCAACAATCCGAAACGGGTACGTTTCCAGGATTGGTCAACATTCCCCCCGGTCTCGAAGGATGTTGCCTTGGTGGTTGATGCGACGTTGCCTGCTGCGGACGTTATCGACAAGGTGCGCGGGGCCGCCTCGAAGGCTGCCGGCAAGGCTTTTGCCCTGGAGGATGTTGCTTGTTTCGATGTCTATACCGGAGCAGGGTTGCCGGAGGGAAAGAAGAGTCTGGCGTTTTCGATTACTTTCCGTGCTCCGGACAAGACACTCACGGATGACGTGGTCAATAAGGCTTTCGAACAAATCATGACCACCTTGGAAAAGGGTTCAGGTTATCAAGTGCGCCGATAGTTTTGTGCTGATTTATATCTCAAAGAAAAACCCAACGATTTCATGTCGTTGGGTTTTTTGTTAGCGGGTTCCGAATATATTGGAGCATTATGTAGCGCAGGCTTCCAGCCTGCCTATCAATAGTTTTCAGTTTCAAGAGTTCAGTGTTCGGTAAAATGCTTTCATGAATTCGGTTTCAGCATTTCAGTTTTTAGGGAGCAGGCTGGAAGCCTGCGCTAC
>JAITVQ010000032.1 GCA_031285745.1 Puniceicoccales bacterium | reverse complement strand
AGATTCTAAGTGGTGGTCAGCTACCGGCTCAATTTAGGGCACTCTTTCCAAGTGCACAGCCAGTCTATTGCAAAAACAGCTGCCTCGGAGCACCAAGCAAAGCGACATCCGACAACTGCCCTACCGATTTTAAAACCTCTACGCTCAGGTTATTTGAAAATGCTATAATTTTCTCATCAACCTCTAGTATAGCGACCCTTTTCGTCACAAGCAGAGCTACCAATACCAACAGCAGAGCCTCCACCGCCGCTGACGGAAGGACCAACTCTACTGGAGATCATGTTTCCGTCACTGACGGAAGTACCATTTCCATTGGATTTCATTCCGCCGTCACTGACAGCGATGCCAACACCAATAGAATTCATGTCTCCGTCGTTGACGGAGAGACCAACTCCGTTGGAGATCATGCTCTCGTCACTGACGGAAATACCATCTCCATAAGCTTTCATACCGCCGTCGCTGACGGCGGGACCATTTCCATCAGCATTCGCGTTTCCGTCAACGACGGCGAAGACTCATTTTTCGCAGTCGTCCCTTGCGTTCATGACAAAAACAACCGTTTCAGCGTTGATTAGGGAAAAACCGGACACAGCCGAAAGAAAGCCAACGGAGATGGTGCATGCGCAAACAGCACCCACAGGGATAAACGGGATAGGAGAACAAAGAACCTCGCAGTTTCCTGCGAGGTTCTTCCAGAAATGGATTACGAACTAGGATAGCCCCATGGAATCCAATTTCCAATGAGATCAAAAACCGAAATACTTTGCCGCATTGTCATGACAGATATCTGCGACAAGTCGACGCAGGTACTCCGGACGATCAGGCAGGCGCCCCGTGGCCACATCCTGCCCCAGCATATCACACAGGATGCGCCGGAAATACTCGTGACGCGGGTATGAGAGGAAAGAGCGGGAATCGGTCAGCATCCCGACAAAACGGGAAAGCAACCCTTGGTTGGAAAGCGAGTTGATCTGCCAGCGCATGCCTTCTTCCTGGTCAAGGAACCACCATCCCGAACCATGCTGAAGTTTTCCAGGAACCGTGCCGTCCTGGAAATTTCCGATCATGGTCGAGAAGACATAATTGTCGGAGGGATTGACGTTATAAATAATGGTTTTGGGCAGGGCATTCTCTTCGGAAAGACGGCCCAGATACCAAGCCAGGGTTTTGGCTTGGGGAAAGTCGCCGATGGAGTCGCATCCGGCATCGGCCCCAACCGTTTTCAAGAGACGGGTGTTGGTATTGCGAATCGGCCCCAAGTGTAATTGCTTGGTCCAGCCTTTTTCGGCGTCCAGATGCCCGAAATAGAGCATCATGTAACTGCCGAATTGTTCCTGCTCCTCCACGGAGGGAATAGCGCCGTTGAAGGCTTTCTCAAAAATCGCCTTGGCATGGGCATCGGTACAATCGGCGGCAAAACAGCGGTCAAGCCCATGGTCGGATAGTCTTCCGCCCATGGCATGGAATGTGTCATGCCGTTTTTTGATGGCATCAATGAAGCCCGAAAAAGTAGCAGTGTCCGTATTGGCAGTTTTACCCAGTTTTTGACACCAAGCCTTGAAGGCAGCCGGATTGGCAACTCCGAATGCCTTGTCGGGGCGGAAAGTCGGCAAAATCTTGGTGCCGATTTTGTTGGCAGCGATGATCCGGTGATATTCCAGATCATCCGCAGGATCGTCAGTGGTGCAGACCACCTCCACCTTCATTTTCTTCAAGATACCCCGGGCCGAGAGTTCCTCGGATTTGAGTTTCTCATTGGCCTCGTCCCAGATTTTTTTCGCCGAGGATTCGTCGAGCAGCGTGTCTATCCCGAAGTACCGTTGCAGCTCCAGATGGGTCCAATGGTAGAGCGGATTGCGGAGCGTGTAAGGAACCGTGGCCGCCCATGCCTGAAACTTCTCCCAGGGCGAGGCATTGCCGGTAATGTATTTCTCATCGATGCCATTGGCCCGGAGCGCCCGCCATTTGTAATGATCCCCCTCCAGCCAGATTTCGTGGAGGTTGGCAAACTGGCGATTCTCGGCGACATCCTTGGGCGGAAGGTGGCAGTGGTAATCGATGATGCCCTGCGAAGCCGCCACTTCATGATACAACTGTTGGGCAAGCGGGGTAGAGAGAAGAAAGTTGGAATCGAGGAAAGACATAGCAGGCGAGTTTGTTTGGGTTAAGATAAAATAAGTGCCTGTCCTTTTCCAGACAGGCACCCAAGGTTGGCTTTTAAATGGTCATCGCGCTGTACCCGCCATCGACCACCAGTTCCGAACCAGTGATGAAGCTGGCCGCATCGGAGGCCAGCAACACGGTGGCCCCGCCCAGTTCGTGAGCTTCGCCAAAGCGCCCCATGGCCGTGTGGGCCATGATTTTTTCAATGCGTTCCGGCTGGAGGATTTTTCGATTCTGCTCGGCAGGGAAAAATCCGGGAACCAGCGTGTTCACCCGAATGCCCATCGGGGCCCATTCCCGGGCCAGATTTTTGGAAATGTTGTGAACAGCCGCCTTGGAAGCCGAGTAGGTA
Organism: Puniceicoccales bacterium; assembly: GCA_031285745.1. Taxonomy (GTDB): domain Bacteria; phylum Verrucomicrobiota; class Verrucomicrobiia; order Opitutales; family UBA953; genus CALNBE01. Next base: position 6,455 of record JAITVQ010000032.1, on the reverse strand, counting down.
AATACGCGGGATAGCGGGACCACTCCCGACTCCGATCCCATATTGATAATGGAGGCCCGAATCTTGTTCTCGACAAAGTAGCGCCCGAATACCTGGCAGGCTAGCATGACGCCTTTGACATTCACGGCAAAGATGCGGTCAATCTCCTCCTCAGGAATATCCAGAAACGGGGTTGCTGAATTCACCCCAGCTCCATTAACGAGGATGTCGACACGTCCCTCTTTCGCAACCACCCGCTTCAGGAGTTCTTCCAGTTCGGACTTTTTGTCGGCATTGCAGGATTCAAACCAAGCAACGCCACCAGTCTTGGCAATTTTTTCGATTCGGGCAGCGGCCTTTTCGGCATTCCGACCCACCAAGGCAACCTTGGCACCATAAGCGGCCAAGGCTTCGGCCATGGCGCCGCATAATTCTCCGGTACCACCGATAATTACCGCAACACGGTCCTTGAGGGAGAATGAGGGATTTGAGGGAATATTCCTGTAAGGAGGATGAGTGACCTCATGAAAAAAACTTTTTCGCAGTTATTTCAAAGACTAAGATTCCTGCATATGTTTAACTGTTGATACGCCTTTATACGCATACATTCACAGACTTAATTTACCGAATGCCAAATAAATTTATTTTGAAAAACCTATCATGTGCACTCCCACCATATTTACCTGTTAATTTCAAACATCAGGTTTGTAACCTTCTCGCAGAAGCCATGTCTCCAATCATCGTGACGACGCTTTCTTTCATAAAAGTTTTTACCCTCGGCTGCCTTCCTTTTGCGGCAGTAACGATGTATGCCAATTTACCTGAGATATCCCCGCTGCCGCCTACCTCCCAGTCCAGTGCCGATTGGCTGGTTGACGGGAGTTCATTCAAGGCAGGACTCTACAAGGGCGACTCTGATAATCAACTGGTCCTGGACAATGGCTTGGTCAGGCGGATCTTCCAAGTTACTCCCGAAGTGGCGACCGTCGCCTTGGATAATCTCACCTCGGGAGAAAATCATGTCCGCAGTATCAAGCCTGAAGCGCTGTTTACCCTCAACGGTACCGACTATACCGTCGGCGGACTAACCGGGCAGCCCGTCCACAATTACCTGCGCCAGGAATGGCTGCCAAAGTTAAAGGGAACTATACCTTTAACTCAACAGCTCCTCAAACCCTCAACACCCTATCCCTTTTTTGTTAAGAAATTTTTAAAAGTGTAAAATAATATATATGAAGACAGAAAAAAATAATTCAATTAAGGAAGAATCAGGCACCGACAATGATACTAACCTACCAGACCAACATGCTAAACATGCTGACTCTGGCTGTTGGGTAGGTTTTTATGTCCCTTTTGGGACTGTAATACAATACCCCGAAAAGAGTGTGATTATTGAGAAAAATACGTTTAGAGGTACTGTAGCAGCATTACGAAATCACTCTGTTAAGTCTCGTTTGTCACTTTTTCTGCATAAAGTGTTATTTCGCCTGTTGTCGAATCTACTCCTCTTTGGAAGTTGTGAACCACGCGCAAAACTTTATATTCACGACCAAACACTTCTACATATTCTCCCGTACGGGGAACCACCTTCCACTCATATGAGTCAGTCTCATTCCAAGATTGTGAATTATGAGTCATCAATGTTATGTGAAACATGATTTTTGCTTTCTTTTGGGGTTTAGCTAACAAGTACAGTTATGGCTGTCATGACTGTAAGGTCTGATTATTAGATATTTTCAAAAGATACAATTCAAAACCTCCACCCCAAGGACAGAACAATTTGGTGAGAAAGAACTGTTCCATATTCTACGGTATAACCACCTTTTTCAAAAGTTGGTCCCGTGCTGGCGCAGAAGCGGTAATCAAGCCCGACACTCAAATGCTCGTCAAATTGCCATGTTAATCCTGTATTGACGCCATAGGTGAACATCCAGTCGGTGTTACTCACAGATGCCGAGCCTGCTGATGTGCTCGCAGTCAATTTCAACTCTGCCATAGTAACTCCTATAGTTGGTCCGATTCGAAATTGAAAATCATGAGGAAGGTTTAAAACATAATCTGCTGTAAACCAGATTGGAACAATGTCGTATTTCTCTTTGAGGCTTACTGCATATCCGAAGATTGAACCAATTGGACGAGTTTTATCCCATTCATAATATCCTACATCGAGTGAGAAACGCAGGTTTTCGTTAAAGTACAAGCCTGCGCCAACCATTCCGCCAAACATCGTTATATTCTCCGAACTAAGGGACTCCCCTTGAAAATGCAGCTTGTTGCTACTTACAAACATTACTGAAGGTGCCACAGAAATGAATGCATAAGGGTAACTGGCGTCCCAATAATTCCAACCGGAAATACTGGAAGAGGAATTGCTATTACTTCCTCCCTCTTTTCTCCGCTGGGCGTAATAGGCAGCTAGTTCCTGCATTTCTGGACTCATAGGGCGATATCCAGTGCTGGTTTGGGCAACGAGAATTCCTTCAGATGAGAAGGAAACGCTGGCAACGAGGAGTAATACGATGGTTTTTTTCATAGAACTATGAGGTGAAGAAACAGGTTGTGACTTTTTAATGAAAAATGATTGATTTGACTCCGCTTGTAGTTTTTCGAAAACAGCCACTTGAATATAGGTAGACATTCTTAATCCCTTATTTCTAGATACTTGAGAAACTAATGATGCCAGTTGTTTTGACATTCTTGAGCGAAGGCGAACTTTAGGGGAAGATGGCACGTTTTTGCAATATGTCGCGACATGTCGTAATTTGTAAAAACATTGTCAAACTTATTTCGACTCATCTATCAACCGAAAGACAATGGCTTTGTATCGTAGAGAAACTCAGAAATCTGTTGGCTTCTACGCAGAAAAAGAGTTTGTTGAAGTTTTGGCTAAACACCTCAAGAAAACGAGGGTTAGCAAGTCACAATTCATCAGGGATGCTATTGCTGAAAAACTAGCCAAGGAGGGAATTGTTGTTCCCGAGGATTTAATTGTTCCATTGCCTCCTTACAGCAAATCTAAGGATGGGAAATACGTTTCTTGAACAATGAGATTCAGGTGGAGTTGAGGTACAAGTGGGATGTTTTGCTAGTGTGCGGTAACCACTCTGTTAGAAAAAACTCCTTCAGTCAGTTCCTTGTAAGTAATCCTTTTTCCCAAGCTGTTTTGAAATAAACTTTCGATACGCTTAATGACAGGAATCTTCACATTTCCCTCATTGAGGCGAAAGGCACATTCATTGACATAGAGGTTTGTGTGTTTCGTGCTGAAGGAGTGATATATTCCATAGAAGCTTCTCTTTAAGACCGCCCAAAAGCTCTCAATACCGTTGGTGTGAACCATTCCATCAACAAACTGTTTTGCGCTGTGTTTAACCGTCCTGTGAATATACTCCATCATCCCAACATAGGATGAGTGTTCGTCAGTACAGAGAATGGTAGTAGGTTTAACCAATTTGCGGACGATTTTCTGAATCTCTTCCTTACTGGTGGAATCAATGACACGAGCGATGATTTTTCCAGACCTTTGCCGTGCGCCAAAGACAATTGTTTTTCCAACACCGCCTCTACCCATATTCAGCTTTTTGTTGGCGTGTTTATTGGACTCCTTGCCACCAAGGTAAGTCTCATCAGCTTCAACAATTCCTTGGAGAAATCCGTTTTGGTCATCATCGTCATCATCCTTGGGAGAACAGGCGTGACGAATCCTTTGCAGCATAAACCAAGCTGTTTTTTGAGTAACACCTAGTTCTTTTGATAACTGGACAGAGGAAATCCCCTTTCTGGCGACCATAACCAGATAGATTGCAAAAAGCCATTTGTGGAGGGGGACATGGGAGCGTTCAAAAATGGTATTTGTTCTTACCGTGAAATCGAAATTACATGCGTGACAACGACGATAGCCGCCGCGCTCAATCAGGCTTGGGGCTTCTTGAACCCTGTCGGAACCACAGCAGGGACATGTTACTTTATCTCCCCAGCGTTTTTTCTCAAGATATTCTCTTGCAGTGACTTCATCAGGGAAAGCTTTGTGGAATTTATAGATATTTGAGATGTTTTTGTCCATGACTTTGACCTTTGTTGCCCCGGATTAGAGCAGAAGGGGGTGTTGAGTCAAGGATATAGTTCCCAAGTTAAAACCCGTTCCGGGGACTTTTCGGTGCGTAGATTGGAAAGTTGGAAAAATAGAACCTCGCTTTGACTGGAAGCGCCGGCCGGAATGGATGAGCCAAGACCTCCCCTGGCCTCCGCCCGGGATCCATCTCGCCTTCGAATATCAAGCTGATGCCGCTACGGCTGCGCTGGGGACCAACATTGCCTATGCGGTATTGTGGAAAGATAATTTTTCGGAGACCAACAACCGGTGGAAGATTCACACCAGCTCAAGCCATCCCCGGAATTCTTTTATCAATGAGGGCAAGTTCGGCGAAATCATGGCCGATGCCAATAGCGCCGTGTATGCCGAGCAGGAACTGCCCAAGGGCTCCGTTGGCGCTATCGCACTGATAGATCCGGGCACCGATGCCGGGGCCAGCTACGGACCGGGTCTCGCATTGGTCTGGCCGGAGCTTTCCGCCAAACTGCACTTGCGACCGGAACAAAAACAGATCGGCGTTTCCATCAATGGCCACGAGGTAAAGGCCATTCCTGCAAAAATAGAGCCGACTTATCTACGCATCGCCAGGAATGGTGCCACATTGGTTTTCGAAGCATCGGCCAATGGCTCCGATTGGAACCGCATTCATGAATACACTGGAAAAATTCCTGAAACGTCCGCCCCCCTGGTGCGGGTAGGAAAACTCTCCAAGGCTGCCGAAGGCACCGATCATCGTGATCGTGGAGCAGTAGAGCGCAGTTTTGTCCGCGAAGTTGCCGCATTGGGCAAACCTCAAACAGGGTCCGCAAATCCGTTGCAAGGCCTGAAGGTAATCGTCCACTACGAACTCTACGACGGATTGCCGCTGCTGGGAAAATGGCTCACGATTCGCAATGATACCAGCTCACCAGTCACAGTTGACAAATTCACCAGCGAGATTCTTGGCGTCACCGAGGTGGAGTCCGCAGTGGAAGACAAGCATGCCCAGCCGTGGGTCATGCCGCAAATCCTCCCCGTCACCGATTATGCTTTCGGAAGCATGACCGGCTCCGATGCCACTCGGCAGAGTGTCCACTGGGAATCCGATCCCGACTACAAGACACAAGTCAACTATATGCGCCGGACTCCCGCCCTGCTCCGGATCAGTCCGGAGGTGGGACCTCGTCAAACCATCGCCGCCGGGGAGACGTTCGAGAGTTTCCGCGCATGGTTATTGTTGCAAGATTCCCGTGACCGCGAACGGGCAGGCCTTGCGGAGCGGCGCATGTATCGAACGCTGGCGCCTTGGGTAACGGAAAACCCTGTCATGATGCATGTGCGCCGCGCTGATGATGCCGCCGTGCGTCTCGCCATCGATCAATGTGCCGAGGTGGGGTTTGAGATGGTCATCCTCACTTTCGGGAGCGGGTTCAATTTCGAAAACCGGGATCTCGCTTATCAGGATCGATTCAAAGCACTGGCCGATTACGCCCACACCAAGAAGATCGCCCTGGGTGGCTATTCCCTGCTCTCCAGTCGCAATGCTGACCCGCGCAGTGATAATTGCGTTACGCCCAAAGCGACTCACGGGGTCATGCCTTGCCTGGGCGCGAAATGGGGACGGGACTACCTCGCCCAATTGAAAGGGTTCACGGAGCGGGCTGGTCTCGATATCCTGGAACATGACGGCTCCTACCCCGGCGACACCTGCGCCTCAACCACCCACCCGCACCATCACAACTACGACGACTCCCAATGGGTACAGTGGCGGACCATTACCGATTACTACCGCTGGTGCCGCGCCAACGGAGTGTACCTAAACATTCCCGACTGGTACTATTTGAACGGCGGAAGCAAGTGCGGGATGGGCTATCGGGAAGCCAACTGGTCTCTGCCTCGCGCCGAACAGGAAATCGTCGAACGCCAAAATATCTATGATGGCACCTGGACCAAGACCCCGAGCATGGGCTGGATGTTTGTTCCCCTGACCGAATATCAAGGCGGTGGCGCGGCTGCCACCATCGAGCCGCTCAAGGATCACCTGCCCCACTATGAGACCCGCCTGGCCAACCTGTTCGGAGCCGGGGTGCAAGCCTGCTACCGGGGCCCTCGCCTTTACGATACCGATGAGACCAAGGCGCTCGTCAAGAAATGGGTTGAATTTTACAAAACCAACCGGGCGATCCTCGACAGTGATCTCATCCACTTGCGCCGCGCCGACGGACGCGACTGGGACGGCTGGTTGCATGTGAATCCGCAATTGAAAATCTGCGGGCTCGCCATGTTCTATAATCCGCTGGAGCAGGAGATCACCCGCACCATTAAACTCCCGCTTTATTACACCGGATTAACCAATACGGCAAATGTCAGCATTGGAGAAAACAGTCCGCAAAAAAGTTATAAA
>JAITVQ010000029.1 GCA_031285745.1 Puniceicoccales bacterium | reverse complement strand
GGATTCCTCGTCGAGTTCCCGGCGAAGATGCTGCAAGACCTCGACAAACTGCGAGAACAGGAGGATGCGGTGTCCGCCGTCGATGGCCTCATCGAGGATTTCGCGGAGGGCACGTAGCTTGGCGGAGTCGTCGGACGAGAGTTCGGGCTGGAGCAGACGAGGCTCGGCGCAAATTTGCCGGAGGCGGAGGAGTTGATTGAAGGCGGCCATGCGGACGCGATTTTCCGAGGCACCGCCCATCTCGAGGTTGAAGATCTCCGCGCGGGTACGTTCCTGCCAGGTCTGGTAGAGGCTGGCTTGGGAGCCCTCGAGTTCACAGAAAACAGTTTGCTCGATTTTTTCCGGCAATTCAGGAGCAACCGCCTGCTTGGTTCGGCGCAGGATATAGAGGGCGGCTTTTTCCCGGGTGCGCTGATCGTACCAGGTTCGTTCTTCCCGGGAGAAGTCGGCAGGGGGACGCGCAATATATCCGGGCATGAGGAAATCGAAAAGGGAGCGAAGGTCGTCGAGACTGTTTTCGATGGGAGTGCCGGTCAGGACAAAACGACCATCGGCCCGAAGCTGCCGGAGGCTGCGGGCATTTTGCGATCGGCGGTTTTTGATATGCTGGGCCTCGTCCGCGATGATGACGGACCAGCGGGGATCATGGAAGATTTCGATGTCGCGGGTGAGTGTGCCGTAACTGGTAACGACGAGGTCGATGCCGTTTGCGTCAATGGCTGCAGGGCGACTGGCCCCATGATGACGATGGATGCGCAGATGCGGGGCGAAGCGAATAAGTTCCCTGCACCAGTTTTCCACCAAGGCGGCAGGACAGACCACAAGAGCAATCTTGTCCGGTTCCGTTTGCTGTTCCTGCGTCCTGTTTACTGCGTCAAGAAAGGCGATGGCCTGGACGGTTTTCCCGAGACCCATTTCGTCGGCCAGTACTCCGCCAAGTTTGTTTTTAAAGAGATGCCAGAGCCAGGCGGTGCCGATTTGTTGATAGAGGCGAAGCTGGCTCCGGAGTTCATCGGAACAGGGGGCCTGCTGGAGTGCGCTCAGATTGCGCAATGCCTGGCTGCGTTGCTTCCAGGTTTCGGGAGCGACAAAGGAAACTGCGGCGTCTTCCAGCGTGCCCTCTATGTCGGCCAATTCCGAGGCCGGAACAGTGCGAGCCAGACGGGGGGCAGGGCTTCCAGCTTCCCCCTGGGTTAGTTTCTTGGTGAGGTTTGTGACTTGCTGAATAAGCGGGGGAGGCAGCAGAACAATTTTGCCATCAGCAGATTCGACATAGGATTGGTTGCGGGCGAGCGCGGTACGCAAGCTGCCTTCATCCGCCCCTTGGGCGTCGATGTGAATGGAAAGATCAAAAGTGCCGTTGTTTCGTTCTTCGGCTTCGGCCTTCAGTTGCGCCGTGACAAAGTGGGCGGTGCGTTGGAGAAATCCGGGGCTGAATTGCGCGCCATAATCGGAGACGAGGCGGGCTTGATATTCCGCGAGAAAATTCAGGACGCGGTGTTTGTCGCGCAGCCACCAGGAGCGCGTACTGGGATCAAGCTGGAATTTGTGAAGCTTGAGCAGGTCGAGGGCGCTGTTGTAGTTGGGGTGATCGCGTCCGGGGAGTTCGATCTTGAGGTATTGCGGTGAGCCTTCGACTTGCATGGGGGCAGTGTCGTCGGTGTTGCGCGTCTTGGCGGCTGGCCGGGCGGTTTCTGTAGGTTTGGCTGGTTCAGGCTCGGGCGGTGGGCGGCGAAGTTGTTCGATGAGGCTGGCAATGGCGGTTTGCCCCGAGGCGGCAAAGGAGTCTTCCGGCTTGTTGGCCCAGGCAAGCCACGGGACATCCTTGGTATTCTCCAGAAGAAACAATAGCTGGGCCCGTTTGAGCCGCAAGAGCCCGTGCAGGCGACCTCCACACCATTGTTCGAGCGAGGCGATGAGTTTTTCGAATTCAGGAGGCAGCGCATAGGCGCGGCCCCGGTCGAGGTATTCCGGCGGGGTGACTTTCCCAGAGACCAATGCATCAAGCTTGAGTGGGATGCCGTCGGCGTTTGCGCTTTGGGCTATATTGGGTGGAAGGAGTAGTCGGAAGGAAAGAGGAATGCCTTTGGTCGATGATAAGACCAGCGAGGTGATTTTTTCCGGTAATGGCGCGGGGGTTGCCGGGACTTCGGTTTTCTTGACTGATTCAGTAGATTTTTTCGGGACACTTGAAGCCGTTTGAATGCTTTTTTGCTGATCTTGATAGTGGAAATACAGCGCGAGCGAGTGAACGCAGAGTTGTTGCTTTTTTCCAACGGGGCAGTCGCAGTGATTGCGGGGGAGGGATTGGGAGCGAAAGTCGATGCGCGGGTGCCAGATGGCTTGACCTTCCTCAACGGCACCGGAGAGGTTGGGAAATTCCCATGTGCAACCCGAGATGCTGTTGCTGAGCGTCCTGGCGGCTCGTACCGTGGCCCAGCTGGTCATTTCGGCCAGTTCGGCACCGGGATAGCGCGGCGGTGGTTTGTCGGTCTGCATCAGCAAGGGGATATAGCAAATGGCAGCGAGGGATTAGTAAACAGGAAACGCATTCCCCATTGGCGGAGAATGCGTTTCCGGAAGCGATAACCCCAAGGGGATATCGTTTATTTGCGATCTTCCTTGGCCACGTAGTCGCGGGCGGTTTTTCCCATGTAGATCTGGCGTGGCCGATAGATACGGGGTTTTGAAGTGGTCGCAACTTCGCGCCAGTTGGCCACCCAGCCGGGCATCCGTCCTATGGCAAACATGACGGTAAACATGTTGAGTGGAATGCCGATGGCGCGCATGATAATGCCGCTGTAAAAATCGACGTTGGGATAGAGTTTTCTTTCGATAAAGTAGCTATCCTTGAGGGCTGCTTGTTCGAGGTGCCGGGCGATGTCGAGGAGCGGGTCGCTAACCCCGAGTGTTTTGAGCAGTTCGTCGCATGTCTTGCCGATGATCTTGGCGCGCGGGTCGTAGTTTTTGTAAACCCGGTGGCCAAAGCCCATGAGACGGCGTTTGCCTGCCTTGGCTTCGGTGATGAAACGCGAGCCGTCGTCACCTTCCTGATGGATGGCTTCGAGCATTTCGATAACGGCCATATTGGCGCCCCCATGCAAGGGGCCCCATAGGCCGCAAATGCCTGCGGCGGCCGAGGCGAAGAGATTGGCGCCCGAGGAGGCGACCATGCGGACGGCGGCAGTGCTGCAATTCTGCTCGTGGTCGGCGTGAAGAAGCAGGATGAGGTTGAGCGCCTTGGCCACGACCGGAGGACAATCATAGAGATCGTACGGCTCCGAGAATAGCATGTGCATGAAATTCTCGCAATAACGGAGGCCGCGCTTCGGGTAGATGACCGGCAGGCCGCGACTCATCCGGTAGGCCATGGCCGTGATGGTGCGCACCTTGGAAATCAGGGTGGCGGCAGCCTCGTCGAAATTCTCGATATCCCGGTTGTGGTTGTTGGTAGCGAGGTGCGGGTAGTAACAGGCCAGGGCGTTGACCATCGCGCCAAGCAGGGCCATCGGGTGGGCATCACGCGGGTAGCTCTCGAAGAGGTAAACCATGCGCTCGTGGATAGCCGCATTCTCAGTTAACAATGCCGAGAAACGAGTGCGTTGATCAATGGTGGGCAGTTCGCCGTAAATGACGAGGTAGGCGGTCTCGACGAAATCAGACTTTTCGGCCAGTTGCTCGATCGGATAACCACGATACCGGAGGATGCCTTTTTCCCCGTCGATATAGGTGATGGCGCTTTCGCAGGAGCCGGTGTTGCCGTAACCATCGTCGAGGGTGATGAATCCGGTGCTGTCGCGAAGATGGGAGATATCGACGGCGTTTTCGCCTTCAGTTCCGAGGATCAGGGGTAGTTTTAATTCTTGGTCTGGCAGGATGAGGTTGGCGGTTTTGCTGTCAGTCATGGTTGATAGGATTAATGGAGATTGTTTTGGGAAAGCAAACGTGTACGCCCAATAATAATTATGAATCGCGGATTAATTGCAAAAAATTCCTGTAAAGTTGCAGCCCCTTGGCCTGGCTTTTTTCCGGGTGAAACTGGGTGGCGAAGCAATTTTTGGCCTGGATGCCGCTGACAAAGCGGGTTCCGTAGTCTGTTTCGCACCAGACGATTTCCTGCGGGGCATCCGCCAGATAGTAGCTGTGGACAAAATAAAATGCCTCGCCGGAGGCGTTGATTCCTTCGGCCAGAGGAGCATTTGGACGAAAAGTAGCCGTATTCCAGCCCATGTGCGGCACCTTGAGCGAGGGCTGGCGGAAACGCTTGATGTGTCCCGGAAAGATTCCGAGACCCGCACTGCTGCCTTCCTCAGAGCTTTCAAAGAGGGCCTGAAGTCCGAGGCAGATGCCGAAAAACGGGCGGTTTGCGGCGACCCACTCCCGGATCAAATGGTCGAATTCCGTGCGATGCAGGCAATCCATGCAGTCGACGATGGCTCCTTGTCCGGGAAAGATGAGCGCCTTGGCGGTATCACCGACTTCCCCTGGATGCGTTACAGTTTGTACCCTGGCACCGGATTTTTCGAAGGCCCGGGCCACGCTGCGCAGGTTACCCATGCCATAGTCAATCAAAGCTACGGGAACGGGGGAAGGGAGTGGTTTGGTAGGAAAATCAGTCATGCGGGTGGTAAATAAGAAATACGAAATGAGAAATAAGAAATTTCCTATCGAAATCACCGTGTTGTCTGGGTGAAATCAAATTTCATTTCTTATTTCAAATTTCTCATTTCTAATTTTCCTTACGTCAACAGTCCCTTGGTGCTGGGAAGGCTTCCTTCCTGACGCGGATCAAAGGATGCCGCCTCAAGGAGAGCCCGGGCGAATGCCTTGAAAATGGCTTCCGCAATGTGGTGCGGCTCGTCGCCGTATTCGAGCTTGATATGGACGTTGGCGGCCAGACTGTTGGTCAATCCCTGGAAAAATTCACGGACGAGGATGATGTTGAAATCGCGGATCATGAAATTCGTAGCGGCGACCTGATAGACAAGCATTGGGCGGTTGCTCAGGTCGAGGGCGACCCGGGCCAGCGCCTCGTCCATCGGAAGCAGGAAGAATCCATAACGGCGGATGCCTTTTTTATCTCCAAGGGCTTGCTTGAGCGCCAAACCCAGCACGATGCCGACATCCTCGACGGTGTGGTGGTAGTCCACATCGGTGTCTCCCTTGGCCTTGACGGTCAGGTCGATCAGGCTGTGCCGGGAAAACAGGGTGAGCATGTGGTCGAGGAAGGCCACTCCGGTCTCAATGGAGGAGGTTCCGGTGCCATCGATGTCGAGGGTCAGTTCGATCTGGGTTTCCGCCGTGTCGCGGCGGATGGTGGCGGTGCGTTTTTTCAGGGAGCCCATGTTGCTATGACATTAAGGACGGTTTTCATTTCGGCAATATCGCCGATGCTTATCCGAAGGAAGGGGGCGGTCAGGGGATTCGCCGGGAAGTAGCGGACCAGGATTTTCCTGGCCTTGAAGTAGTCGAAAAGGGCTGCCGCGACGGCAGGACCTTTTTCCCCGGTCTTGGGATTGACCGGTTCGACCATGAGAAAGTTGGCCTGGCTGGGCAGGACTCGCCAACCCAAGGCACGCAACTGGGCGGCAGTATCGTCCCGGGTCTGCTTGATCTTGGCGACGATACCGTCGTAGTAGGCACGGTCTTCCAGAGCTGCGACCCCGGCGGCCTGGGCCAATCGGTCCAGATTGTAACTGTCGCGCACCTTGTGCAGGGTGGCGATCACCGAGGGATGACCGAGCGCATAGCCGATGCGCAATCCGGCCAAGGCGTAGGCCTTGGAGAAAGTACGGGTGATTACCAGATTGGGATATTCTGCCAAAAGTCTGGTGGCATCGTGGTCGGCGAAGGGCGCATAGGCTTCGTCCACGACGACAATCCCGTCGAGGCGGCTCAGCACTTCCCTGATTCTTTCCAGCGAGAACGCAATGCCCAGCGGAGCGTTGGGATTGGTCAGGAAAAAAATATTCGCCCCGCTTTTTTCAATGGCCCCAATGTCAAAATCGCCGTCTATGCCAACGGGCACGCGAATCATGGTCGCGGCATTCAGGCCGGAGAGCACTGGATAAAGGGAGTAGCTTGGGTCCAACATGCCGGCTGGTTTGTCCGTGCTGGAAAAGGTGCGAATCAGCAGATTCAACACATCGTCGGAACCATTACCGGCCAATACCCTGTCAGGTGTCAGCCCATGATAACGGGCGGCGGCTTCCCGGAGCGGGTTGCTGGCCGGGCTGGGGTAGAGGCGCAGCTTGGCTCCGTCGGTCCCTGCTTCACGCTGGATGGCCTCAATTACGCGAGGGCTGGGCGGGTAGGGGTTCTCGTTGGTGTTTAGTTTGATCCATCCCGTGTCCTGGGGCTGGTCTCCGGGCGTATAGGCTGACTGGGCCCCTATGGCGGCGGAGACATATCGGGAAACGTCAAAGGATGTGCTAGTTGAGCATGTCATCGAGAACCGATGAATCGTGCAAATGTGTTTCCAATAATCAAACGAAAATCCAAAGGGGTGATTTCGTGTGGCGGCGATTACAAGTCGATGTTCCTGGCTGTCTTTTCCCGAATCAGCGATTCAGATACCATGCGACTGCCTCGGCACGTGTCCCTATGCCGATTTTCTGAAAAATTTTGGCTATATGGTTCCGCACCGTGTTGGCGCTGATTTTCAGGCGTGCTGCGATTTCCTTGTTCAACAGCCCTTCGCTGATGGCCTGCAAAATCTCGGTTTCACGCGGCGTAAATTCTTTCGGAATGCCGGACTCCGGCTGATGCCCGGTCCCGGCATGGTTATTGTGCCATAGCGAAACGTAATACCGGCGGATGGAATCGCCCCACGCTTCAGGTTGTGCCTCGACTCCGCGGATTGGCTCCAACGCATCTGCCGGCAACGTTCGCCTCAGCATGTAACCGTAACATGATCCGGTCATTTGCAGGAAAATCGTTTCGCTCAAATTGGCGAACGTCATCGGTACTACCGGAACATGTTGGCTCAACGCGTCCACTATCCGGGAAAAACGTTCCGGTACTCCCCAAAGACCACAATCACAGAGTGCGAATGTTGCTTGGTTCTGCCATTCCGGCAGATTATTCAATGACTCCTCGATGCTCTCGAACACAAACGCGCAATGTATCCCGGGCAGCGAATTGACCCACGCCTCCATTGTCTGGCGTAGCACTGCATTCGGCACGATCAAGAGAACCCCGGTCGAGTTTTCCGTTGCCGGAATTACTTCGTGCGCGCGTTCTGGTCGCGTTACCAACGTTGTGTAGGTCGCGAATGCCGGGTTTTGATTCCAAGCGAATCCGACAATAATCTCGCGCGGGTGATTTTGAAAAACCCAATTCCAACCGTGTTTTTCCAAATCCTGGGAAATGTTTACCGCGCGTTCGAGTGCGACAGACTCGTCTATCGTATTTAACGGGAACAGTACGCTGCTATCCTGCGGCGCGTCGGGATTCGGGATTCTTACGGCAAAATCTTCCGGGGTGACATATCGGGAGCGCGTCAATCGGGAGCGAGCGAGCGCAAGAGACGCTTCGCTGTCCGACTTTGATTTTAAACTTTGTTTGCGACCCGGCATGTCAACGGCGATAAGATTGTCATATGCAAAATGATTAAGAATTGTCGGCAACAAAAACCATGCCGCGGTACATATCTGCATGTTATCAATGTTTGGAGTTCTCAAAATTTCATAACCGGATAGCTTTTATTATAGAATGGATGATGATCTGCGAAATCTGAATGGACGGGGAGAGCCTTATACTCCCAAGCAACAGCGTGTGGTAGATCTGGTACGGGCGCGGGCGCATGAGTTTCGGGAACACGAATACCAAGGATTTAGCTGGGGATTTGTCAGGCGGAGAAATCTTTTTTCCCGGTTTTCCTATTCAACCCAAGTGTTGATGCCATGGGTGAACACATTCTTCTATATAGTGGTTAGTTTGGTGATAATGGCGATAAATTGGTGGGAAGGGGCCGGAATCGGACAAAGGGGCCTGGCTTTGTTGTTTTTGGTTCTTTGGACGGGGTTCCACTTCTGGCTCCAAGGGTGGGTGTTCTGGCGCAGGCTGGTCGGGGTTATCGTCATTCTGGGCCTGATTGCGGGCTATCTGTCATGGCAGAATGGAGTGTGAAAAGGGAGCTCGGGACGTGCAGGCGGCTTATGGAGCCATATTTCCCTGTATTTTTCCCTGTTCAAATATTGGTTTGTGTTTAAACGCATCCCTCCACTTCTTTAGTCTGTTTGAGTTTGTGCGCAATGAGTGACCTTTCGAAAATCCGCAACTTTTGCATTATCGCCCACGTCGATCACGGGAAAACCACCTTGTCCGACCGTCTCCTTGAGCATACCCAGACGATTGAAAAACGGCAGATGAAGGAGCAGTTGCTGGATGCGATGGACTTGGAGCGGGAGAAGGGGATCACGATCAAGAGCCATCCGGTGACGATGTTGTACAAGGCGAAGGATGGGGAGGAGTACACTTTCAACCTGATCGATACACCGGGGCACGTGGATTTTTCCTATGAAGTTTCCCGGTCGCTGGCCGCGTGCGAGGGAGCCTGTTTGCTGATCGACGCCTCGCAGGGGGTCGAGGCCCAGACGGTGGCGAATGCCACGCTGGCCATGCAGCAGAATCTGGAAATCATTCCGGTGATCAACAAGGTAGACCTGCCGAGTGCGCACCCGGAAGAAGCCCGCCGCCAGGTGGAAGATGTGCTGGCCATCCCGGCGGATGATGCCGTGCTGGCATCGGGCAAGGCGGGTATCGGGATTGAAGATATATTGGAAAGCATTGTGCGCCGGATACCGCCGCCCCGGTGGGCGGATTACCCACAACCTCGGGCGCTGATTTTTGACAGCCTTTTTGACACCTACAAAGGCGTGATTGCCTATGTACGGGTGTATTCCGGTTCCTTTAAGCCGGGTGACGCGATTCAGCTCATGGCCAACGGGGTCAAGAGCGTGATCAAGGAAGTCGGGGTATTTTCGCCGAAAATGCGTCCGGTGGATATTTTGGAACCCTGGGCGGTGGGTTATATCGTGGTGAATATCCGCGAGGTGGCCGATGTGAAGATCGGCGATACGATTACCTTTGCCAATGATCCGGCGAAGGAGCCGGTGCCGGGGTTCAAGGAAGTGCGTCCGATGGTATTTTCCGGCATCTATCCCATCGATACCGCCGACTATGAGAAATTAAAAAATAGTCTGGCCAAACTGGCGATCAATGATGCCGCACTGACCTATACTTCGGAGAGTTCGGTGGCGCTGGGCTTTGGTTTCCGGGCCGGGTTTTTGGGATTGCTGCACATGGAGATCATCCAGGAGCGACTGCGCCGGGAATATGACTTGGATATCATTTCCACGTACCCGTCGGTGGTTTACAAGGTTTTCAAATTGGACGGTACTCTTTTGCAGATAGACAATCCCTCGTTCATGCCGGATGCGGCAGAGATCGAGCACATCGAGGAGCCGACGATCACGGCGCATATCCATATTCCCAGTTGGTGCATCGGCGATGTGCTGGCGCTGGTGATGGAGAAGCGAGGACTTTGTGATCATACCGACACCATCGACGGTGACCGGGTGATGCTGACCTGCACCCTGCCGTTGAACGAGATTCTCGTGGACTTTAACGACCGCCTGAAATCGATCACCCGCGGCTATGGCTCGCTGGATTATGAATTGGGCGAGTACGTGACCTCCGATCTGGTGAAGATGGATATTCTGGTGCAGGAGGAATTGGTGGACGCGTTTTCCTGCATCGTGCACCGGACGAAGGCTGAGCAGCGGGGGCGGGTGATTTGCGAACGGCTCAAAGATTTACTCCCTCGCCAGCTTTTCAAGAT
>JAITVQ010000284.1 GCA_031285745.1 Puniceicoccales bacterium | reverse complement strand
CAGACGCTCCTGCGAGTCGCTGTCCATGAAATCGATTTTTAATCCAACGACTCCCACTGTTTTTATCTTGTCGAAGAAATCGCGCATGGCTGCCCAATCATTGTCCGGGGAGCGGATGGCTTCCCAGCGCTTCCACGCCCAGATCTTGACATTTTTCTGCCGTCCGCGTTCGACCACTTTGCCGAGCATTTCCCACGGGGAGAGGTTCTCCTCCGATTTCCACTTTTCCCATCCATCATCGACCAGATGATATTCAAATCCCAACTCCGAGGCGAAATCCACGAACTCAAGTTGATCGTTATATCTGGCACCGCCGGTGGCCAGCCAAGTCCAGGTAGCCCGGCCCGGTTTGCACCAGTCGGTGGCGGTGCCTTCGGGAAAGAGTACCGGGTCGGGGCGCAGCACCAGCGAGCTGACAATATCACTGTTCACCAATGCGTCCAGACTGCGGGTCGCCAGCACGACACGCCACGGAGTCGCCGTGGTTTTTTCAGGGAACACAAATCCCTTGCGGTCATAGTAGTAGAAAGCCCGGACGGGGGCGCCGTTATTCACGGCATATTTCAACCCTGACCAGCCAAGGCCAAAGCTACCTGCCTCTTGGACCAGCAGAAAATGATTGCCGGGAAGCACGGCAAGGACGGGCCCAGTCCGGATGAATTTGCGGAGCTCCTTGGGATCGGCGTTCTCGATGTCGGGTGACACGAAGAAATCAGCCACGCGGGCCGGATACCATGCGCCCTCGCAGGGGCCCAATGCCGCGCCTCCGTCCTGGGTCCAGATCACGGCATTATCCCGGATTCCAAAGGCGGTGGCCTCAGAGTTTACCCTGCCCGAGATGCCTTGGGGGAATTCGTAACGAAAGGCGACCCCGTCGTTGAAAATCCTGAAGCGGAGGGTTTGCCCTTCCTTCAGGCCGCCGATGCGATATTCAATATATTTCACCTTGCCCTCGGCGTGGATTCCGTAGACGGGGAATGTTCTGGTCAGCTCTCCGCTGCTACCGAGTTGTTCAATGGATTCCAGGCCTGCGCCGCTGTCGGTATTGTTGATGGTGAGTCCCAATGGAGCCCAATCGAGCAATGGATTTTCTCCACGGGCCAGTGAGTAGCCCAGTTGCTTGTTTTTCAACGATACCGACAACACCAGGTTGCCATCGGGGCTGGGGAGGTCTGCTTTGTCTGTGGCAAAAAGCGGGGTGGCGGTGAGGAGTGCGGCGAGGAAAAATAGGATAGGGCGCATGTCAGGTCATAAGACAGCATGGTTTTGCTTAGGTTACGGAAGAATCCATTGGATAAATCTATATATGCTGTGAATGACCGAAACTGAAATAACGACAATTACCATATATAAGATGAGTCGGCGTAGGCGGGGATGGCGGTTATTCCATTCAGCCTGTTTCTTGTCTTCGCTGTGGTATTGTTCATCGGGTTTGGAAAAGAAAATATACCCAAGCCAGACCCCTATAAGGAAGAGAAGCAAATCGGTTACCAAGAGAATTGTGACAATGGAACCCTCAAAGGCATAATGCAAAACTTTGCCATCCCTTAGAAACGACACTCCCATAAATACCGAAAGTCCAATGCAAACAGCGGAACCCAATCCTAATGTTATGCGTCGTTCGTGCATGAAGGTTTTTGTTTAGTGTTTAAAGGTGAAAATGGGAAAGATAAACCACGGATAAAAGGATGAGAGGAGGATAATAGGATATGAAAAAGTTCCTTACCACAGTGTCAAATGACGTAATATTCTCGTCTCATTTATCTTTTGTTATCTCTATCATATCCGCGATATCCGTGGTTCTTTTCTTGGCCATATTTTAAAGGCGTTGCTAGGGCAGCCAGCCGAATAATTTCAAAAACTGAAAAAGAGCGGTGGCTAATATAACCGCGACGAAAAGCCATGCGGCAATCGGATGCTTTTGTATCCACGCATTCTCTTTTTCTTCTTGAATCCGGTATTTTTCCTCGGGTCGGGTAAGAAAAATATATCCGCCAAAAATGCCCGCCAGGAGAAATAGCGACCCAAATGTGGTGCAGAGAATAATGGCTGGTTTGTCGGCATTATACATTAAAAGCATTACTGCGAAAAATACTGCCATTCCAATGCAAAGGATAACACCAAACCCTATACTTATGCGTCGAGGATGCATGGCTCTCATCCTGTATGTTCCATCCGGGAGTCAAACCCGCTTAATTTGAGAAATCACTTAATGAAGTCGTACCGCTGGTTTCTGTGCGACAGGTTCTGGTCGGGACGAAGTGGGGATCTCATTTTATTCCGACAATTATTGGAACAGAAGCGCCTTTCGGAATCCATCTTTCCTTTATTTCCACCCTTTTCTCTGTGACTCCTGTTGTACCAACCCAAGGTGACTGAATGGCTCTAGCCTTTTGTGTTGGGTTTGTTTATCGCTTATTTTGAGCAAAATAGAGCTACTTCGGTTGGGTCGATTTTCTTGGAAAAAGAAGCAACCGGACAGTTGCGGAAATCATTTGCTAAACTTTAGCAAGTGCCAACTCCACTGCACTTGGTCTTTGCTAGGAATTAGCAAACACCAACACCACTGGTTGTCTCAATTGCTAGAAAATAGCAAAGATGAAGTCTACTGGTCGCGGCCTTTGCTAAAAACTAGCAAACGTGAAGTCCGTTGCACTTGACGTTTGCTAAAGTTTAGCAGGCATGAAGTACAGTGTACTTGGTACTTGCTAGGATTTAGCAAATGAGACGACTACTAGTTGTGGCGTTTGCTATTTTCTAGCAAAGGGCATGAGCACTGTACTTGGCGCTTGCTCCGGTGTAGATTTTGATTTCCGCAGCGGGTTAGTTTTGATGGTGGCCAGTGAAAAGATTTTAGACGCAGGTTGTTGTATTAAAAAATGGCAACCTTGATTATAGGAACACTTCTGTTTCAGCGACTTTTCAATTTGCTTATTGTATGGAGAAAGGTTTGTTATTCTGTAACATATTGAAAGTAAGTAGGTTTTTTATTGAAATGATCTGCGATTTATTATCAATCGACGGTGAATTCTATCCCTTACCATCTGTCGGTCGTTTAACCAATCACTACAACCTAACGGTTCATTGTCTATGAAAACGAGACTTGTCATTACCTTTGCTTTTCTTGCCTCAGCCGCCGCTTCTTTTGCAGGAGATTATGACTTCGGAGGCACTCAGGGTTCCATCGGACCCAACATGTCTGGCACTATTTCAGATAACATCACGGGTACTGCCGGGTTGGCGATATCTGCCGCGGGTAATATGTCTGATGGGGGAGGCGGCAGTGGGACGTGTCTCACCCTTTCAGGCGATAACAGTGGGTTGAGTGGAGGAGTTTCCATTACGAGTGGATACGTGCAATTCGACTTGACCTTGGCCATATTCGACGCTGCCAATACGATTACCCTCAATGGTGGTGGTATTCTGGCCTCCGCGAGTAGAACATTGGCAAATGACTTCGCAATCGGCGAGAATGGCGGGTATTTGAGGGCCTATAATAGTTTGAGTGCTTGGAATAACGCGCTTCGGCTTGATGGCAAATTGACCGGGACCGGGCTGTTGACAAAGACAGATGGTGGACATGTGACCCTTGCGGGTGATATGAGCGGTTTTCAAGGCAGCCTCAGGCTTGGCGGCGGAACACTTGTTGTGACTAATTCGACACTTGCGGTAACGGAACTGCAAGTCGTGAGTGGAACTTCCCTGAGAATCTTCAGTAATCAAACCGTTACTGTTAGGGAGGGCGTAACCGACGGTGATCTTAGAAAAACAGATGGCGGACATTTGACAGTGTTGGGAGACAGTAGTCATAGCTCGACCTCCTTTGAATCGTCATCTTCTTATGACGCCTATTTAAATGTCGGCAATGGTGGGACGACTGGAACGCTGGGAACGGGCGCGATAACCATGACAGGAAACAGGGGATTTTTGGTTTTTAACCGTTCCGATGGATATAATGTGCAAAACGCGATTTCCGGGAATGCAACAGTTGAAGTGAAAGGCGGAGGTACCTTTACATTTTCAGGCGCGAATGTTTATACGAGGGGCACCGTGGTTTATGCCGGGACCACGTTGAAAGTCGCCCATGCTTCTGCCCTTGGTGCCGGTGCCGTGGAATTGAAAAGCGGCGCAACCCTTGTGGTCGATGGGATTGCCGTGACGGGGATAACGGATTTAACCGCCCTTGGCGCCGCCATTGAGTTTGCCGATGGCAGCTCAATGCTTGGTGTTAGCGGGACGCTTACCCTGGACGGGGCTACCTTGTATCTGGCAGGTCTGGGATTGGGTACCGGTAGTTTTGATGTTGGCTCTGTTTTGTTCGGAAACACGAGCTATGATTATCAAAATAACATCACCATCTCCGGGTTGGCTGGTTATACTTGGGTAGATAATCATACGATTGATGTTACTGCGGTTCCAGAGCCCTCGACTTATGCGTTTGCCGGCCTTGCCCTGATTGGCGGGATGATGATTTTACGCCGCCGGAGAGGATAATTCGGATTTTGTCCAAAAACGGACAATAGTTTGGAACATGCGCGAATGGGATATTTCCCTCGCGCATGTTTTTATCGTGTTATATCTTACGGCGAGGGGCAGGACTCATTAAGATAAAGTATGACGAAAGTGGCGATGCATACCCGGTCTGATATCCGCATATCGAGTTCTCCGGGGAATTTCTTATAGCGATACTGTTTCGGCCTCTTGGATTGAGGCTCAGATAGGCTTGCAGTGTGAGGATTGTTTTATATCTTTTATTGTTTATCTTTTATGGGTCTCTTTGAGCGAAAGAAGCATCGCAGGGAGGATATGGCAATGGTGCGCCGTGTCGTAGACGATGGCGTGGATATGCCATGGTACCATATTCCCCCGGTTTTTTGGGAAGCAGTAGTGTTGATTATATTGGCGATATTGTTGGTACTAATCTGTTTCTGGGGTCGACCTCCGCACTTGCCGGTATTGATCAAGGATGCTGAGTCGAAGGTGCGTTTCGAGGCTCCGTTTGATTTTTCGTATACCAGCAAATACCAGAAGGATTTGCAGATAGAGCAGGCACGACGCCGAACGGTACCGGTGTATCGGGTGGCTTTTGAGGAGTCACAGGTGGCTTTGGGGAGCTATAAGGAATTCATTACCAAGGTCGGGGAGCATTTTGATGAGTTGAAGTTATTGCCGAAGGCGGAATTGGTGGCGGCCTGCAATCAGTTGATTATTCAATCACAATTGCCCGGCATTCCTGAGCGAATTTCGGATGATTTGGCACGAATAGTGGATATGGAGCCGGACAAGGAGAATTTTACGCGGGTAATGAAGGATGCTCTCTCGGTCGTGGAAGTGTTGTTGAAAAACGGCATATATGAAAGACAGGGGGATGTGCGGATTTATTTTGATCGGAGTGTGGATAATTATACCGCCTCGCGAAATTTACGGGATAATCTTGATTCAATCGCATCAAGGGAGTTTTTCAGTCTCCGGGAACAGAGTGCGATGACAGCGGCGTTAGTTGATATTTTTCGCCCTGGTTTGCAGCCGAATATACAAATCGACGATGTGGCAACCCAGAAGCGGCAGGAGGAGGCGATTGCCAAGGTGAAGGATGTCGTGGTGGAAGTGAAGAAAGGTGATCCACTGACGGAACGCGGGATGAAGAATACGCCTGCTGTTGTGGAACGGTGGAATGCGTTTCGCAAGCAACTGGCTTCCCACTCCGCCTCGGGCTATGGTTTTACACAGGCGTTGTTGGAAAACATCCTGGTGGCATTCTCGATCATGTTTGTGGCGGGGCTGTATATCCGGGTCGCGATTCCTCCGGGCCCCAGAAAACGCAGGGCCATGACCCTGACTGCATTGATAGTGTTGCTGAACTTGGGATTAATTCGCCTCGTGTTGGATTTCAGCGAGTCGCAAACCGTAATCCAGACATTTTCCGGGAATGAGTTTTTATTCTGGCTGGCGCCCCCGGCCTTGGCTGCGATCTTGGTAACGATATTGGTGGGCACCCATATGGCGGTGCTGGCTACATTGATCGTGTGCGGGTTTAGCTCGGTGATGCTGGGCAGAAGCTTGGATGTGCTGTTGATTTCGACATTAGCGTGTTTGATCGGGATATATTTCAGCCGGGGAACACGCAATCGAAGCGGGGTGGTCCGGGCCGGATTTTTCTCAGGGATTGCTGTGACCATCCCGGTGTTCGTGATTTGCGTGAGCAGCGAGATGCGATGGGAGGCCCTGCTTTGGCAGACTTCCGGATGTTTGCTAAGCGGTCTTTTGACAGGGATGTTCGTGGTGGGGATTTTGCCATTATTGGAGAATTTTTTCAAGATTACCACGGACGTTACCTTGCTGGAGTTGACGGATTATAATCATCCTTTGTTACGAAAGTTGCAGCTAATTGCTCCGGGGACATTTCATCATAGTGTAATGGTAGCGAACCTGGCTGAACGGGCGGCTTTGCAAATCGACGCGAATTCACTGCTTTGCCGGTGTGCCTCACTTTACCACGATGTGGGGAAGATGGTTAAACCGGAATATTTTGTTGAAAACCAGCGACCCGGAATGAACCCGCACGAGGGGTTAAGTCCCTCGATGAGCGCACTGATCATCAAAAGCCATGTCCGGGA
This sequence comes from Puniceicoccales bacterium, assembly GCA_031285745.1. GTDB lineage: Bacteria > Verrucomicrobiota > Verrucomicrobiia > Opitutales > UBA953 > CALNBE01. Next base: position 4,017 of record JAITVQ010000284.1, on the reverse strand, counting down.
GGGCGTGGAGATCGCCAAGGAGTATTCGCTGCCAAGGGTGATTATTGACGTGATTGAGCAACATCACGGAACAGGCTTGATCCAATTTTTCTACCATAAGGCCTGTCAGAAGGCATCGGTGGAATCGCGCCTCCCGTTTCCCGCCACACAGCCGGGAAGCAACCCGGCTCCGACGAACGTATCTGCCGAGGGTATTCGTAGCGTTGATGAACGGGTATTTCGTTACGACGGACCCCGCCCGCGCACCAAGGAAGCTGCAGTTATCCTCTTTGCCGACAGTGTCGAGGCGGCGTCCCGTTCGTTGAAAAAGGTGACACCACAGACAGTGGAGGAATTGGTGGATACGCTGATCACGAGCCGGATTGCGGACGGACAGCTTGACCTTTGTCCGCTTTCATTCCGGGAAGTGCAGCGCATTCGGGCCAGTCTGAAATTTTCGCTGACCAATATGCTTCACCATCGCGTGGAATATCCCGGGGAAGTACGTCCTGCGTCCAAGTCAGCACCTGCAGCTACAACCGGAGCTCCCTAGCATGCGATCAATCCAGGCAAGCAGCAGGCATAAAGGCTTTCGTGCCCCGGCCCGGCTATTACGCAGCTTGTTTGTGCTGTTGGATGAATTTGAACGTTGGCAGATTCCTGCGGGCGAATTGTCCATCGTATTCTTGGGTGACGCGGAAATGATACAGTTGCACGCGGATTTTTTGGACGATCCGACTCCGACTGATGTGATTACGTTTCCCGGAGACGATGAAGACAACGGGGCAGGGGAATCCTTTGCCGGGGAAATTTGCGTCTGCATCGATCAGGCCAGACGGGAGGCCCCCAAGCATGGCTCTGATATGGCCAGTGAGGTTTTGCTGTATTTGGTGCACGGTTGGCTGCATTTGGCGGGACATGATGATTTATCCGAGGGGCCGAGGGCGGCAATGCGGTTGGCAGAACGGGAAACCCTGGATTACTTGGAAAAAGCAGGTTTTATCAAAGACTGGTGTGCTAAAATGCCTCTGAAATAGCAGAGTTGTAAGCCGACTATTGACGAGATACCGTCAAAAGGTCATAAGCTTATTTCCTGCATGCACCCAAACGAAACTCAGACACAGTTTAAGCGAATAGTCCTCAAACTCAGCGGAGAAGCATTAAAGAATCATAAGACAGGAGACCCCATTGATCCCGGCATATTAACCCGGTTGGTGTCAGAATTAAGAGAGATCAATTCATTGGGGGTGCAAATCGCACTGGTTGTGGGTGGCGGGAATATTTTCCGAGGTCTTGCCGGGATGAAAAATAATGGTACCGATCGAACCACAGGCGACAACATGGGCATGTTGGCCACGGTTATCAATGGGTTGGCCATCATGGATTGTCTGGAAAAGAATGGGATTGAGGTTCGAGTGCAAACGGCAATCCCGATGGACAAAATCGCCGAACCATTTATCCAACGCCGTGCGGTGCGTCATCTCGAGAGGGGACGCGCCGTTATTTTTGTGGCAGGCACGGGCAACCCTTATTGCACTACCGATTATGCGGCTGCTTTACGGGCCAATGAAATCCAGGCGGATATTATTTTCAAGGCGACGAAGGTGGACGGGATCTATGACAAAGACCCAATGAAGCACAAAGATGCCACCCGTTACGATACGCTCAGTTACGATGAAGCCCTGCAGAAACGCCTAGGGGTGATGGATGCCGAGGCATTTGCGCTCTGTCAGGCCAATCGCATGCCTATACTGGTGTTTTCCATGAATGAGCCCGGCATTATTCGCCGGGCCTTGCTGGGGGAAAAAGTCGGAACACTGGTTAGCTAAGGATTATAAGCTAATCTAGCCCATAAGAATACCAACTTTATCCAGAGTGCCTGAATTTAAGCGTTACATATTTCTCGCCCTTTCAAAAACATTTCTTATTTAACATTAGCTCTCAAATCACTCTTACTCAGTCCCAACACTTACTTTTATCGTATGGATACCAAAAAAATCGCCGCTGACGGTTCTCTTGCCATGAAAAAGACCGTTGAGCATACCCTGCATGAATTTAGTGGATTGAACACTGGCAAGGCACAACCTTCGATGGTGGAAAATGTAGTGGTGGAAGTTTACGGCAGCCAGATGCGTCTCAAGGATATTGCCGCCATTACCACTCCTGACTCCCGCAGCATTGTTATCCAACCTTTCGACAAAGGTGCTGCCAAGGATATCGTCTCAGGCATCCAAGCCGCCAATCTCGGCTTCAATCCTGTTCCCCAAGGCAACATCATTCGCTGCCCTGTTCCGGAGCTTACGGGCGAACGGCGTGCTGATTTGATCAAGGTTGCCCATCGTCTGGCCGAGGAAGGTCGTGTCCGTGTGCGCAATTCTCGTCGCGAGACCCTCGAAATACTTAAGAAAGGCCAGAAGGAAATTTCCGAAGACGAATTCAAACGCGTCGAAAAGGAAATCCAGACCAATACCGAGAAGTGGATTGCTGAAATCGACAAGGCACTCAAAGCGAAAGAAGCCGATTTGCAGAAAGTCTGATTTTATTTTTTTACCGCGGATTACTCGGATAATAGGGGGATAATGATTCAATGCAGCACGAAGAACTGACGAAGAATATCATCGGGGCAGCGATGCAGGTATTGAATAATCTTAAACCGGGTCTTGATGAAAAACTTTACGAGAATGCGCTGGTAATCGAACTGGGAAAACGGGGATATGGAATTGAACAACAAAAACGACACTCGGTATTCTATGAGGGGAAATTAATCGGGGAGCTTATTCCCGACTTGATTATTGATGGAAAAGTAATCGTAGATGCCAAAGTTGTTACTGCTTTTAATGAAACCCACGTTGCCCAGATGCTTGGCTACTTGAATATAACCGGACTTGAGGTTGCACTGCTGATCAGCTTCAAGGAAGCTCGGTTGCAGTGGAAGCGCATTGCCAATGAATACCGGAAAAACGCTGCTGCCTAGTGAAACATCCTTAAATATCCGCGTTATCTGCGGTTAAAACTCTTTTCAAAAACTCTCATGAACATTCACGAATACCAGGCGAAACAATTATTCGCTGATTTTGGAGTGGCCGTCCCAAAGGGCTACCCCGCACAAACCGCTGCTGATTTCGATGCGGCCCTTGCTCAATTGCCCGAGGGTGTTGTCGTCGTAAAGTCACAAATCCATGCCGGTGGACGCGGCAAGGGCACCTTCACCGATGGCTATCAGGGTGGTGTCAAGCTGGTCAAGTCCAAGGCGGAAGCCAAGGAAGTTGCGGCCAAGATGCTGGGCAATACCCTTGTCACCAAGCAGACCGGCCCGGAAGGACGCAAGGTCCAGACCATCTATTTCAACGAGGCCTCCGATATCAAGAAGGAGTATTACCTCGCCATCCTGTTGGACCGTGCCACCTCGCGCCCGGTCATTGTCGCCTCCACCGAGGGCGGCATGGATATCGAAACCGTTGCCGAAAACACCCCGGATAAGATCGTCAAGGTACGCGTCGATCCGGCTGTCGGACTTCAGGATTACCAGAAGCGCGAAGTGGCCTTTGCCCTTGGCTTCAAGGGTGACCTGATGAAGCAATTCGGCAAACTCATCACCGGACTTTATAATCTCTTCTGGGAAAAAGACTGCTCGATGGTCGAGGTGAACCCGCTCATCACGACTCCCGATGACAAGCTCGTCGCCCTCGACGCCAAGGTCGGATTTGATGACAATGCACTTTTCCGCCATCCCGACGTGGTTGCGCTGCGTGATCTCAACGAAGAGGATCCCAAGGAAGTCGAATCTTCCAAATACGGTCTTAGCTATATCGCTCTCGACGGTAATATCGCCTGTCTCGTCAATGGTGCCGGACTTGCGATGTCCACCATGGATATCATCAAGCACTATGGCGGCAATCCTGCCAACTTCCTTGATGTCGGTGGTGGCGCTTCCAAGGACGCAGTGGCATCCGCCTTCAAAATCATCCTCAGCGACAAAAACGTAAAGGGAATCTTCGTTAACATCTTTGGTGGTATCATGGATTGCGACGTAATTGC
>JAITVQ010000275.1 GCA_031285745.1 Puniceicoccales bacterium | reverse complement strand
GGTGGCTGCGGCAAGCAGCAGGGATTTTGTTTTCACGATATTGAGACTTGGTTTCATTATATAAGGAAATTTTTTTATCTGATTATGGTTAGTGATAGCCCGATCTCTACAGACTCGGGATTTCCGTTTGGATAAAGGGGCACGCGCATTCGGATTCACAAAAAATCCGGGCGTGGATATCGTAAACTTCAGCAATTTTCCGGGCGGTCAACGTGGTCCGGGTCGGGCCGTTGGCAGAGACTTGTCCGTGGTGTAGCAATAGGATCTTGTCGGTATAGCGCATGGCCAGGTTCAAGTCATGCAATACGACAAGGACCCCAAAGCCGTATTCCAAGGCGAACCGCTTTACCATTGCCAATGTGGAATGCTGGTGACGCAAGTCCAAGGCAGAGGTTGGCTCATCCAATAGCAGCCAGCGCGGAGATTCGATGCTGGCTTTGTTGCCTTCCAATTGGGCGAGTACCCGGGCGAGATGGATGCGTTGTTTTTCTCCGCCCGAGAGGGTCATGAACCGGCGGCAGCGGAAGTCGGACATTTCCACGGCGTTGAGCGCCCATTCGCAAATTTCCCAGTCATTCTCGCTTTCCCATCCGCTCAGGTGAGGAATTCGTCCGAGGACCACTACTTCCTCCACGCTGAAATCAAAACTCAATGATGACTCCTGGGCGAGGAATGCGCGTTGCTTGGCCAACTCGGATGACGTGTAGTTTTTCAGGGGGCGCTCGTTCAACGACACTGCCCCGTGGTCGGGCTCAATGACTCCACTGATGATTTTCAGCAATGTTGATTTGCCGGCGCCATTGGGTCCCAAAATGGCGCTTGTTTCGCCCGGCGTAAAAGATGCCGACACGTTATCCAGGATTTTTTTCCCGGAGCGAATGAGAGTAATGTCGGAGACGGCCAGCATGGATATTAGCAGCGACGGTTTCTTTTGATAATCAGCGAAAGAAATACGGGGGCGCCAAACAACCCGGTCAGAATGCCGATCGGAAGCTCGGCTGGGGCTACGATGGTCCGCGATACCATGTCGGCCAACAAGAGCAGTGCCGCACCCAGCAGTGCCGAGGCAGGCAGCAGAAATCTGTGATCTGCGCCCAATGCTGTCCTGACAATGTGTGGCGCAACCAGGGCGATGAAACCAATCATCCCGCACAGGGCCACGGTTGCCCCAATCAGAGATGCCGAAAGGGCGATCAGCCCGCGTTTGGTTTTGCGGACGTCTATTCCCAAGTGTGCGGCATCTTCCTCGCCCAGTGCGAGAGCATTCAAGGCCCGCGAATAACGGGGCAAAATCACCATGGGGAGTACCACAAAAATTGCCGCTGAAATAATCAGGTCCCAGGTTGCGCGATTCAGCGAACCCATCGTCCAGAATGTCACGGTCTGCAATTCCTCCGCCGTGGCGATGAATGCCGAGACGAGGCCGATGAATGCGCCGCCGATGGCGTTGATGGCGATTCCCACCAGCAGCATTGAAATCAAGTCCACCTGTCCGCGCCGCAATGACAGATGATAGATGAGCAAGGTCATCAGGATGGCTCCTGCCATGGCAGCCAACGGCACCAAGTAGAGCGAGAATTGCGAGGTGAGGCCGGGCGGAAGGTAACGCATCCCCAGCACAATCATGGCAATTGCCCCGATGGCTCCGCCGCCGGAAACCCCGATGACTCCAGGGTCGGCCAGCGGATTACGGAAAACTCCCTGCATCGAGGCTCCCGCCATGGCCAGCCCTCCGCCGATTAGGACCGCCAGCAGGGTGCGCGTAAAACGGATATTCCAGACGACGATTCTCTCGGCATCTGTGCACAGGTCGGCGGTCGAAGCCAGATGGAATTTTTCCAGCACAATCAAGGATACTTTCTGCAGCGATAATGACATCGGCCCGATGGTCAGCGACACCAAGGATGCCATGAAAATCAATGCCAAGAGTGCCCGGAGCGCCCATACGCGATTACGCCGACGGATCGCACTGCTTGCCTTGAACTCGTTCATCCGGCTTTGGGTGATGGAAACGGCTTCGTCCATCTCCGGTTAATTTCCAGCAGTATCAGCGGGCTTCGAAAAAATCTTGGCCAATTTTAAAGCAGTTTCTCCCGTGCGAGGGCCAATTATGAGGAACTCGCCCATGTCTATCGGAACGATTTTGGTTTTTTCCAAGGCATTGACGCTTTTGAAACCGAATTTTTGCAGAAGCTTCTTCGGATCATCGGGAGCCGATACATCACCCTGGGACGTATGATTCGCCACCAGGATGAAGTCCGGTTTTGCTTCCAAGATTGCTTCCTCGGAGACGGGTTTGTAACCGCGGAAACCCGAGAAAATATTTTTCCCTCCAGCCATGCTCAGGATTCCACCGGCTTGTGTTTCCTCGCCTGCGGCCGACAGGGAGCCAGCCATTCCCATGAGAAATATTACCCTGGGGGAGGTTTGTTTGGAAGCCAGCTCATTGACGACAGCCAGTTCGTCCGTAAGTTTCTTGATTAACTCCTCGGCTTCCTTCTCGCGATTGATTTCCTTGCCCAAGGTCGCGATGGCTTCCATCAGGGACTTCTCGGATTTCGGATTGTCCACGAGTACCAGGGGAATTCCACTCGCCTTTAGTTGGGATGCCGCGGCAGGTGGTCCCAGCGAAGAGGATGAGATGATTTTGGTCGGGTTCATGCTCAGGACACCCTCGGGGGAGATTGCCCGGACCACGCCTACTTGCGGGAATTTCTGGGCACGAGCTGGATACAGGCTGGTCTTGTCGACGCCCACGATATCCTTCTCACCCCCCAAGGCAAAAACGATTTCGGTGATGGGGCCCCCCATCACGACTAGGCGTTCCTTGGTTTGTGATGCCGCTGGCTCCTCGGCAAAGACTGCCGACATTATCATGCAGAGAAATGCCGAGAGTAAACAACGCGTGTTCATGGTACTCTTCGTTAATTAATGAACCGGTTATCCGAGCAATGCCTTGGCCGATTGGCTCTCACTGGAGACGCGAATTCTCAGGATTGTTTTCCCGGACGCATCCTTGAGGGCCAGCTTTGTCGATTGGGTAGGGGAATCAGAGGAAACTGAAGCACTGGCGACCGCATTTTCGCGCAAGTGCAAGTGAAGTTCATCGTCGAGTATGTTAAACCAAGGGCCCATGGCTGCGACTTTCTTGATGGCTGCTGTCACGCTGAAATGACATCCTGTGTTGCACAGGCTTAATGTGACGCTATCGCCTGCTTGGGTTGCGGATTCCAACAAGGGCTTGTAACTCTTTTCCACCGGAATACTCGTGGCGGAGTTCTCGCAATTGCAGTGGTGATGGTCGCCTTCTTTGGTGGCGGAGGATTTGTCAGGAGAAGAAACCTTCAATGTTTGCACCTGCTCTGCGCATTTCCAAGCGCCCAGCCATTCGTCTATTTCGGCAGTTTTGCTGTTGTCCCTGAAGTAGACCTTCAAAACGGAATCCCCAGCCTCGTCAAAAAACAGGATGCCGCGCTTCATCCATTCCTCGGCGTGTACCGAAAACGCAGAGCCTATTTGCTTGGGACTTACTGCCAGCAGGATTTCTTTGCTGGTTCCCGATATGTAATGATCTTTTGCCTCAAACACCAATTGGCCGTCCATCTCCAGAACCGCCGCTTCATTCCGGACGATGAACATGACTTGGCCGAATTTCATGGCCTCATTAAGTAGGGTGGTGAGGCTGTCGATTTTGAGCCGATATGCGCTTTCAGGACAACGCAGGGCAATCAACTCTGCTTCAGAGACCCCCAATTTTGCAGCCGCATCACGGGTGTAGATGCGAGGTTCTTTTGCTTGTAGCTCCTGCCATGCTTGAAGCAGGCTTACCGGGTTATTGCGATTGAGGCTCATTTGTAAGTCAGTTATTGATTGCGCGTCTCATTTTCAATAAAAAAGTGCACTTTGTTGAAAATACGTGTGTAACCTCGGGGCTTAGTTTGAGGTCATCCGGCTTCTCCAGTTTGTCTTCTGCGCTCCTTGTGCCTGATAATCTGCCCTTTTCGTCGCTCGCAAAGTAGTTATTCCCAACTGCAGAGTAGTTTCCGCGGGTCGCGGAACCACCAATGCAATTAGCAGAGTAACTTCCGCGCTTTGCATTGGTATGAGAGCTTTTAGCACTGGTCTTTCCGCGGAACGCGGAAATGTCCGTGCAACTGGCAGAGTTAGTT
>JAITVQ010000206.1 GCA_031285745.1 Puniceicoccales bacterium | reverse complement strand
CCCCGTCACTGCCGCAAAGCATAATGCAAGCATGCCCGGCAATCGCGACAGCCATTGTGTCATTGACGGATTTGAACCCGCCGCACGGCGTAAAGGTTTTCTGGGAGAGGAAGACTTTTACATGCCGGTGAAACCTCTCCCGCAACGACGAGGGCAAGCGGCTGTAAAGCGGTACCCGCAGCCGTAATATCCTGATCCAGGCTGGCGGGAAAGGGGCATCGTTATAGGTACGCCAAGCCTTCTTTCTTAATAAATACCTTCTTAGCAACCATCCGGCAATACCGATGGAAATCAGAATCGCAGCACCGATAACATAATAGCTAAACATGCAGTAGGATGAAAAACCGTAGCCCGGTATTTCGGATCAAGTCAATAGCAGGAGAAAACCCACCTGCGGCATCAGCATTGGGCGCGACAAAACAACCGACCCCGCACTGCCCCGCCACCGTCCCCGGCCATTCAACCTATCTCACCATCACCTTGGCCTTGTAAGCTGCCAAGGGTGGCTGGTCTTTTTCGAAGGACCGCCCGTAAACCAATTCCAGCGATTGACTTCCAGACTGCCTTGCCTTGAAATTAAAAGTCACTTCGCCTGGCGATCCGATAGCCGAACTCGCAGGCTTGAATTGCGGATCACCTTGCAAAGAAAGAATCGCTTCCTTTCCGGCAATGTATTCCCACCGGTAACCTGTGGTCGGGTTGCCATCAAGGGTAACAGTCAGTGCGTCTCCCTTATTCAGCGTGATCATACCCCCGTTGGTCGATTTCGTAACCGCCACAGTCCTGGGGATGGACGCCGTGTCTGAGGCGGCACACCCGGCAAATACACATGCGACAAGGAACAACGATGCAACAGGGAGAAACTTTTTCATTGAGGAAATGTTAGACACAAAATTCCCAACTGGCAAGCAAGTGTGGCATAAAGCCTGCCGACCAAAAACATCTACCCCATCAGTCCAGAAAAGCCGTTAATGAGGTTGTTGGTGAAGTGGGAGATGCAATGTTTCCCGCAGAGGGCATCCCGCTTTCAAACGCCAGGCGACCCGCCTCGACAGCCAGCTTAAACGCCTTCCCCATCGCGACCGGGTCGGCGGCCGTGGCCAGAGCGGTATTGATCAGCACCGCATCTGCGCCCAACTCCAGGGCCTCGGCTGCATGCGAGGGCGCCCCCAATCCGGCATCCACAATCACAGGGACCTTGGCCTGCCCAATGATGATTTGGATAAAGTCACGCGTCCGCAGCCCAAGATTACTGCCAATGGGAGCACCAAGCGGCATGACCGCGACGGCCCCGGCTTCCTCCATGCGTTTTGCCAGCACCGGATCGGCATGAATGTAGGGAAGAACGTTGAACCCAAGCCCGGCAAGTTGTTCGCAGGCCGAGAGGGTTTCCACCGGGTCGGGCATAAGCCACTTGGGATCCGGATGAATTTCCAGTTTGAGCCAATTGGTCTCAAGCGCCTCGCGGGCCATCTGGGCGGCAAATACTGCTTCACGCGCATTGCGCACGCCCGAGGTATTGGGCAAAAGCAGGCAACGCTCGCGGTCAAGACAGCCCAAGATGGAGTCCTCTTTTTTCCCGAACTGTATTCTTTTTATGGATACGGTGACAATCTGCGACCCGGAGGCGGCAATGCTCTCCGCCATGATTTTCCCGGAGGCATATTTTCCCGTGCCCACCATGAGCCGGGATTCAAAGGTGCGATCAGCAATGCGTAGCATACAAAAGGATACCTCCCCGTTACTTCCATTCCTTCAGAAGCGCACGGAAGGCCTCGACCGGCTTCTTCTGTTCCCAGACGGAACCGACAACGGCAAACCCGGCAAAGCCAAGTTCACCCAGTCTCGAGATATTTTTCACGGTAATGCCACCCAATGCCAGGACCGGGCACCCTTTTTCATCATCCTGCCAGCATTCGTTGATGATGGCGTATTCCTCGGGTGTGCGTTGCGGGATGTAGCCGTTCTTGGAAATGGAGGGGAATACCGGGCCAAGTGTCGCGTAGGCACAATGGCGGGCGTAAGAGGAGAGTTCGTTGAACGAGTGGCAGGACTGGCTGACAGGAATCTCCTTGGGCCACTGCCGGGGACGCTGTTGAGCCGCCCGGAGATGAAGGCCCCCAAGATCCATATCCCGAACAACGTCCGGGTTGGCATGAACAACGATACGTTGGCGGTAATCCTTGGGGATTTTTTCCACCCAGCGGTGCATTTCGACAGGAGACATGTCGGGCTTGCGCAAATGGAAACGCGAAAGTCCGGCATCAATCAGGCGACAGGCAATCTTCTGCTCGTTGGAAAACTCCCCCGCCGTGGAAATAACCACTGAGAAAGGTCTGCCGTCAGAATCACTATCTAACCCGGCCGATGTCTTTTGTCCCAACATCCACCGGAATAATTTCTTCAATGCCACCGTCAGCCTCCCTGGGTTGCATGGATGATGATCAATCTATCCTCATCCTGAAGTTGACGTGTAATCCAATCACGACGAGGCACAACCATTTCATTTACAGCCACGGCCACCCCGTCCAGTGAGCGCAACGCAAGCCCTTCCACCAACTCCGCCAATGTCGCGGATTGAGGGACCTCCTTGGGCTCATCGTTTACATGAACAAGCATTATGATGTGATGTTGTAACAAGAGAGGTGGACTAGGCAAGGGCGTTTCGAGTTGCATCCAGCGGTATCACGATTTTTGTCCTGTACCTGCTCAAACACGTTACACCTATCATCACTCCAACCAACATGAGACATCTATTTCTTTTCTTCTCACTCGGTCTCGCGTTCGCTTTTGGCGGATGCAGCAAAGAAACCGCCAAGGAAACCCAGCCTTCCGCCCAAACCACCACCCAGACTCCGGCTACAACACCGGACACCAGCAAGGCAACTCCACCTGCCGCCCAGCCGACTACGCCGCCGGCCACGACTCCCGCCCCCAGCGATGGCAAGGAAGTCGCGGTCATAAAGACAACGGAAGGCGAAATGGTCGTCGAATTCTGGCCCGACGTCGCCCCCAAGACGGTCGAGAATTTCAAGAAGCTCTCCAAGGAAGGATTCTACAACGGCACTGCCTTCCATCGAATCATCAAGGGATTCATGATCCAGGGCGGCTGCCCCAATTCCAAGGTCGGCGCAACGGGCACACCCGGCACCGGAGGCCCCGGCTACAACATCAAGGCCGAGTTCAACAACAAATCCCACCAGCGCGGGGTCCTCTCCATGGCGAGATCAGCCCATCCCGACAGCGCCGGCAGCCAGTTCTTTATCTGTGACGGCGATGCCAGCTTCCTCGACAACAAGTACACGGCATTTGGTAAGCTCATCAAGGGCGACGACGTCCTGACCAAGATCGCCAACACCCCTGTTACTGGCAAAAACGGGGAAAACTCCTCCCCCACCAAGCGCGTCGAAATTGAAAGCGTGACCATCGTTCCTGCCAGCAGCATCAAATAAACCGGCACACCGAACTTTTCACCAACACACCCATCCATTATTCCATGAGTTCAGACAAAGAAGTAGCCATCATGAAAACCTCGGCAGGCGAAATGGTCATCGCCTTCTGGCCCGACGTCGCCCCCAAGACGGTTGAGAATTTCAAGAAACTCTCCAACGAGGGATTTTACAACGGCACAGCCTTCCATCGAATCATCAAGGGATTCATGATCCAGGGCGGTTGCCCCAACACCAAGGCCGGAGCAACGGGAATCCCAGGCACCGGAGATCCCGGCTACAAGATCAAGGCCGAGTTCAACAACAAATCCCACCAGCGCGGAGTCCTATCCATGGCCAGGGCGGCGCAGCCCGATAGCGCAGGCTGCCAATTCTTCATCTGCCATGGCAACGCCGGATTTCTTGATCGCAATTACACCGCCTTCGGCGAAGTCATCAAAGGGGATGATGTGTTGGAAAAAATCGCCGGAACTCCTACGTCCATGGGACCCGGTGGAGAAAAATCCACCCCGACCCAGCGCATTGAAATCGAAAGCGTGACCATTGTTCCCGCCGACAGCGTGAAATAACGGGATATACTCTATCCTGTTTTTCAAACAAGAAACCGCCGGATAATCGCCGGCGGTTTTTTGCAAATAAAGAAGTATGATGAAAAATATATGAGAAAATTTTAAACCCTGGCAGAGTACCCCTTTTCTATTCGCGGATGATTGTTTATGTACGCATTCAGGCCATTACCTAAATCCGCCAATTGCTTCATTTGGTCCAAGTGATGAACACCTATTTTCGCAGAACGATATTCGTAAGTAGTTCCATTTTTGAAACGAATCCGAATCCAATCCTTGCCATATTCGTATGTCGATACACCTGAATTACCGTCAGTATTTTTATATGTTTTCATAGTAGTAAGAAATCGCGGAGAGTATCTAAAATAGTTCATGGATAGGCAAGGAAAATTACATCAAAAACCCTAATTACTCAACAGGCAAAATAACGCGTAACCCATTGTCCATCTCCTATATTAGCAAATTTATTTTACGAGCAGTGAAGGCCAGATGTTCAAAGCTGGAATTTCACCCGATTTCACCGAAAGAGGCATAAACACCATATCCATTAACATGCCATAAAGCCACT
>JAITVQ010000163.1 GCA_031285745.1 Puniceicoccales bacterium | reverse complement strand
TGGAAGAGCAAAACAAAGAAAACCTCCCGATCGAAAAATTCTCGCCGCGGCGATGCCCTTGCCTCTTTCTATCCGGCATGAAACAAATCTTGTTCCTGGGGGATATCGTCGGCGCACCGGGGCGCGAGTTGGTCAAGGCCCGGCTGCCCGAACTCCGCGCATCGCTCGGGCTTGACTGGGTGGTCGTCAATGGTGAGAACTCCGCCGGAGGTTCTGGGATCACGCGGAGCATCGCCACGGAGCTGGCCGGGGCGGGAGTCGATGCAATCACCTTGGGCGATCATGTCTGGGATCAACGCGGGTTTGAGAACGAAATCGCCCAAACCCCGCAGATTTGCCGCCCGGCCAACCTCCCTAGGCAATGCCCTGGCGCAACCTATCTACTGTCCACTGCCGCCGATGGCACGCGGTTGCTGGTATTTACCGTATTGGGCCGTCAGTTCATGGGCCCCAAGGCTGACTGCCCCTTTGAAACCTCCGACCGGATCTTGCGGGAATTAACCGGACAATACGACTACGCACTGGTTGAAATCCACGCCGAGGCCACTTCGGAAAAAATCGCCCTGGGCTGGTATCTTGATGGACGGGCCACTGCCGTCATCGGAACCCACACCCATGTCGCCACTGCGGATGTAACCGTACTGCCCAAGGGTACCGCTTACCAATCCGATGCCGGCATGTGCGGACCGCACACAGGAGTTTTGGGCCGGGACATTGCCTCGGTAATCGGGCGTTTTCTGGACGGAATGCCGCGCCGGTTTCCCGTGGCCGAGGAGGATGTCCGGCTCAATGGTTGCCTGATCACCCTTGCGGAAAACGGACTCGCCAGCAGTGCCACCCGTTTTGAGCTGAGGACAGATCAGAAAAAATAAACCACAGATATCCGGATACGGGAAAAACAACAGGACAAGTAAAGAAGAGAGAAAGAAACTTCCCATTCGTAATCCGTAATTCTCCATTCGTAATTTAAAACGTCCCCTTTGACGCGTTGCCCCTTCCCCCTCTGCAACGACCTCACCCCAACTCCGTCTCACACACAAACGCACTCTCCCCCCAAGCCTGCTTGATCGCCACTATCACCGGCTCCGCTGCCATCCCCTCCGGCAAAAACGCGAAACACGCGCTCCCGCTCCCGCTCATCCGGGGTTCCAATCCGAATTCCTCCCGCAACTGATTCAACAAGGCAGGCAAAGCCAGATGCTTCTCAAATACCGGACGCTCCATGTTATTGAATAACGGCAACGGCGCACCCTCCGGGGCCTTCCGCCACGCTGCCAGCATCGCCTCCGCGTCCGCTTCGGGAATATAATACGCCCCCTTCGCCGCTTTCATCGCACCGTAGGCCTCCGCCGTGGACACCCCGAACGCGGGCTTGAACAGCAACAACCGCCGTCCCTGCAAGGCTTCAATTTCGGCAGGTTTTAATTGCTCCACCTGCTCCCCGCGCCCGCGCATGATCACAGGCTTTCCGTCGAGAAACAACGGACAGTCCGACCCTAGCCGCGCCGCCAATTCCACCAGCGTTGTGTGATTCAAAGGCTTTCCGGTCGCTTCGTTCAGCAGGGTCAACGCGCTCGCCGCGTCCGAACTCCCGCCGCCCAGTCCCGCGCCATGCGGCACCCGCTTCTCCAGCACAAAGTGCACTGCCGGCAATGCCAGATACTTCTCCCGGAAAGCTGCCACCGCCTTTAGCACCAGATTTGTCCCATCCGTCGGCACCCCCGGAAAATCACAGACCAGCGTATCGACTCCGGACGAGCCAGCCTTATCCACTGTCAGCGTCAACGTATCCCCCAGCCCAATCGGAGCCACCAAGCTCACCAGCGAATGAAACCCATCCGCCCGCACCCCGGTAATGGCGAGCAGCAAATTAATCTTGGCAGGCGCAAAAGCGACAAAAGACATACTCCACCTTTAACCGCAAAGATTAACCGGATGGCAAAGGTTTTTGTAAAATAACCTCTTTTATTACTTCCCGAATATAAGGCTTTGCCTTTAAGCCGTTTTCTCCATTAAATAATGCTTAACCATATTACTTTTTTCCCGTGACCAAACTCACCACATCCGACGAACTCAACAAATCCTTCCGCGCCCCGAAAAGCGACTACCACCTCGACCGCGCCGACTACGTGATGGCCCCCCTTCAACGACTCCAACTCGTTTGAACGACAACGCGCGATGGCAGTTCGGTGTCCCATGAATCTAGAAAACTGACAACGACATGAATTCGAAACCTTCAACTGACTCGCGCACAAGACTCTCAGAGGAGACGTTCACGCGTTGCATGGATGCTGCCCTTGTTTTCCTAAAAACAAATCTCTCGATTCGAAACTCGAAGTTGCGCGAACTGACGGGCATCGAATATGATCAGGCTATCACCTTCTTTAACCGCGCCATTTTGGAGAAGATTCTCGTGCACAAGGGACACTCCAGCGCAACTCACTACATCCTCTCAAATCGGAGCAAAAAATAACATGGACGAAACCAAAAACGCTTTTCACTGGGGACCTACGAATCCTCATCCACTCTCTAAGATGCGCACCGAGTTGGTGTGGGATGGGAAATACGACGAGTTTGGTAATCGCCGCGAGGTGGATGTCGCGGCGTGCGCGATGCCAATGCAGAAGATTGAGACGGTGGATGAGCCTCGGCAGCGAGCGGCGGCGGCGGGAAATTTGGAGCTGTTCGAGAAGCAGCTTGGCGGCAAGAAGCGCGACGACTTCCGCAACCGACTCATTTGGGGCGACAATAAGCTCGTCATGGCCAGCTTGCTCAAGGAGTTCAAGGGCCGCATCGACCTCATCTATATCGACCCGCCCTTCTACGTGGGCGCGGACTTCACGATGGACGTGCCTATCGGCGAGGGCAAGGAGACAGTCGGTAAAGACCAGTCCACTCTCGAAATGGTCGCGTACCGCGACATGTGGGGCAAAGGCACCGACTCCTACCTTCATATGATATTCGAGCGGCTAACACTGATGAAGGAGCTCTTGTCGGAAAAAGGGAGCATCTACGTCCACTGTGACCCGCGTGTGAACAGTGCGGTGCGGCTCATCATGGAAGATTTATTTGGGACAGACCGCATGGTGAATGAGATTGTGTGGCAGCGTTCGACTGCGCACAACATGCGCACGGCTGGCTATGCCCGATGCAATGACACGATTTTATTTTTCAGTAAGTCCCAAGAGTTCACGTTCAACGAGCAATACGTCCCATATAGCGAGGCACAACTTGCAAGATACAAACGCGATGAAGACGGTCGTCTCTACAAGGCGGAAAATCTGACTTTTTCATCAAAGAGTAAATCCCGCCAGTTCGAGTGGAGAGGTTCAAAACCGCCAAGCAACCGCTCCTGGGGTGCCTCCCTTGAGCAGCTTGAGGCGTGGTGGGTAGAAGGACGAATTTTAAAGAAGCAGGACGGGACACCTCGGTTGGACGGATTGAAGGTCTTATTGGAAGAAACAAAGGGAGGCTCTCCAGTTACAACAAATTGGACGGACATTGATCGCCTTGGAAACACCTCTGACGAGCGCGTCGACTATTCCACTCAGAAGCCAGAGGCCCTACTTGAGCGCATTATCAAAGCCAGCAGCAACGAAGGTGATCTTGTGGCTGACTTCTTTTGTGGTAGCGGCACGACGGGAGCCGTAGCGGAGCGTCTGGGACGACGTTGGCTAATGTCTGATCTTGGTAGATTTTCGATTCACACCACACGCAAACGCCTCATCGAATTGCAGCGGTTACTTCACGATGACGACCAGCCGTATCGGGCCTTTGACGTTTATAATCTTGGCCGCTATGAGCGGCAATGGTGGCAGAAGGACAGGATCAGCGGTGCCGAAGAAGAGCATCGCCGCGTCGTCTTGGAATTCTTCAAGGCGGAAATCCTGACCAGTCCGCCGAACCCGTTACTGCACGGACGAAAAGCGGGGGCAGTCTGCCATGTTGATGGCATCGATGGACTGTTTACTCGTGATGAAGCCCGCGCTGTGGCGGAGGCTACGGTTCAAGCTGGAGGGCACGAGGTCTTTTGCCTCGCGTGGGAGTTTGAGATGGAGCTGCGCCAACACTGCTACGCGTTGGAGGCCGAGTTTAAAATCAAGATGAAGCTGGTGCCTATTCCACGTGAGATCATGGAGAAGAACCGTAAGACCCCGCCCCCCTTCCTCGAAATGGCTGTGCTGGAGGCCGCGCCGGTTGTGCGCACGGCGGGTGGCAAGAAGTCCCTAGACGTAAAGCTGACGAAGTTTCTCCCCTCATTAGCCGAAGTGCCGAGCAAGGAACTGGAAGTACTGAAGGAGCGCGCGGTGAAGAGCGGCTTCGATTTCATTGATTTTTGGGCAGTGGATTTCGACTGGCATCCCGGCAAGCCCTTCAACCATCACTGGCAAGATTACCGCACCCGAAAAGATCGCTCGCTCAAAACCGTGAGCGACGCCGGGCACGCCTACGAAAAGGCAGGGAAGCACACCGTCTGCGTGAAGGTGGTGGATGTTTTTGGCTGCGACACGAGTATCACTCTGGAGGTAACCATTTAATCGTCATGCCTGAAAAATTGACCATCAATACTGAGGCACTCGAACCCTTGTTCGCGGCGTGGGAAGAGCCAGACAAACATCGCGTCCGAGCAGATAGCGGCGAAGGTGCCGTCGAGTGCAAAGGCCGGCGTCCGACGCGCATCGCTATCGCGCAGAATTTGCGGGCGATGGTGAAAGAGTGGCGAGACAATTTCTACTTTGGCGCGAGCGACACCTCGCGGCAGTTGCTCAATCACTGGTTCGGGCGTACGCACACCATCGGAGCAAATGGCAGTTCCCAGGAGTTTCGCTATTATTTCTGCCAGCGGGAGGCGATTGAAACGCTGATATACCTCAAGGAGGTCCGGAAACTCGAATGCCTCTCCCAACTCATCGCGGAGTATGGCGGCACCTACGCGGAAACGACTGCGCTGGGCGTGACGGAGGAGGAGGACGCGTGGAGCCGCTACGCGTTCAAGATGGCGACCGGCTCAGGCAAGACAAAAGTGATGAGCCTCGCGATTGTTTGGAGCTACTTCCACGCGCTTCGGGAGAGCGATTCGCCGATGGCGCGACACTTCGTCGTCATCGCGCCAAATCTGACGGTATTCGAGCGATTGAAGGAGGATTTCAAACCAGCGGGAGGTGGGCCGGTCATCTTCGACACCGATCCGCTCATTCCGGTGGAATGGCGCGGGGATTGGAACCTGACGACGGTCTTGCAGGACGAAGCAAGTGGCGCGAGCACGGGCGGAACCCTTTACCTCACGAACATTCACCGGCTCTTTGACAACACGCGGGAGCGAAAAGCGGGCGAGATGCACGACTGGATGGGGCCAGCCGTGAGCAAAGCCAAGGCGCTGGATACCGGAGCGGCCTTGCGCGAGCGAATAACAGGGCATCAGCGCGTGATGGTGATGAACGACGAAGCGCACCATGTATGGGATCCGGACTCAGCTTGGAATGAGGCCATCACCTACCTCCATGACACCATCCGCAAGCGGACGCAGGGCGGCTTGGTAGCGCAGCTCGATTTTTCTGCCACGCCAAAGGACAATAAGGCGAACTATTTCAAACACATCATCTGCGACACGCCGCTGGGCGAAGCGGTGGATGCGGGCATCGTAAAGACGCCCATCATCGGCCGGGCCGGTCATCTCGTGACGCAGGCGACGGACAACGCCGCCTACCGGTTCGAGATGCACCTGAAGCTCGGCTACGAGCGCTGGCTCAAGAGTCGTGACGAATGGCTGAAGAGCGGGAAGAAACCGCTACTTTTCGTCATGTGCGAAAACACGGAAGCGGCGGACGAAATCACGGCGCGGTTGAACGGGGATACGATTTTCAAGGAGATCAACGGGCGCACCATCAACTTACATACGAACCTCAAGGGGAAAATCAAGAAGGTCGGGAAAGGAGCGGACGCACGGGAGGAATTTGTCGAGAGCGAGAAGGACATCAGCGACGAGGACTTAAAGGCTTTGCGTAAGCTGAGTCGCGAATTGGATTCAGGAACGAGCCCGTATTACTGCATCGTGAGCGTGCTGATGCTGCGCGAGGGCTGGGATGTGAAGAACGTGACGACGATTGTGCCGTTGCGGGCTTACAGCTCAAAGGCTGGGATTTTGCCGGAGCAGACGTTAGGGCGTGGCTTGCGGCGCATGACGCCGCCGGGACAGGCAAACGAGATTGTCGCGGTCATCGAGCATGAAGCGTTTGCCCGACTGTATCGGGATGAGCTCGCACAAGAAGGGGTGCCCATTGAAATCGTGGACGTGGACAAAGTGCCGACGACCACGGTATCCATCTATCCTGACCCGAAAAAGGACGCGGAAGCGCTGGCCATCTCAATTCCGCGACTAACGGCGGCGAACCAGACACTGCCGGTGCTGGGACCGATCACGGAAGCGGAGTTGAAGGATGCGTTCAAGAGCTTCAAGCCGCTGCCCATCGGTGAACGCGGACCGGACGAGGTGCAATACGAGGGGAGACATCTTATTACTGGCGAAGTTGTCGAACACATGAAGGTCAACCTTGCCTTGCTGGAGTCGGGAGTCGGGGCGATTTCCTTCTACGTCCAGGAGGTTGAATACATCTGCAAGGTGAAGAGCACGCATCAGGTGCTGGCTCCGCTGTTGCAGAAGTTTTTTGAGGAAATGCTATTCGGGCCGGGGCACTCGGTCTTTGAGTCAGCGCTAGTTGCACGGCTTTCGGATAGCGATGTGCGCGAGCATGTGCGGGCGGTGTTTGTACCACTGGTGCGCCGGAAGACGATTCAGAAGCAGTTGCGCACACTGGAGGCAACGCCGATTTCTGTCGCGTCGTGGCGTCCCTTCCAAGTGACCGTCAGTGAGCGGAGGCCCGTGCAGCAGTCGGACCGGACGGTGTTCAACCTCGTGCCGTGCAATCGGACGCTGGAGACGGCTTTTGTCGGGCTTTGCGGCAAGGCATCGGACGTAGCAGCGTTCGCGAAGAATGCAGGGCCGCAATGCCTGCGGGTGGATTACCTATCCGATGGCGCTCGACTGGCGTTCTACACACCAGACTTCTTTGTCCGGGTCACGGCGGGCAACTACTTCCTCGTCGAGACGAAAGGTCAGGTGGACAAGGATGTGCCGTTGAAGGCACGGGCTGCGGTAGAGTGGTGCAAGGCGGCATCCACGAAACAGATGAAATGGGAATATCTATTCGTGCCGGAAGGCGTGTTCCAGCGATTCCAAGGCAACACCGTAGCTGAACTCGCGCGGATGTGTGCGCCGTCGCTGCATGATCTACTGAATGAAGAGAAGTTTCGCGAGGAGTTGCCGCTGTTTGCGAACATTGGAATGCTCGAAGGCAAAGCTTCGGAAGAACAGAGCATCGTGGACAAGAAGCTTCTGGAAGCTCTGCCTGAACGTCTGCGCAAGGCGGTGAACGAATCCATCTCACTATTTGGTTTCTTCGAGAAGAAACAGAGCGTGAACTACGCGCCGGTCTTCACCGCGCTACTCGGTGTCATCGACGAAACGGCGAAAGGTATAGTGCTTCAAAAGCTAACGCCAAAGATGCCGCCAAACATGCAGGATCAGCGCGACTGGTTCGAACCGCACTTCGGTGCGGTCGAGCATACGAAGCGGCGACACTACGAAGAGGTCGCGCGCAACCTGCGGAAGACGCTCGTTTACAAGAACGGTGTCTCGCCGCTCGGATTGCTTCGGAACTGTCTCGACTACGCACTGAACGACAACACGCGGCTGACAGGTGTTTTCGAAGCGGTGAAAGCGGAACTTAGGTTTGCCGGAGGACGCGATCTGCTCGATCGAGTGAAAACCATCAACGACTTCCGTAATACGCGCGTAGCGCATCAGGAACAGCCGTTGACCAATCCAGCCGAGGCGAAAACCGCGCTCGTCGTTTGGGTCGATGGCCTGAACCGGCTCTGGCAGGCGGGAAGGCCGCCATCGGTGACTCCGGCAATCAAGGAGCATGACATCGTTTCACTCATCACCACAGTTTCCGCGGAAGCACTCGCGCTTGGCGCAAAGGGGACGGTTGTCCACCTTTATGCAGACGAACGCGCTTGCGAGGTAGAGTTTATCACGCCGCAAGGTTCTAAGGTCGTCACGCTGGCACTCAACCAAGTCAAACCCGCGAACTGAACATGAGCGACAAATTACAGAACGCGGACAAGGCCCTGGTGGAACTGGCGAAACTTACGGACTATCTGCTGTCTTCCACACATCCCGACGGAAAAGCGAAGGCAAAGTTCTTCATGCAGTTTGGATTTTTGGCTACAATGCCGCAACTTCTTGAAACGTCGCTGAGGAAGCACGGGCTGACTCAGCCAGTTGTTGAGGTAAAGACCACAGAACATGGGGTAAAATACATTCTCGAATGCAGTTTATCGTCTCCTGATGGACGCAACCCATGCATTCGTTCAGTTTGGATCATAGACTCTGGGGAAACTGTTCCTCGACTTGTGACTGCGTATCCAAATTGACGCCAGCGGCAAAACACCAACAAAGCTAAAAGATTAAGTAACCCACCCGAAATCTGGTGTACGACTGGAGTAAATAGTGAGAAACTAGCAAAAACATCAGCTGTACCAAGAATCACACCACTTCCCCGTGTAACACGGTCGTGGTCGCTTTTTGGATGCGGATGGGGACGAGTTGGCCAATGAGGTGGGCGGGGGCCGGGAAGAGGACTTTGCGGTAGCCGCGGTTTTTGCCCATGAGGATGCCTTCGCCCTTGCGGGCAGGGCCTTCGACAAGGACTTCCTGGACAGTTCCTATCAGTGACTGGTTGCGGGCGGTGGAGAGTTTTTCGAGGCGTTCGAGGAGGATCTGGTTGCGAGCTTCCTTGACGTCCTGCGGGATGGTGTCGCCCATGGCCTCAGCCTCGGTGCCGGTGCGGACCGAGTATTTGAAGATAAAGGCCATGTCGAATTTCACCTCGTCGAAGAGGGAGACGGTCTGGGCAAAGTCTTCGTCCGTCTCACCGGGGAAGCCGACAATGATGTCGGTGGAGAAATACATGTCCGGTTGGGCTTCGCGAAGGGCGTGGACGATGCGGGTGAATTTTTCGCGGGAATAGGGGCGGCGCATGGCCTTGAGGACGCGGTCAGAGCCGCTCTGCATGGGGAAGTGGATGTATTCGCAGAGCTTGGGGAGGTCGCGATAGCAGTCGACGAGATCCTGCCGGAAACCGACGGGATGCGGACTGGTGAAGCGGATGCGCTCGATGCCCTCGATCTCGTGGATTTTTTCAAGGAGTTGGACGAAGGGGCTTTTGCGGTTCACCATAGGGAACTCGCGTTTGCCGTAGTGGTTGACGATCTGGCCAAGGAGGGTGACTTCGCGGGTGCCGTTGGCGGCGAGCTCTCGGACTTCGTCGACGATGTCTTCCATGGGGCGGGCACGTTCGGGGCCACGGGTTTTGGGGACGATGCAGTAGGCGCAGCGCATGTCGCAGCCCTGCATGATGGAGACAAAGGCGGAGACTTTCTTTTCGACGCCATGGGCGCGAATGGTGTTCTGCGAGCCGAGTTCGGCATCGAGGTCGACAATGGTGCTGGGGCGCGGGCCCAGTCCTTTCAGGCTGGCGATGAGATGGTCGAGGTGGTCGGGAACCTGGTGAAATTTCTGGGTGCCGACGATGAGGTCGAGGTCGGGAAGACGGTCAATGAGATCGCGACCCCGGTTTTGCGCCATGCAGCCCATGATGCCGAGCAACTGGATGCGCTGGCGGCGCTTGTCTTTCACCAGTCGTCCGGCTTTGCCGATGGCTTTTTGCTCGGCTTGATCACGGACGCTGCAGGTGTTGAGGAGGATGACATCGGCCTCCGCCTCGGCGTCCACAATGCTGTATCCCCGCGCCCGCAGCATGGCCGCGACGGCCTCGGAGTCCCGTTCGTTCATCTGGCAGCCGTAGGTTTTGATGTAGACGCGGTTCATGGGAAGACCAGAGGGGGAAAGGGACAAAGAGCCAAGCGTCAAAGGGAAAATGAGCGCAGATAAGTCTTTAAACGCTGAAAAACTGAAAGGTGAAAAGCTGAAGTAATTCTCCAATCCAGATTTGGAAGTTGGTGAAGGAGAGTTTTAGCCGCAAAAGAGCACAAGGAAACACAAAGAGATGGACTATTTAGAACCATGGATAAACGGACATGGAGAGGCTGGCAGGATATGAAGGAAGGTTGGACAGGAAAACAGGAAGAACAAGAATACGAAGGTTCCAAGATAAACCTCCAATCAAGCAATAACATGGAGGAGGTTGCCCCTCCATGTTAGACGTCCAAGTGCAGATTGGTATGATTCGTATCCTTGAAGAGATACATCAAGCCAACCTTTTTGCGCCCTTTGTGATCTTTTGCGGCTAAAATAGATCTTCTAGCGACGAGTTGAGGCCGAGCTGCGCGGTGTGCGGACGTTGTTGATTTCGCAACCGAAGTTGGGGCCTTCGCGGGTCCATTTCTGTGAACTGGATCCCTTGAGCTTCATTTCCTCGTCGGAGATAGGCGCGAGCTTGAAAAGCGGGAGTTCGACGTTGTTATCCACGGCACCGTCCTTGGCTCCGGTTTTGCGCTGCTGGATCTGCAATTCGGCTGAAAACAGCCCCCCGGCAGATTCCGAGAAGATGATCTGCACCTTGTAAGTGCGCCCTTTCAGCATCGGGAACCAAGAGCCGAAATAACGCCCCCCCTGCCCCACGCTGGGCAAACTGCCACCCGCCTTGTAGGCGTTCTGCGGCTCCCAGTCCTTGGCGGGAGGAAACCAAGTCTGGCGTCCGCCTTCCGGCCAGAAAGCCCAGAAAACAAATTTCTGGTCCACGGCGACAATCATGGTGTCGTCACCCATGCCGGCGAAACGGTATTCGCCCGCTTCCTGTGGAGTAATCCAGCCTTCGTAGTAAGCGAGCCAACCGGGAGCCTGGATTTCCTTTTCGCAGTCAAACGCCCGGGTGGCGATATTGGCGTTCATGGCCGGAATCCCGATGTGGGTGGAATAGAGTTTCTGCTCAGCCTGGAAGTATTTGGAATCGAGGTATTCCTTTTTAAATCCGTTTCGGCGAATCCCCTGCAAGGCGTCCTTTGTCGCTTCCATACGTGCCGCGGTGTTGCCGAAGTCGAAGTAGTTTTTCCCCTCCCTGTTCCGCTTCAGGTCGTAAAGGGTACCCTCAAGCGTATTGGGCTGACGATTAAAGGCCCCGAAGGAGGAGAGGCTGACAAAGTTGCGTCCCCCACCTCGACCCACGCCGATGCCGGTACCTTCGCCGCCGCCTGCGCCGCCGCCGATTCCCTTGGAGGAACCGCCCATGAGCGCGCCGCTTTCAAAGGCCGACATGCCCATGTTCGGCATGTCCGGGAGGGCGATCGAGGAAGATGCTCCCTTGACGGTGATCTTGTTGGGCGTTTTCACCATGCTCCGGGCATTCTTGGGAGTAATCCGGTGTTCAAAATTATTTCGCTTCTCCCCGCCGGTTCCGCCCCCGGCACCCGTCGCAAAGGTGGTAGGATCTTCCGGTGGCGCGACCACCAAAGTCTTGTATACCCAAAAGATAGCGATCAGGGCCAGCACGATGTGCAGTGCCAAGGAAACCAGAAATCCATCTCCGCCAAAATTGGACCAACTCCATTTTTTACGAAGTTTGAGCGGTTCCTCTGGAGACTCCGGGTGATTTTCTGCTTCGAGGTAAGGTTCTGACATGACAACGACGGTGTGATAGGTAAAAGGACGATAGTTATCTGTTAAGTAAATTAGACGCAGCAAAAAACTTTGTATTAGGGAAATTTTCTTCGTTTTTGAAAGTTTTTTGATTTGCGGTAATGATGGTCATTTTTTGGCACATCGTATCGCAATTTATCTTGGGACGATGTAGAGGAACCATGGATAACAGGATATGAAAAAGGATAAATGGATAAAGCTTCTGTGACTGCTCCATTTAGCCCAAAATACCCCTTCCCCCATCCTATTATCTTTCTTTATATCTGTGAAATCCGTGGTCGCTCGCTTATGGATAACTTTAATACAATATTTCTAATAGGTTCATCCTTAAGGTTTGGTTTCAGCATTTCTCTTTTCCTCCGCCCAATGTTTTTCCCATGCCGCGCGATCGGCATCAGAGGGAGACACCAGAAAGCTACTCCAGATCGGCCGACCACCCCAAAATGTCAGCTTACAGGAGTCTCCGGGCTTGGCCCGTCCGTTATTGAGAGGTATTGGGGAGCCACCGTAAAGATCCCGCCATTGTTTTAACTCTTCCTGATAGACGGAAAGCGGCGGCGGCAATTCGCGACGAGGACGATCACTCGGCTTCTTGTAATGCACCCATAACAGAGGAAAAGGGATATCCACAAATATTGTCCGAGTGTCATTGCTGGGATCGTCGAGAACAAGGACCTGCCTCTGTATGTCATCCTGGGCAATCAGTGTGAAATAAGCACTGTAGGAGGAAACAACACTGTTAGGATCATCATATGGCTTCATCTCCGCCTCCAAACGCGCCCGTCCCTCCTCCTTGCTAGTGGCCGCCACTTTCACGGCCAGTTCACTAACATAAGGTCCATGTTCAAAAACACAATAGACGCCCGGCCCCATCATCAGAAATTGAAAATCCTGAAAAACTTCACTTCTCAACTCAACGTATTGGCCGGCTTCTGGGACTTTCATTTCAGGAAAAACATACTGCCGGATCGGAGCCGACTGAAAGGCTGCCTTGGGAAATAGTTTATAACCAACACGCCACTTCCGGTCCGGAGTGTCACTGTGCGGATATTTCTGAACATGCCGCTCCACATCAAAGTCGGCAGTCACATCCCTCCCTTCCTGAAAAACCCTAATGCCCTTGTTCTTCTCAAATTGAACCGGAAGGGATTCCAGTTTTACTTTCAACTCCACATCCTTCCAGCCCGCATACCGTTCTCCCGAGATGTTCTGCTCCTGCGGTAATTTTTCGAATACCGCGGTGGACGGTTCCGATGGGGCAACAGGTTGCTGGGGAACCTTAGCAAGTGGAATTTTCACCGACTCGTACTTACCTTTCAAGCGTATGACATCAAGATTAAGAGAAGTGAGGTGGACCGGCGGATCCCTCACCTCGGAGTACCAGCGAGTATGGCCTGGTTTGACCGGTCTCTTAGTAAATTCATACAGTTGAAGCAGACCCGTTACATCGGCAGCTATATGGGTAATATCCGTATCCCCGGCCTCATACCAATGCCTGGGGTCATCCCGGAAATGTTTCAACCGTTCCGGAGGGTCCACCGATATTTCGACAAGAACAAACTGCCTGGCCCCGGTAAAGCCATATATCGGGAACCGCCAATCGCTGCGCCATCCCAAGGTCTCGTTAAAGAATTTCTCCAACCCGAGTTTCTCCCCCATCCAGCCCCGGAATCTTTCCGGCCATAATGAATATGCCTCCACCTCTTCAACCGTGATCACGGTGCCATCGGCCAGCGTCACGCTCGGCTTTTCCCTCGGCCAATAATATCCCCCGATCAGGATCGCGATGACAGCAACCGCCATCACCAAAATGAGTTTCAGTCGGAACCGGGAAAAACGAAGTTTCATTTGGAAAATGCTGGATGGGGGTTAGGGGGTTCGTGGAGATTTTTATTTTTTCCTTCGCCCAATACGCTGTCCACGCCTCGCGATCAACCTCAGAAGAAGATACATTGAAATAACCCGCTACGGGGCTGTTCCTGTGGAGATCAAACTGGACGTTGTCGTCAGGACGAACCCTGTCCTTATCCAACGCCACAACAGGAAGCCATGAATCGACCGAGATGAAAGTCCGGTCCCACTTCTGCCGGCTTTCCTGCCACACGGAAAGGACGTCCTTCGCATGCTCAGGGATGTCGGGCCACCCCAGGGGAATAGTACAAAAAATAGGAACCGGCGTTTCGATAAAACAATATCTTCTGTTTCCCTTAATCGTAAAAGCTGTGCGAGAGAGTTCCTTGATATGCATGGGAGATCGCCATCCCGGTCGAGCCAAGGCTGCCGCAAACTGTTCGCGCCGGGCAGACCGACTGACTGCGGCAATATCCACGGACACATCCGTGATCCCCTCCTCAAATCCATCATGGTGTTCGTAGTTCGTGGAAATACAGTAGGCACCTGGACTAAATAGGAACAGGCGGTATTTTCCGAACCCCGGATTGAGTTCCTCGCTTTTCCATTCCAAATATTGCCCTGCCGCCGGGATGGTTACCTGGGATAGCAAGAGCCGTTTCTCCGGTGGCACCTGGGTTGAGGATTTCGGATAAAGTAAAAATTCAACAATCCAATCCCGCTCCAATAATTGCTCCGTCGAGAAAGGAGTGACTTTCCTCTCAATATGGTAATCAGCAGTTACCTCTTTTCCTTTCTGGAAAATCTTCACCCCATTGTTTTGGCCAAACTGGACCGGCAATGATTCCAGTCGGATGGTCAGGTCGTCATCCAGCCATTCATAAGTCTCCCGGTCTTGGTATCCGCTTTTCTCGATATGATATTTATATTCGTCTCGGTGAATGTAACATTCCTGAGGCAAGGTTGCCCTGTTTTCCCGACTGGCAGAGGCACTCGCTACTCCTGATGGAGGAGACACCGGCTTTTCGGCCAAGGGAATATCCGTGTGTTCCCATGGCCCAACCAGCCGGCAACAAGAAAAGCGCAGCGTATGAAAGGCTTCCTTTTTTTCCAGAACATCGAACGCGCGAAATCGTCCGGGTTTTCCCGCCTGGCAACGCAGAGATGGCCGAATATAGTACCCCTGTGAACCATACTGGAGCACCCCTTCTATTTGGACGATATCCGTATCCTTTGCGTCCGGCCATCGACTGGAATCATCCAAATATTTTCCCGGAGGATTTATGGATATTTCCGTGACAACAGCACATTCATAAGACCTCCAGTTACTATCAAACTGGATGGGATAATTATCCTCCTTGGTCTTCCATCCGATGGCATCAAAAAACCTGTAATCCCATTTAAAGGTTTCCATAAGCCAACACTTGAACTTCTCCTCCCACAACGACACAATTTCCACCTTCTCGACAGTGATCACAGTGCCATCGGCCAGTGTCACACTGGGCTTTTCCCGAGGCCAATACTCCCAGGCAAGAATCGCGATGATAGCAACCACCAAGGCCAAAATGAACCTTAGTTGAAATCGAGAAAGACGGGGTTTCATTTGGAAAACATTCAAAACGGTTTCTAGGGCTTGGGCGGAATCTCTTGTTTTGTCGCCTCCCAATGCGCCTTCCACGCCTCACGCTCAGCATCAGCAGGGGTAATGCATGTGGTATATTCGGGCAAAACGAGGTTATAGAGATCCAACTGGATAGTATCACCCGGACGCGCCCTCCCCTTGTTCAATGCCATGATCGGGAGCCATGAATCCGCCGAAATGGAAGTTTGTTCCCACTCTTGCATCCCTCGCTGTCGTACCAAGAGGAGCACCTGTTCATGTCTGGGCACTTCGCCCCTCCCCAAGGGAACAGTACAAAAAAAGGGAACCGGAGTCTCGATCAGAAAATATCGTCTGTTCATTGGCATCGAAAGCCCCGTGCGAGACTGTTTCTTGACAAACATGGGTTCAAAATATCCCGATTTCAACAGCACCGCTGCAAACTGGCCCCGGTTGGCATTCCTGCTAGGAGCCGCAATGTCCACGCAGATTTCATTGATCGGCTCCTCAAACGCATCGTGCACGTCATAGTTCGTGGAGATGCAGTAGGCGCCGGGGCCAAACAGGAACAAATGATAATTGCCAAAACCTGGCCGGAGCACATCGCTCTTCCATTCCAGATATTCTCCACTGGGAGGGATTTTCACCTCGGGAAGAGATAACCTTTTCGTTGGAGGCACTCGGTCGGGAGATTTAGGAAAAAATAAATTTGAAACAACCCAATACCGAGCAGTCACCCGTTCCTCAAGAGGAGGGCTAATTCGCCGTTTAATGTGAAAATCGGCCGTAATATCTTTTTCTTTTTCAAAAACCTTCACCCCGTTGTTTTCGCCAAATTGAACCGGCAATGACTCCACCCGAACCGTCAGGTCGTCACCCATCCATTTGTAATCTATTTCACGATCCAACCATCTGACAGACATCGGATCGTCGATATGCGCATGCTGAATATCATATCCTACTAACTTATCTGGACTCCCGGTTTGCATCACCCGTTGCGCGGGTAATACCGCACTCCCGTCAAGCGGGATGTCCACGACTTCCTGGGCTCCGGCCAAGCGGCGATAATAAAAGCGCATAGCCTTAAAATTTTTCTTTTCCTCCATAAGATCACATGACTGGAATCGTCCACGTTGGTCTGTCTTGCGCAGGATAATCCCCTGAGCCCGCCCTCCTGCTTGGCGATTCACCAGTTCGCCATCGATACGAACGACATCATGATCCTTTGCATCCAGCCAGTCCACGGGCTTGTGGATAAATCGTTCCGGGGGAATTATGGATACGTCGGTAGTAACGAGGTAATCATAAGCCTCCGGGTACATACCAAAATCAACAGGATATTTATTCCAGTCAATTTTCCATCCCACAATATTTGTGAAAAACTCTCCCAGCTTCAATTCGCGCCCCAGCCATATACGAAACTTCTCTTTCCACAAGGACACCATCTCCACCTTTTCAACCGTGATCACGGTGCCATCGGCCAGCGTCACACTCGGCTTTTCCCGTGGCCAATACTCCCAGGCCAATATCGCAACGACAAAAACCACCATCGCCCCGAGGAGCTTTAGTTTAAACCGGGAGAGGCGGGGTTTCATATTGCGACGATGTGTAACCGGAAACGGACGCGAATAAACACAATTTCAATCCAACCGCATGTAATTAAGAATTAAAAATTATGAATTAAGAATTGAGCAATCCAAACACATATCTTGATCCACTTAAACCACCCCTCAGCCACCCCAGATTATATTTGGGGGGCTGAATAATTCGCGTTTATCCGCGGTTGGCCTTTTCCGGCCTAGTGCCGGAAGTGGCGCATACCGGTAAAGACCATCGCCATGTTGTTGGCGTCGGCGGCAGCGATGACTTCCTGGTCACGGACCGAGCCGCCCGGCTGGATGGCGGCGACCGCCCCCGCCTGCGCGGCGGCAACCAGACCGTCGGCGAAGGGGAAGAAGGCGTCGGAGGCGATGATGGAACCCTTGAGCGAGAGGTCAGCCTCGCCCGCCTTCCAGACGGCGATGCGCGAGCTGTCCACCCGGCTCATCTGCCCGGCACCGACACCGAGGGTGCGTTCGCGCCCAGCATAGACGATGGCGTTGGACTTGACGTGCCGGACTACACGCCACCCAAACAGCAATGCCTCCATTTCCTCCGCAGTGGGCTGGCGCTTGGTGACGACCTTAAAGGTGCGTGGGTCGATGGGCTTCTGGTCGCGGTCCTGCATGAGGACACCGCCGATGACACTGCGAACCTCGCGCAGGGTGTCGGAGCGGAGAGTAGCCCCAGCCTTCATGAGACGAAGGTTTTTCTTTTTGCCGAAGATGGCCCTGGCCTCCTCGGAGAATTCCGGGGCGATGATGACCTCGGAGAAAATTTCCGCAATGGCCTGGGCCAGCGGTTCGTCCACGGTGCGGTTGGTGATGATGATGCCGCCGAACGGAGCCTGCTTGTCCGTCTCGAAGGCCTGATGCCACGCCTCGACCAGCGTGGGCGCACTGGCGACGCCGCAGGGGTTGGTGTGCTTGAGGATGGCGACCGTGGGTTTTTCAAATTCACCGATCAGGTAGGCGGCAGCGGTGATGTCGAGAATGTTGTTATAGCTGAGTTCCTTGCCCTGCAATTGCTGGAAGGATTCGTGGAAGGTGCCGTAGAGAGCGGCCTGCTGGTGGGGATTTTCGCCGTAGCGAAGGGTCTGGGCGCGCTTGAAGTTAAGGTTGAGCTGGCGCGGCAATCCCAACACATCGCCGGGGGCAGGCTCAGCCTGGGATTCGAGGTAGTTGGCAATGGCGGCATCGTAGGCAGCCGTGCGATGGAAGACTTTCAGCGCCAGTTCGCGACGGAGCGACAGCAGGTCGGCGGGGTTATCCAAGGCCGCCAGCACCCGGTCATAGTCGGCAGGATCGGTGACGACGGAGACAGAGGCGTGGTTCTTGGCCGCGCTGCGGAGCATGGACGGCCCTCCGATGTCGATGTTTTCTATGGCATCCTCGAAAGTGCAGTCGGGCTTGGCGACAGTGGCCTCGAAGGGGTAAAGGTTCACGACCACGAGGTCGATCAGCTCAATGCCGTGTTGCTTGGCCTGGGCCAGATGCTCGGCGGAATCGCGGCGGCAAAGGAGTCCGCCATGGATTTTCGGGTGCAGGGTCTTGACCCGCCCTTCCATGATTTCCGGCGAGCCGGTGTGCTCGCTGACATCGGTGACAGGCAGCTGGCTCTCGCGGAGCAGCTTGGCGGTCCCTCCAGTGGAAAGCAGCGTATAGCCGTGCTTTTCGACGAGTACCTTGGCAAACGGCACCAGTCCTGTTTTATCGCTCACGGAAAGAAGGGCGAACTTTGGCATATGCGCTTTGCTTTTTAATCGGCGGGCACGATAAGCAAGGAAAATGCACAGAAATCCCTGCGCATATAGTATTTCATCCTTTGCTTGGGACTGGATGGCAGAATTAACAGGATGTGTAACCTTTAAAAACTACATTAGGACTGTGCGAGAATCACGTCCGCGTGAGTTTTTATGCTTTTTTAATTAGCATACTCATGGATGCCTTAATAATGGCAGGATTGGTCGGCATGTATGGTACCGACACATGGTGTCACTAGTGCTCACTAATCCATCAACAACGCCACTTGTACGCCGGGGCCGTGGACGCCTTCGATGAGGATGCCTTCTACGTCGGCAGTGCGCGAAGGGCCGGTACACCAGATGATATTGGGATCGTCAGGCAAGTTGGCGATGGCAGCGGCAACACTGGGATAGATTTGCGCGCGATTGAGCACGGCGATATGCACCCACGGAGCCAAAGCCGCAAGGCGGCTGGAGGTATCAGTGTCACTCAACACGAGGGAGCCCGTTTCAGCTATTGCCGCCGTGGCCCGAGTGATGCCGAATTGATAGTCGTCAACACGGGTGCGATCAAAGGAAGTTTCCAGGGTAATGGAACTATCCATGGCATCTTGGAATTGCTCAATCAGAGCTGGGTCACAATAGCCGTGCGTCAATTTCTGTTCTCGCAGCCAGGTGGCCAAGGCCGTTGCTCCGCCGGAAATCGGAGTGCCGTGAACGAGTTTTACCCGTTCGCAAAAGTTCTCCCATAAGCCCAGGTCGGAATTCAACGCAGGCGTGAGAGCAACGGAGTCACTGTATTCAGGATAAGCAGCGCGTGTCTCAAGCGGCTTGAGGGCGGCGTTGACACGGGAAAGGATATTGTCGCGGGAAGTGCTCATGGACGAGAGATTGGAGTGAATCAGGATTTCTTTCGGTTTTTCATCCATTGGCGGAATTTGCCGCCGCGCCATTCAGGAAGGCCACGGGTGGTAACCCAAGTTTTTCCGGCAGCAGGCATGACGGACGGGGGGACAAGGGGCGCAAGCACGCCGGCCTTGAGCGCAGTTTTCCAGAGCAAGGGACTGCTGGCGAGTATGGCAAAGCCTCCCATGGGAGGTGTTGCGGCGGCGGCAGCCTCGCTCTTTTCCTTTTTCCCACGATCACGCAGGCGCAGGAGAAGGTCGGGAATCGGAATATTAACCGGGCAGACTTCGTTGCATGCACCGCAAAGCGTGGAAGCCTTGGGCAAGTCGGCCATTTCGGAAAAGCGTTTTCCTGCCAGCAAGGGAGAGAGCACCGCGCCAACCGGGCCGGGATAGACGGCGCGATAGGCATGTCCACTCGCCTGCCGGTAAATCGGGCAGACATTGAGACAGGCGGAACAACGGATGCAGCGAAGGATCGGGCGGCATTCGTCGGCAAGAACATCAGTGCGTCCATTGTCCACAAAGATGACGTGCATCTCCTCGGGGCCATCGGGCTGAGTGGTCGATTTGGGGCCGCGAATGAATTCGGTGTAGCTGGTGAGTTGCTGGCCGGTGGCGGAACGCGCCAGCAGGTTCAGGAAGATTTCCAAGTCGCGATCCTTGGGGACAATTTTCTCAATGCCCACAAGCGCGATATGCACCTTGGTGGCAGCGATGGAGAAACGCGAGTTGCCCTCGTTGGTAACCAGAACAAGGCGTCCGCTTTCGGCAGAGACAAAATTGGCGCCGGAGATGCCGACATTCGCTTCGAGGTATTTGTGACGGAGGAATTGGCGGGCGCGGAGAGTGATTACTTGCGGGTCGTCGTTGTAAGCCCCCAGCCCATTCTTTTCGAAGGAGGTCGCGATCTCCCGCCGATTTTTGTGAATGATGGGCTTTACGATGTGGGAAGGATGGTCGTGATCGATCTGGATGATGAATTCGCCCAAGTCAGTTTCCAGGCATTCAATGCCTTCTTTTTCCAGATAAGGAGCCAGACCGATTTCCTCGCTGACCATGGTCTTGGCTTTGACGATTTTGGTAGCCGCCCGAGCGCGCATGATACGAAGAACATGGGCGCAGGCTTCGTCGGCATCGCCAGCCCAATGGACTTGGACACCGTTTGACTGGAGCTTGGCCTCGACCTGCGGGAGGTAAGTGTCGAGGTTTTCGATGGTGTGCTGCTTGATATTGCCAGCCAGTTTGCGGAGATGGTCAGGCGCGGTGTAGCTCGTAGTCAGAGCCCGCAGTCGGGCATCGTATCCCGATTTGGTTCCGCCATAAACCGAGGCTCGTTTATCGGAAGCAAGATGAGCGGCGTATTGGTCGATCTGTTGAAATTTCATGGGAGGAAGCGCAGGCGAGTTAAGGCGGTGACGTTACTTCGCCGGATTTTTCAGAGCATCCCGCAGTATCTGGGCAATGTGGACGGTTTTGATCGGACGGCCCCCTTTGGCGGCCAGGCCGCTCAAATTCATGAGGCAGCTTTGGTCGATGGAAACAATCTGGTCGGGCGCGGCGGCAAGAATGTGGTCGAGTTTAAGCTCGCCCATGGATTTGGAGATGTTCGGGAAAGTAACCGAAAAGGTACCGCCGAAGCCGCAGCATTGCTCCGACTCGCCGAATGGAAGCACCTTGAGCCCTTCGATGGATTCGAGAAGCGCGAGCGCCGCCGGGCCGGTATTGGTGCCACGGGAATGGCAGGAGCGGTGAAAAGCCACAGTGCCATTGTAGCGGCCCGGCCATTTCTTTATACCCAGTCCGTTCACGATGTAATCGGTAAATTCCCAGACCCGTCCGGCAAATTTTTCCATGGCGGGATAATCCGGCTCTTTCTCAAAGGCGAGCAAAGCACCGTGAAACATCATGGCGGCGCACGAAGCAGAAGGAACGATCACGGGAGCATCGCCCGAAAAAACCTTCAGCGCGTGGCGCACCACCTTGCGCGATGAATTCCAGTCGCCGCTGTTGAAGGCTGGCTGGCCGCAACAGGTCTGGTCTTCGGGAAAGTCAATTTCGCATCCGAGGTGTTCGAGTACCTCCACCACAGCGGCAGCGGCATCATCAAAAAATGCGTCGCAGAGGCAGGTAGCCATAAGCTGCACGCGTTTTCCAGCAGGTCGATTGAAAGTGATGTCAGCCATGTTGAGGGAGTGGCGGGATAACGAGGGCAGCTTGCTTTTATGAGCGGAGTCGCGCAAATAAAATATTAGGGGAATTGGAGGGAAAATCCAAAGGAGCCTAGCGTCAAAGCGTAGAGGGACAAAGGGGGGAAGCCCTTCCTGGCGCATTTTTAATGAGAATGCGGCATCAAACACAGCCCTGTTTTTTATCATCGCCAGCCGAATAAAGGAACCGCTTCCCTGCACTCAAGGCAATCACCACGATCCCCCACCCGATCAACGTGGAGACAATCAAGTCCATCGGCCAATGCATCCCGAGTATCATGCGACTGCCAGCAGCAGCTACCGCCCACAAGACGAGTACACCCGACAAAAAGTATTTTTGCCTCGGCCAAAGCACCCCGACTCCCAACAGAGCCCAAGTCGCTGAAAACATCGTATGCCCCGAGGGGAAAGAGTATCCCGTCTCGCTTTGCCAGTGCTCGCGCAGGGGTTCGGGAATCAAGGGTTCTTCCGCTACGGTTTTCTGGATTAATTCAGCCCGCTCCGTCCGCGGCATTTCATAAAATGACTCCGGGGGAATCGCATAGCGTTGCTCCAACCAGACCACATAGGGGCGTGATTCTTGCGCTATATTTTTGAAAGCTGATTTTACTCCCTGCCCGATCATAATCGCCGTCAAACAAAGCCCCACCAGGAAAAAACCATAAGCGACGTTCAGCCGTAACTGCCAGACCAGGAGGATTGATATCAGGAAGCAGGTGCCAACTGCCCAGGGAAATCCCGCGCTGTCCGTGATAAATAGCTGTATCCCCAGCCAGGGACTGTTTCCCACGGGTTGCCAATGCCAGCCGGAAAGTTCCGTGATTACCGGAAACAGCAATAAAACGAGCGCTGCCACTGAAATTGCTCTTATCGCCGGAGGCATATCCAGAATTCCTTCACGCGCAGTGAAGCTGCGGTTTCTTCAGGGTGATTCCTTCCGCCCGCAATTGCGCAGGCGGAGCATCTGTGATCAAATGATAGGCAGTTCCCCAGACCGTGACGTAGTGTGGCGTCGTCCGGCCCAGTTTTGTCGCGTCGATGCAAAAGTAAGCCGCCTCGGTACGCGTCAATACTGCGTGATGCAGGCGGACCGTTTCGGGGTGTGAATTAAAAACGCCATCAGCATTCATTGCCTCGCCCCCGAGAAAAACCGCATCAAAATTCCATTTGTCCAAGGCCCCGACCGCATGGTCGCCAAACAGCATCGAGAGCCGGTTCAGGAATACCCCTCCCAATAGATGCAAGGTAATGCCATGGGCTCCGCCCAGCACCGAGGCAATGGCCAGCCCGTTTGTCACCACCGTCAACTGCTGGTGTCGCCTTCGCGCCAAAGCCCGGGCGAGCGCCAGCACCGTAGTCCCCGCATCCAGAAAGACAGTGCCCCGGATCGGTGCCAGATGGGCGGCCACCCGGGCAATCCGGGCCTTGGCCGAGCGAGCCCGTTTCTCACGTTCCCCCAGCGAGGCAAAGGACGCATTATAGTCCGCCAACGCACCGCCATAGGTTCGGGTAATCTGCCCGTCGGCTTCAATGGCCGCCAAATCCCGTCGCGCCGTTGCCTCGGAAATATCCAACCTCCGGCAAATTTCCCCCAATGGAAGAAAACCGTCATGCCGGATCAGGCTGCGCAACCGCTCGCGGCGCGCCTCGACAATGTGCAATGGAACTCGCATGCAACGCCATAAGCCATGAAAACATCCTAGGTTCAGGTCAATAAAATGCTAATATCAGTGTACTGATGATTCTGTTTCCCTTTTTAGCGATTGCTCAATAGCTGTTTTGCTTATTCAAAATTAATTTTCAGCCCACACCATGAGAATAAAAAGCCTCATCCCAGCCATTGCGTTTACCGCAATTTTAGGAACAAACCTTGCTTTTGCCGATTCAGGAGAAGCCACCCAACCATCCGCCGCCCAGACCGAGGCGGATTACGAGAAGTACGCAGAGGCGCGTATTTATATTAAGTATTATAAATATCTTTCGGAAAACATTCTTACCGATGCGGAAAGAATCATCGACTACGTCTCCGAGCAAAAAAATCGCACAGAGAACTTTTTTGCCAAGACTCCGACCGTGGGCGCTCCTCCTTCCTGGAATATCAGCCCGTCAACATTCAAGGATGCCGTTGGCCAGGTTACCCGTGTGCCCAATTGGGTTCCCGCGGATGACCAGAAGCTGTTCCGAGACGGAATTGAGCAGATGAAGAAGGACGCAGGTGTTTTGCAGGAGATTGCCAC
Organism: Puniceicoccales bacterium; assembly: GCA_031285745.1. GTDB lineage: Bacteria > Verrucomicrobiota > Verrucomicrobiia > Opitutales > UBA953 > CALNBE01. Next base: position 4,854 of record JAITVQ010000163.1, on the reverse strand, counting down.
CCAATTCAAAGAATACTATAAATATAACGGTCCCTATAAGGAGGATAACAATAAGAAGTACGCCGAGCTGTCTCCCAAGCTCACCGAAGCACTCGACAGTATGAAAAAGAATCATGGGGCCCTCCAGAAACGCATTCTTGATCTGGCCAGTGCTTCCGAAAAATACTTGGCCGCAGACAGCGCCCTTGGCCCAATCCTCTTCGCCATGCAGGAGGATCTCGCAAGGATTCCCGAACTTATCGCCCCGGTTTATAACCCCGAGCTCACCAAGGAAGGCAACACCATCGCCAAGGAGACTGCCGATAAGATTGAAGCACTTAACAAGGCCTTCAAGGAAGGTTTCGAAAAGAATTCCAAGATCAACAACCCTGACCTCGTTGAAAACCTCAAGAAATACAACGAGCGCTTTTATAAGGACTGTGCCGATCTCGCCAAATTCATTGACGAAGACATCGTCAACCGCCTGCGGACCAAGGGACAAATTACCACTTCAAATCCCAGCAGCCTGAGGGGTTTGGCAAGCAATGTTACCCGTACTTACAATGAATTTGTCTCTTATTATAACTACGAGGGCGGGTTTGCCATCAAACGCTAAGCCAGAATCCCGATTACATCCTAAGCATCATAAATCTTTACTCCAATGAAAGCATCTCAACTTTTTTCCATTCTAGCCGCCATCGCCCTTATTTGCAGTGCGTCTGTCTTCCAAGGCTGTGGTGATGACACCAAGGACAAGAAAACCGCGTCCTCAGGAAAAGCATCCGCCTCGGCATCCGACAAAGACGATGATGACGAGGGCGCTGGCTCCGGGAGCAATGCCGAAAGTAATGCCATCGGATTTTATAACAACTTGCTCGGATTCATGAGCGCCTCCCAATCCCCCTTCAAGGACCTCAGCAAGCAGATCAAGGAGTCCGATGATTTCGCCAAGAGCGACAGCGGACGACCCACCAGTTGGGGCAATATCTACATCTCGGCGAGGGATTTCAAAAAAATCCCCGATCATAAGTTTTCCGCGCCCAAGACTTTCAGCAGCAAAATGCAGGAGTTTTTCAACACCCGCATCAAAACCGTCCAAGATAGCTGCAAGGAGATTGTCAGCATTACCGATGCCTTGGCCACCTACTACAAAGCTGAAGACTATAAGGACGACTGGCATAAGAAGTTTCTCGTCAGCGCCCCCAAGCTTGACGACTTGATGGAAACAATCGCCGAGGCGAATGATGAAATGTATGTCCAAGCCCAAGAGATTACGGAAGAAATTGACCGCAAGAACCTCGCCAAGAGTCCTGTCGGTATCTACGTCCTTAATATGCGTTACATGATGGATAAGGCCAAGGAACAGTCACGCATCCTGCAAAATCCCGCCCTCAAGGACACCCGTTATGGCACCGGAGTTTCCGCCGAGGAAAAGCAACAGATGGTGGACAGATCCAAGGCTGCGGCCGACCGGGTCGATGAACTGATCAAGGAGATGGACGAAATGGCTGAAAAGTACAAAGCCGTTGATCGTGAAAAAATCAAGGGGAGCAAGCTTGAGCGCGAATATGACGGATTCTTCGCCAATTATGAAAAAGGAAAGGCTGACCTCCGCCGCATTGTCCGCGATCTTCGCGAAAGGGGTTATTTCAACGATCAACATAACGTAAAATATTACATGGAATCATTATACAAATCGCACAACAACTTCGTGGACATTCTCAACGGAAAATAAAGCAGTCCCCCTCCTCTCCAAGACAATCCCACACAAAGTATTCCGTTGGCAAGACTGGCGGAATGACCTGCAAAGCCCGGAGATTTTGGCAAAAAACGCCACTCCGGGCTTTTTGGTGGCCAAATTGCCCAGATGAAACGAATGCCTGCCCTTTATAATGCTATAAATTAGGCAGTTAATTTGTCCAAGCATCCCCGGTATACTCTGCTTAAACCCAAGACTCTTCTTTGTCAGAACACAAAGAGGCTAATCCATTTTCGAGAACCGTTTAGTGTTTGTACGAGATAGCTTTCCCGAAAGGAACAGTCCCTTTGGGCATGCACAATCGAACAAATCCGTTTTGCAGGGCTCGATTGTAAATGCGCAATCGGGCAAAACATTTTTGCGGGGCATGATTGTGCATGCCCAATCGTATAAAACAGCTTGATCCGGATGGTTTGCGAAAGCACGTGGATTACAAAAAGATATGTGTGGCCATTTCTCGTGTACCCAATCTCGTTTTCCGATTTCTTAAGCTTCTTTTGTAAAAGCACGATATTATCAACAAATTCCCGAAGACGCAGTGTTGAAAAATTACCTTCTTTTAATACCCCTCGCAGGGCTTTCCTCACATGGAACCACCCTTTCTTCGGAATGTTTTAAATGATGATGTCGTTACCCCCATTTCAGTCTCCATGGGAAAAGTGTGCCCAAACTTTTTTGGATTCATATCTGGTGCAGGAAACAGAGAATCCCTGCATCAACCCTCAGAGTGTCTTAATTCGCGGACTTTTGGCAGACTCTCTTTTTCCAGAAGAGTTTGATTCATTGATTAATGATGAACTGCAATACTCAGCTGCAGCGATGGTTGCACTATCCTGCATGCGTCAAGGCTGGTTCTCCAACTTCAAGGAGATTCTATTGAATAACAAGGCTCCCAATGATGGAGAGGTCATTCCGGAATTTTTCTTCGATAATCTTTCGTTTTCCGTTTCAGAGCTATTAACCGCAGTTGAGCAGGCAACTCTTTCGTCCTTTGATAATTTCGAAAGTCCCTTTTTTATCAAATGGAAAACCGTCCTGCAGCATCGCAGGGCCAACCCGCTAAGAGTACTTGAATTAGCCTGTGGTTCGGCAAACGACTATCGCTACTTTTCACGTTACGGCTTGGATGCCTTTTTAGACTACATGGGCGTGGATTTTACGCCAAAGAATATAGAAAATGCCCGAAAACATTGTCCTGAGGCAGCGTTTCAACTTGCCGATATCTGCAGCCTCCCTTTCGAAGACAAATCCTTCGATTACACATATGGTTGCGATATAATGGAACACCTCGCCGAGGAGTCATTGGAAAAAGCCTTATCTGAGGCGATACGAGTAACCCGCAAGGAACTCTGGCTCTCCTTTTTCAACCTGGACTGGATAGCGGAGCACGAATTCCTATGTCTAAATGGGCGATATTCAAACAAGTTGAGCCATGATGCGTTGATGGAGTTTTTCAGGAAGAATAATTGCGAATCCTACCTCATCGACATCCCCAATGAATGGCCGAAACGATTTCCCGGGTACATCCATTACAATGATCGGGCCAGATTTCTGGTCGTGAAACCGTAAAGAGAATTACTCCCCTGCGCATCTGATTTGGGGGGCGGCCGAGGGACTCTAGGCCCAAAAGCGAATAAATCTCATTCCAGATATTCATGACCGGAACTAATTAACCGTTTTATTTAACGTTATTCTTTATGCAGGAACCAAGAGCTGACTTGAGGATTCCCCGGAAAAGATTTGTGTTAGGATTACATTCTTTTTGCTCCCGATTTCCGGAGGGCAGGATGAATAGTAGCCACTTCCTAGTCTCATGAAAGCAAAGCAGCACTTGAAAGGGAAACGTGGGATCCAGCTTTTGCAGGATCCTCTCTTAAACAAAGGCACCGTCTTCACGGAGGCGGAACGCGATGCTTTGGGACTACGGGGACTTTTGCCTCCCCGCATAGCCACGCCTGCCACTCAACTCAAGCGCGTGTTGGATAATATGCGCAGCAAAACCAGTGACATGGAGAAATACATATTTCTCTCGTCCCTGCACGATCGCAATGAGGTGCTCTTCTATCGCGTCGTGTGCAGCAATATTGAAGAGACGGTTCCCCTGATCTACACCCCCACCATCGGGCAGGCCTGCCTGACCTATGGTCATATCTTCCGCAAGCCTCGCGGTCTTTATATTACCAGCAATGACCGGGGCCGCATCAGGGAAATCCTGCAAAACTGGCCCAATGACAATGTGCGGATGATCGTGGTCACCGATGGAGAACGAATCCTCGGACTTGGGGATCTCGGCGCAAACGGCATGGGGATTCCCGTCGGGAAGCTCTCCCTCTATACAGCCTGCGCCGGTATCTCTCCGGAGCAATGTCTTCCTATTACAATTGATGTGGGGACCAATAACAAGGAACTCCGCGAAGATCCCCTCTACATCGGATTACAGCAAGAACGCATCCGGGGAGCAGAGTATGAAAGTTTCATCGAGGAATTCATCTCCGCCACACTCGAGATTTTCCCCAAGACTTGCATTCAATTTGAGGATTTCGGCAACGCCAATGCTTTCCATCTTCTCCACAAGTACCGCGACAAAATCTGTACTTTCAATGACGATATTCAAGGAACCGCCAGCGTAGCCCTCGCCGGAATTTACTCCGCATTGCGAATCACGGGGAAAAAGCTGGCCGACCAAAAATTCCTTTTCCTCGGCGCAGGAGAAGCAGGCCTGGGCATTGGTGACCTGATCCTGGAAGCGTTGAAATCGGAAGGCATGCCCGAGGCCGAGGCCCGCAAACACTGCTGGTTCGTGGACTCCAAGGGGCTGGTGGTCAAGAGCCGCACCGACCTTGTCGAGCATAAGAAACCTTACGCCCATGACCACGCCCCGGCCAAGACCTTCCTGGAGGCCATCGAAGCGCTCAAACCCACAGCCATTATCGGTGTCGCCGGAATGAGTGGCGGGTTTGATCAAAAAATCGTCGAAACCATGGCCCGCATCAATGAGCGCCCACTGGTCTTCGCCTTGTCCAATCCGACTTCCAAGGCCGAGTGCACGGCGGAACAAGCCTACACATGGAGCGACGGTCGCGCCATTGTGGCCACGGGTAGCCCCTTCCCTCCCG
>JAITVQ010000151.1 GCA_031285745.1 Puniceicoccales bacterium | reverse complement strand
ATAATGTCTTTCCGATCCAACCATGTCTTCTTACCATAGTACACTGCTGGCCTGCGCCTTTCTTGCCACTACGACATTGCTTCCTGCCCAGGAAGAAGCTGGCAATCCCCTGGATCGCTACATTGTCGGGGTTAAACGGGATGTCTCCAAGGAGAACCCTCGCCTGCAATGGTTCAATGATGCGCGTTTCGGCATGTTCATTCATTGGGGGCCGTATTCACTGGCTGCCGGGGAATGGAATGGGAAGAAAAATTATGGCGAATGGCTGCAAGTCGAGGCGAAGATTCCCAACGCTGAATACGAAAAGCTCTCGGCTGCGTTCAATCCCGTGAAATTCGATGCCAAGGCCTGGGCCCGGATGGCCAAGGATGCAGGAATGAGATATCTCGTCTTCACGACCAAGCACCATGACGGATTTTGCATGTTCGATTCGAAGTATACGGATTATACCATCACCAAATTTACTCCTTATAAAAAAGACCTGACCAAGGCCCTGGCCGAGGCTTGCCAGGAGGAAGGTATTCAGTTTTGCACCTATTATTCCACTGCGGATTGGCACCATCCCGAGGCTCCTGCCGAGTATATGCAACGGGGTTTCCACGGGGCGCCCAATCCCAACGCCGATGTCAAAAAATACGTGAAGTATATGCACGACCAAGTGGAGGAATTGGTGACCAATTACGGGAGGATCGGCATCCTGTGGTTTGATGGCGGCGGAGCTTTCCGAACCGGACCGAAGAAACTTAACAACGAGGAGCGATCCGAGGTGCTGGATGCAGAGAATCTGGTCAAGAAGATCCATGCCAGGCAGCCCTGGTGCCTGATTAATAACCGGCTCGGCGCAGGTGCGGACTACGGCACTCCCGAGCAGAAGATCCCGCCCAATGGTTTTGGCCCCGGCATCTCATGGGAGTCCTGCATGACCATGAATCGGCACTGGGGATACAACAAGGCCGACAAGAATTGGAAGTCTGCCGATACGTTGATTCGCAATCTTGTCGAATGTGCCAGTAAGGGCGGAAATTATCTTCTGAATGTCGGGCCCACTGGCGAAGGAGAGTTTCCCCCGGAATCAATCCAGCGTCTTGCCGATATCGGGAAATGGATGCGGGTGAACAGTGAGGCGATTTATGGTACCACGGCATCCCCGTTGGCATTCGTTCCCGAATGGGGTCGCCTGACCCAGAAGGGAAGCACGCTGTACATGTTTGTTTTCAAATCTCCCAAGGATGGGAAGATTCTGCTGCCCTTGAATAATAAGCTGAAATCGGCCCGCGTGCTCGGACAGGATGACGTCAAGGTTTCCGGGGAATCGTCGGATGCCGGAATAACGGTCGCATTGAAGGATATTAAAATAGATCCCGCGGCCACCGTGATTGCACTGGAACTGGACGGCAAGTCTGTGGTTAAGTGATATATTATCTGTTTGTATGCTTCTATTGGTTAGACCATACTAATTACTTTGAGCAATTTCTTTTTTAAGTTTAATGTATAGAGAATGATATTTGTACGGAAGCTTAGGTTTGTTGGAACTGTTGCACAATTGGCTTATCATTCCTGCATAATTAAAGCTAAATTTCATTTTAATCATTAGATCATGGATAATTTTTTCTTTTCGAGACGGGTCATTATTAGAAGATACATACCAGTCGCTTCCAGGAATTTTCTTGGGAGTGTTTGATTGTCCTGTTTGAAAAATACTTTCGGGATTTTTTCCAAAATATGTACGTTTTGTCCCCTTAATTTGAGGTGCAGTTTCTTCAAATTGCTTTTTCCCTTTTTTATACAGTTCCTCAAGAATTTTAAGAAAACGTCTGATATCATTATGGCCGTCTATGACTGACTTATCTATAGTAAATGGTTCGATAGGTTTTAATCCGACTGCGACGCGAACTGCATCTTCTGGCAGCATGAGATTTGAAATCGCATGTTCACAAAGACGGCAGTAAACATCAGGCGAAATCGTAGGAAACGGTTTGTTCATGGCGTTATTTGGTAGAGATAAGCTTATAAAAAAACACCATCATTTATGATGGTGTTTTAAGGTGTGTCATCAGCTGGCTTTACCCGACCGAGATCAGGGGCTGGCCTTCCTGGATGGATTCGCCGGGCTTGACGAGGATGGCCTTGACGGTGCCGGTGGCAGTGGAATTGACGACGGTGTTCATTTTCATCGCTTCGATGACAAGAACCTTGTCGCCTTCCTTGATGGCTTGGCCGACCTGAACGTCGACGGAAACCACGACGGCAGCGAGAGGGCTGACGATATCACCAGCTCCGGCGGCAGGCGCTGCGGCTGGCTTGGGCGCAGGAGCGGCGGCGGGGGCTGCCACGGCTGCCGAGGCGCGCACAGGGGCGGCGGCGATGTTGGTGACGGTGGCCTGTTCGCCGACGACTTCGACGTCAACTTCGTAGGTTTTGCCTTCGACTGTGATACGGATGCGTTTCATATAAATGATTTGTTGGTTGGGATTGGGATGGTTTTAGCGATTGGAGCGGAATGCCACGCGGGGCGTGTTCATTGCGCGCGACTGGAAGATGTTGCGACGGCCTTCAAAGGACCAACTGCTATCGGCATAGCCGAGGCGGAGGGTCTTGGGCTGGCTTTTGAGCGCAACATGCACAGCGGCGGCGATAACGACACGGAAGTGTTCCTCGCTCATGCCAGTGGGAGCTGTAGCCATGGGTGGTGTGGTGGTTTGCGGAGCTGCCTGCCCGGCTGCGGGCGGAGTCACGGTTTTTTTCGGCCCCTTGAAGAGGAGCGCGAGCATGGCGATGATCCCGGTAAGGATCATCAGGATGCCGATAACCATGAAAAATCCGAGACCGCCAAGTTCCAATGTTTCGACGGCAGACGATTTTTCTCCGGCTGCGGCCATTAGGATGTGCGGGGCGGACAGCATTGTTTTCAGAGTGATAGTTTAGGTTTCCGGTGGCGTTGATTAGAGCGGGATGTTGCCGTGCTTTTTGGGCGGGCGAACGTCGCGCTTGGAGAGGGCGGAGCGCAGTGCGATGGCGAGCGTCTTGCGGGATTCCGCCGGGGTGATGACGTCGGTTACCATGTTGCAGGAGGCCGCCTGGTAGGGATTGGAGAATTCCTTGCGGTAGCTCTCGATGAGTTCCTTCTCCTTGGCTTTCGGATCGGGGGCGGAGTCGATTTCTTTCTTGAAGAGAACCTTCACGGCACCCTCGGCACCCATGACGGCGATTTCTGCCGTGGGCCAGGCGAAGACGGCGTCCGCGCCGAGTTCTACTGGACACATGGCAATGTAGGCGCCGCCGTAGGCCTTGCGCATGATGAGGGTGATTTTCGGCACGGTGGCCGCGGCGTAGGCGAAGAGCATCTTGGCGCCGTGGCGGATGATGCCGCCGCGTTCCTGGGCGAGGCCGGGCATGAAGCCGGGGACGTCCACGAGGTTGACGAGCGGGATGTTGTAGATGTTACAGGTGCGGATGAAGCGGGCACCCTTGTCGGAGGAGTCGATGTCGAGGACGCCGGCCTTGAAAGCAGGCTGGTTGGCGATGATGCCAACGACTACACCGCCGATGCGGGCAAAGCCGACGACGATGCTCTTGGCAAAGTCGGGCATGATCTCGAAGAAGTCGGCGTCGTCCACGAGGCGGGCGATGACGGTCTTGACGTCGAAGCCTTCCTTTTGGGTGGCGGGCACGAGTTCGTTCATGCCGGGATCGTCGGTGAGCTCTATTTCGCGGTCGAGGTTGTGCGGCGGATCGGAGAGGTTGTTCTGCGGGAGGAAGGAGAGCAGGCGCGAGGCGAGCTGGAGTCCGTGCACATCATCCTCGGCGACGAGGTGGATGTTGCCCGAGACGCTGGCATGGGCCGCGGCGGAGGCGAACTGCTCAAGGGAGGCGGATTCACCGGTGGCGGCCTTGATGACTTCGGGACCGCAGATGAACATGTTCGAATTTTTCTTCGACATGATGATGAAGTCCGTGAGGGCGGGCGAGTAGGCGGCGCCGCCGGCACAGGGGCCTGCGATGAGGGTGACCTGCGGGACAACGCCGGAGAGGTACACGTTCTTGTAGAAGATGGCGGCGTAGCCGGCGAGGGATTCGACACCTTCCTGGATACGCGCTCCGCCGGAGTCGTTGATGCCGACGACGGGCATGCCCATGTTGTGGGCGTATTCCATCAGGTCACAGATTTTCTTGGCGTGGACTTTGCCAAGCGAACCGCCGGCAATCGTGAAGTCCTGGCTGTAGGCAGCGACAGGGCGTCCGTTGATGTATCCTGTGCCGCAGACGACACCGTCGGAAGGGAGACGTTTTTTCTCCATGCCGAAGCGGGTGCAGGCGTGCTGGGCGTGCATGCCGAATTCCTGGAAGGTGCCTGGTTCAAAGAGCATTTCCAAGCGTTCGCGGGCGCCGTGAAGGCCTTTTGCTTTGCGGGCGGCGAGCTTGTCAAGTCCACCGGCGGCACGGGCTTCGGCGCGGCGGGCTTCCAAGTCGGCGAGAAGAGCGGGATCTATAGCCATGTTGTACTTAGATTAAAGTGGTGTGTGGGTTGTGACGGATAAATGAGAAAGTAGAAATCAGAAATAAGAAATTGGACACAGGTTCGTATTCCTTATTTCTTATTTCACATTTCTTATTTTTTCGAGGGGTCGTCCATGCACAGCTCGGTCAGAACGCCGAGGGTGGACTTGGGGTGAAGGAATCCGATGAGCTTGTTGTTGGCTCCGGGGCGCGGGGCTTTGTCGATGAGGCGGACACCCTTTCCTTCAAATTCGGTCAACTCGGCCTGGACATTGTCCACGGCGAAGGCGACGTGGTGGATGCCACCGGCAGGATTCTTTTCGAGGTACTTGGCGATAGGGCTGTCGGGGGCGGTGGGCTCGAGAAGCTCGAGGTGTACTTCACCCACTTCATAAAAAGCGGTGCGAACTTTCTGGTCGGCGACTTCCTGTACTCCGTGGCACTCGAGGCCGAGGACTTGTTCGTAGAAGCGGCGGGCTTCCTCAAGGTTTGGAACGGCGATGCCGAGGTGGTCGATTTTCTTGAGCATAAGAAAGAGCTAAATGTTGTATGTTTTGCAGGGACGGTTGAAAAGATGTGTGAGAAAAACGCTACTGGAAAATGACTCGTGCTATAAGTTTTTTCACTTCATGGGATGTATATAATTAGAAATACTGAAGTCGAGAACCTACTTTAGTAATATAGATGGCAGGCGAATAAAAGCCTTAACTGCCGAATTACCAAAAAATCGACGGCAGATTCTCGAAGCGCCATCCTTCAGTCTGGTTTCCTTTGAGATGTCTGAAGTATAGCATTTTCAGTGAACATAGGCGTTATGGGCGGGGTGGTTTGCCTGTGTCGCTGTTTCTCCCGATTATCAAGGTATCCAGGTTAGGCTAATTGAAAATGCCATGAGAATGACGGCTTCACAACAGTTGCGGGGTCCCCGTCGTGGCTTCCATCATTGAGTCATTCCATTTGCTTTCTCATTTGCTTGGGCTCATGACGAGACCATGTCGTTTGCAGGGATCAAATGTTTGTTACATGACGAAGCCAAATCATTTGATTTCATGTTTGCTTGGACTCATGAACACGAGAAATCAAATGACGAGTCACTTGCTTGGGTTCATGATCGAGACTCGGCAAATGATTTTGCCAAATGATGATCTTCATGATCGGGTCATGTCATTCGCAGGAACCCATGATGAGAAGTACAATGGGGACTCCGCATTCGTCTTTCATGCCTCCAGTCTCATTTTGCCAGGTTCCCCAAGTGGATAGACCCGGTTTCTTAAGCAAAACTGGTGATACAGCCAGCGGCCAGCACCTGATAAGCTCTCCGAAAAGATCACATTTCTTGCTGCCTATAGTATTTCGATCAACCCATCCATTGCTTGGGGAGGTGAACCGTCCCTACCAGCCATCAAAATTGCACATGTTTAAAGAAAATTAAGCATCAAAGGAAGAATGTAACTAGGCTTTTATCAATTAGTTTACCGGAGATACCTTCATGATTGAAGTCGTTGCCGCTTTGTCGGAGTAAGGTGATGTTCGCAGCAAGACTATCCGAAGTTTCCCCCTGGATGGTGTTAAGAAAAATACTACATTTAGTGAATTGGTGCGTTTGCAACCACTAGATATAGTGTTTATGTGGCAAAGCAGTGTCTGAAATAGTCCAGACTGATCAGGCATCTTTTTTTAACTTACCTCATAACTGTAAATGGAAACCATTACGATTCAGGTCGGAGCCAAAACATTCATTCTAGACAAAGACAAGGCCGAGAAGGCGTTCGCGAACAAGCGGGTGATCAATGGGCGGGAGTCGATGTTCTTTAACATTCTCCCCCTGAAGTATCAGTGGGCTTATGATCTTTATAAAACAATGAAGTCGAACCACTGGGAGCCGGAAGACATCCCCATGCAGAAGGATTGCGAGCAATGGCGGGATACTGGTGGCGCGATTTCGGATATTGACCGCTGGATTATCAAGATGGCCATTGGGTATTTTTCGGCGGCGGAGGGAATTGTCGGGGATAACATCCAGCATGTTACGCGGGAATTGGTCACGGCGCCTGAATTAAAGCTTTTGCTGGGGCGTCATGCGCACGAGGAGAACATCCATGCCGATTCGCTGGTTTATATGATTTCTTCGCTGGGCGTGAATCCGCACGAGTGCGAGGCGATGTTTGAGGATATTCCCACGATTGCGAAGAAGACTGATTTTGTGGTGAGCAATTCCCGGTCATTGCGGCGGGATATGGATCTGACGATCCCACGGGAGAAGCAGGAATTTGCCAAGAATATGTTCCTGTTCGGACAATGCATGGAGGGGACGCAGTTTTACGGCTTGTTCGGCATGGTGCTGGCGCTCTACCGCCAGAACAAGTTTCCCGGGATCGGGCAGATGTTTCGTTATACGTTGCGGGATGAGTCGAACCATATCGAGGTCTTCCGCAATCTGCTGATGGATCTTGTGCAGGAAAATCCGGAGATTTGGACTCCGGAATTTCGCGAGGAGTTGCGCATGTTGATGCGCACCGCGATTGCCTTGGAGAAGGAATTTATTCGCGACTGCCTGCCGGTGAATGCGGTGGGATTGAGCGCGCCCGAGTTTGAGCAATATATTGATTACATCGGTAACCGGCGTTTGCAGGATTGCGGATTGGATCCATTGAACACGGGAGTGCAGAATCCCTTCCCGTGGCTGGCCGAGATGATGGATATCAAGAAGGAGCAGAATTTCTTTGAAGGCCGGGTTACCGAATATCAAAAGGCTTCCGCCCTGCAAACTGTCTCCGATGATGAATTGTAATTTCTTTGGACAAACCGAGTTCCTGCCAACCTACCTGTAAAACCCATGCGATACCAAGTTCCGTTTGACGAAGATGTCGCGCTGAAACGCGCCATTGCCATTCCCAACAACCAGAAAAAACGTTTTATAGTTAATCCTGTAAATAATTGGACGTGATAATGGCG
>JAITVQ010000150.1 GCA_031285745.1 Puniceicoccales bacterium | reverse complement strand
CGCCCAATAGAACTTGGAGTTTGTAGGAGCGCCCCTTTTGCATGGGTACCCACGAACCGAAGTAACGCCCACCGTTGCCAAGAGAGGGAAGGGTGCCGCCTGCCTTGTAGGCAGCTTCGGGTTGCCAATCCTTGCCGCGAAACCAAGTACCCATGTTGCCCTGGCTCCAGGGGGCCCAGAGCACGGGTTTTCCGTCGATGAGCATAAGCAATGCGTCGTCGCCCATGCCGCAAAAGCGGTATTCATCCGTGACAGGCGGGGTAATCCACCCTTCGTAATAAAGCAGCCAGCCCGGCGCACGGATGTCATTTTCTGCACCGAAGGGCTTCATGGCTGAGGAGGCATCTATAGGGGAGATGAATACGCTCGTTGCGTAAAGTCTATCGGGTGCAGTGGCGTATTTGGAATCCAGCCATTCTTTCTTGGCTCCATTCCGGACAAAACCTCGGATGGATTTTTCCATTTCTGCGATGCGATCCTGCTGGTTGCCAGGGTCGAATAAGTCTTTCCCGCTCCGGTCTCGCTTGGTGTCGTAGAGGGTGCCTTCGATGGAGTTGGGGCGGCGCGTGATGGAGCCGATGTTGATCATGCCTGTATACCCTTTTTTATCGCCCGGCCCGCTGCCTTCTCCGGTACTCGGGAAGTTTCCGCTACCTAGTCCGCCGTTGCCCGATCCCATGAGACTGTCGTTGAATCCCATTATATTGACCGAGGGCATTTCCGGCAGGGTAACGGAACCAGGCCCCTTGACGACAATCTTGTTGGAGATGGGGGAGACAGGGGGCAACTTGGTCGTTGGGGTATTCTTGAAGGCTCCGGGATTACTTCCGCCTCCAAGCTCAACTCTCTCCGGCGGTGGAGGTGGAGGCGGTGATGGAGTAACAAATGACTTTACCACCCAGAACAATGCGACGGCAACAAGCGCGCTATGAAAAAGCAATGAGGCCAAGAAACCATCTCCGCCAAAACTGGCCCAAGTAAACCTGCGGCGGACTGCATTGGGTGGAACATCTGGGGCTGGCGAGGGCATGGCCTCGGGGTTGTGCTGGGTATTCATGACATCCAAAGGTTACATTTTTGAATACGTAGAAGCAGGGCAGTTTATTAGAGCAGTTTTGCCAAAATTCTTTAATGCCCATTCTGGCGTTTATAGAATGTACGCGGTATTTATCATGGCTACTATGATTCGAGATGGATTCTCAATAGTAGATAGCTTTTCTCATTTGGCTACTCTTGACTTCTAATAAGCGTCCTGCAAAACGCTCCGATGCGTGGTTTCCGGGCTTTTTGTTCGCCATCGAACTTTTTGATCCCCTAATCCCGCACCCCTCAAACTCCTTCACACAAGCTTTATGTCTGACTCGTGTAAAAAGTGTACATGCTGCGTCTCGTCGTTGGTAAAAAAATACCTCATGGCGATATCAGGCCTGATTCTCGCAGGCTTCGCGCTCTCCCATATGATCGGGAACCTGCAGATGTTCTCGGCACCAGAGAAAATAAATCTTTATGCGCATTTCCTGCAGCATCTGAATCCCATGGCCTTGTGGGGATTCCGTGGATTCCTGTTGCTCTGCGTGGCAGTCCATATCTGGACGGGCATTACGCTGGCCATTGAAAACCGCATTGCGCGGCCGGAAAAATACGATGTCAAGGCGACCCGGGTGGCGACCTTGTCTGCCAAGACCATGCCGGTTACCGGTATCGTCCTGCTTGGTTTCATCGTTTTTCATATTATCCATTTCACGGTAAAAGTCTGCCTGATGGATTACGCGAAATACAAGAGCGTTGCCTTGGAAAACATGCACCAGAAGCTGTTCGATGTGGTGGATTACCCGATCTTCAAGGGTGAGGGTCTGCACGACGTTTACAATATGGTGGTTGACGGTTTCAGCGTCACATGGGTGGCGGTCTTCTACATCATCAGCATGATTCTTCTCTTTACCCACCTCAGCCACGGTTGCAGCAGCTTTTTCCAGACCATCGGTATTCGTAATGAAAAATGGCGCTACATTCTCAATAAACTTGGTATCCTGTATGCGCTGGTGGTAATGCTCGGCTTTATCGCTGTTCCTGCAGGAGTGCTGGCTGGCCTGATCAAAAACCAGCCGACTGAATCTCCCCGCGGACAGGAAGTCCAAGCTGCCCTTGTTGCCGATAGTGCTCCCAATCCTGGCAGCACCGTCACGAAATAAGCTGATTCAAACTACGGGAAAACTACTACCATGAATCTCGACGCAAAAATTCCAGCCGGTAAAATCTCCGAAAAGTGGAGCAACCACAAGGCGCACCTCAAGCTCGTCAACCCTGCCAACCGTCGCAAATACCACGTCATCGTGGTCGGTTCCGGTCTTGCTGGTGGCGCTGCCGCTGCCTCGCTCGGGGAAATGGGCTATAATGTCAGCTGCTTCTGTTATCAGGACAGCCCCCGCCGCGCCCACTCCATTGCCGCCCAGGGTGGCATTAATGCCGCCAAGAACTACCAGAATGACGGCGACAGCATCTACCGCCTCTTCTACGATACGGTAAAGGGTGGCGACTTCCGCGCCCGCGAAGCCAACGTCTACCGCCTGGCCGAAGTCTCCGGTAACATCATCGACCAGGCTGTGGCCACCGGTGTTCCGTTCGCCCGTGAATACGGCGGATTGCTCGACAACCGCTCCTTCGGTGGCGCCCAAGTCTCCCGTACTTTCTACGCCCGGGGCCAGACCGGCCAACAGCTCCTCCTCGGGGCCTACGGCGCTCTCTCCCGCCAGATCGGCCTTGGTACCGTCAAGATGTACAACCGCCACGAAATGCTCGATCTCGTGGTCGTGAACGGACATGCCAAGGGTATCATCACCCGTAACATGGTTGATGGGAAAATCGAGGCATGGAATGCCGACTGCGTGGTCGTTTGCACCGGTGGCTACGGCAACGTCTTCTTCCTCTCCACCAATGCCCAGGGCTGTAACGTCACCGCTGCCTACCGCTGCTACAAGCGTGGCGCTGGTTTTGCCAATCCCTGCTTCACCCAGATTCACCCAACCTGTATCCCGGTACACGGCGACCAGCAGTCCAAGCTCACCCTCATGTCGGAGTCGCTCCGCAATGACGGGCGCGTGTGGGCTCCGAAAACCCGTGAACTGGCCCAGAAGATCTTGAAGGGCGAGCTCAAGCCCGGTGATCTTTCCGAGGCCGACCGCGACTACTATCTGGAGCGCAAGTACCCGAGCTTCGGCAACCTGGCCCCGCGTGACATTTCCTCGCGCGCCGCGAAGGAAGCCTGCGACGACAAGCGTGGTATCGCCCCCGGTAGCGGACTTGGTGTTTACCTCGACTTTCGCGATGCCATCAATCGCCTCGGGGAAAACAAAATTCGCGAGCGTTACGGCAATCTTTTCGAGATGTACGAGTGCATCACTGGTGAAAATCCCTACAAGTCGCCGATGATGATCTTCCCTGCCGTTCACTACACCATGGGCGGCCTCTGGGTGGACTACAATCTCCAGTCGAACATCCCTGGTCTCTTCGTCGGCGGTGAAGCCAACTTCTCCGACCACGGGGCCAACCGTCTCGGTGCTTCCGCTCTCATGCAAGGACTGGCCGACGGATACTTCGTCCTTCCCGCTACTGTTTCCGACTATCTCGCCAGTTGCGGTTTGGGTGGCGCACCCTCAATTGACCTTCCTGAATACAAGGAAGTCAAGGCCCAGGTCGAAGACCGCACCAAGAAACTTATGTCTGTCAAGGGCGACGTCAGCCCGCGGGCGATTCACCAGAAACTTGGCCACATCATGTGGGAAAAATGCGGCATGGCCCGGACCAAGGAAGGCCTCACCCAGGCAATTCAGGAGATCAAGGAACTCCGCGGCGAATTCTGGAAAAAGGTTCGGGTGGTCGGCGAAGGCGAAAGCCTCAATCCCGAGCTCGAACGCGCCGGACGTCTGGCGGACTTCCTGGAATTTGGCGAAATCATGTGTCACGACGCACTCATCCGCGAAGAATCCTGCGGCGGACACTTCCGTGTCGAACACCAGGACGCCGGTGAGGCCAAGCGTGACGATGCCAACTTCGCGCACGTCGCTGTCTGGGAATACACGGGCGACGACAAAATGCCGATCCGCCACCAGGAAGAACTCAAATACGAAGAGGTCAAGCTGGCCACCCGTAGTTACAAATAAGCGGGACGCCCTTCTTTTAACTCCTAACTTTTACAAAAATGAGTTCCGAAGAAAAAACACTTAACCTCACCATTCGCGTATGGCGGCAAAAGACCCGCCTGTCCAAGGGAGAGTTCAAGGAATACAAAGTTAAGAATATTTCCACCGGCTCCTCGTTCCTTGAGATGATCGACATTCTCAACGAACAACTCGTCGAGGCCAATGAAGAGCCGATTGCCTTTGACCACGACTGTCGCGAAGGCATTTGCGGCATGTGCTCGATGACAATCAACGGACTTCCGCACGGCCCCCTGCAAGGTGTCACCACCTGCCAGGTGCACATGCGGCACTTCAAGGATGGCGAGACTATCACCATTGAGCCGTGGCGCGCCAAGCCGTTCCCGGTCATCAAGGACCTTGTGGTGGATCGCACTGCCTTTGAGCGTATCACGCAAACGGGCGGCTTCATTAGCATCCGCACCGGCTCCGCGATTGATGCCAACATCATCCCCATTCCGAAAGCAGTCGCCGATCGTGCCATGGACGCCGCCGAATGTATCGGCTGCGGCGCTTGTGTAGCTGCCTGCCCGAATGCCGCCGCCATGCTCTATGTCGGTGCCAAGGTATCCCACTTCAACAGCCTTCCGCAGGGCAAGGCCGAGAAGGACATCCGCACTCTCGCGATGGTGGAAGCCATGGACGCGGAAGGTTTCGGCAATTGCACCAACTACGGTGAATGTCAGGCGGTCTGCCCGAAAGGCATTACGCTCGACTTCATTGCCCAGCTTAACCGCGACTACGCCACGGCGAAGATCAAGGGTATCTTCAAGTCCACGGGTAAGAAGCGCGCGGGTGGTTAGTTGATTTGATTCCGTTTAGGAATCATTGCTTATCAAAAAAAGCCGCCAGCGATACCGCTGGCGGCTTTTTTGATTGGATACATGAACTCTGGTTATTTGGCGAAACCCAGCACTTTTCCAATCAACAAGATTGTGGGTCCAATCAGCATGAACACCGGCATTAGAAAGAATCCTATCTTTGCCGCCTTGATACTGCGGTTGCAAATATACCAAACAAGATAACCGAGCACGAGAGAGGGAAGTATCATCAGGGCCGGGCTGGCAAAAATAGCGAAAATTTTGGCATCAGGATCGAGAAAGAGGCTGGCAACACCAAACAGACAAGAAGTGAGTACCCAGACTATCCATGTCTTGATAGAGAAGACAAACTTTCGCTTGTTCTTGATGCATTCTGCTTGGAGTTCCTCAATTGTCTTGTTGTATGGTAATAACGCCGAAGCGACTTCCCTCCATTCCTGACAATGCAAAACAACAATATCGGGCCATTTTCCACTATTTGTCTCAAACGCAACTAGTCCTCTCTTTTCGTCGACTGCGATCTTCAGATCGGCGATCCGATATCTTCTTGTTGTTCGCTTTAGCAAAATATACTCAAACAAAATAAAGGATAGGATAAACCCGACACAGGTGAACAATCCGATGATTATGCATATAAGGCGAACAGGAAGAGAATATACATGGGATCCTGTAACTGTTGCATACTCGCCTTGGATCTGGATGGAGCCCTTGCCTGTAAAATATCCATAATGTCCCAGATAATCGACAAAGACTCGTTTAAACAAACCATCCACGGTCATGTGTCCTTCGTATACCTTGGGTGGGACTGGTTCGGGTGTCGGTTCTTCCTTTGGTTTGGTTTCAACCGCAGGACTCTGTTCAACATTAACTATAGGCGCACTTTTGGATGCTGGTGGAGAAGCTGGGATTTCTTTGTTTTCGAAAGGATTTGGGATATTCCCACCTGCGGTGGGTTCGGAATACCTTGTAGAGGAAAGTTCCGAAAATGATCCCACCATTTTCCAGACGCTTTCATCGGATTGTCTTGCCGGAGTAAATATCCCTACATCGCGCGTTTTGAGCGATTCTCTGATTTGAATGGCGGAAAGAGGCCCGATTTCCTCTCCGCTCTTATTTTTGATGAAATACATTCGATTTTTGTTTTAGGAACTCATCTATGTGAAAGGTTTCATTGGCAAGCTGGTAATATTCGATCGTGGAAACCACTGGGTATATCCGGGTTCGATGATTGATTATCCACTATCGCCGAATAGAACCCTTGCTTAGCAACGTTTTTTGTCATGAAGACCTTGGAAAGCGCAATTGATAACTTAATCGCTCATCAGAAGACCTCGTTTATCGGATCGGTGGATTCGGAGGGGTATCCCAATATGAAGGCGATGTTGCCTCCTCGAAAACGTGACGGACTGAGACACTTCTGGTTTACGACCAATACGTCCTCAATGAGGGTGAAACAGTTTAGAAAAAATCCAAAGGCATGTGTCTATTTCTGTGACAACCGGTTTTTTCGGGGAGTCATGCTTAAAGGCACAATGACCGTTCTGGAAGATGCCTCAAGCAAGGAGATGATCTGGCAGGAGGACGATACCATGTATTATGCCAAGGGTGTTACTGATCCCGACTACTGTGTTCTCCTGTTTACTGCTGTTGAGGGGAGATATTATAGCAACTTCGAGTCGAAGGATTTTAAAATCAAATAGAGATCGTTCTTCGAAGATTTGAATAAGTTTTGTCCGATAAATTGTTATAAAACGACTTACAGAAGTTGACGTTTTTCAAATAATTGAGTTAATGTAAGACATGTCACATATACTCATTATCAACGGAGCAAAGAAATTTGCCCACTCTGAGGGGCGATTGAACAATACACTTGCTGAAGTAGCGGCGACCTTTTTGAAGGCCAATTCTCACGAGGTGCAAATTACCGCTGTTGAGGAGGGGTATGATTCCGAGCAGGAAGTCGAAAAGATTTTATGGGCTGATGTGCTTATATACCAGATGCCGGGGTGGTGGATGGGGCCACCGTGGATTATCAAAAAATACATCGACGACGTTTTTACAGCCGGGCACGGCAAGCTATATGCCAATGACGGACGCAGCCGGTTCAGCGATGCCAAATACGGATCGGGTGGCCTGGTCCGGGATAAAAAATACATGATCTCGGTGACTTGGAATGCCCCGTTGGAGGCGTTCGATGATCCCAAGCAATTCTTCGGTGGTGTAGGTGTCGACGGCGTTTATTTACCGGTCCACAAGGCAAACCAATTTCTGGGCATGAAGCCGTTGCCGACATTTATTTGCAACGATGTCATCAAGCAACCCGACATCGACCAGGATATTGCCCGTTACCAAGAGCACCTGCAGCGTGTGTTTGGTGCGGAAAAATAGGAAGTGGGGTTATGCAGCTTGAAAAATTGCTTTGATCTCTTGTTGGATATTTTTCCTTCAATCAAATCTCACACCAGGATTCATCTCTCGGGGCGAATACCAAGTTATATTGTGTTCTTTCTTTAGGATTATTTTCACGAGAGTCCATATACTGTGGCAACGCCCCATTCTTATTTTCGAATCAATCTCGGCGTCTGCCTTTGTGTACGCAGCTTTAATGATGGGAGCAATGGTTTCGTCATCTTCGATGGGGTCGTGTAAAAGCGGAAATGCAGCAGAAGTCTGGCGCTGGTATTCATTGGCAGCCTCAATCCGCCGTTCTAATTCTGAGTCACGAGAAAAAAACATCGGTCTTTGTTGACTTCAAAATCAAGTACTAGCGTAACATTTATTAGCCTCGTCTTCGCTTGTTGGCTAATTGGCGTTACGAATGAGTTTTATTGGACGCTTTCTGGTGGTCCAGAAAAACCACCTGATGGGTAACCCGTAGTAATCTCATTGAGCACATTCTGGACCGTCCATTCCAGTTGATCCTGATTGCACCAGTATTCGTCAAGTCGTCCAAAAGTTGACCAAGGCGACCGATTGAATCCTCCCTCTATGTCATTAAACCAGATCGCGGTCTGCCCATGGATTCCAATTACCCAAAACCCGCCACCTTCTGTTCCATAGGGCTCCTGTTGCCATTTGACTGGATCAATGCGAATAACCTCCCAAAGGCGGCGCTGAGGGAGCGACATGCGTTTCCATGATGCATTAATCATGTCCCATAGCTCTGTTTCAGATATTGGAGTCCAGGTGCTCATTTCTTTTGCAAGCAGTGTTATTGAATCAGGCAGAACACTAATTTACTCGAGGGAAAGCAATAACGCAGTTTTCATTCAAGGTTGATAGCGACCCGGCTGGCCAAGGTTTATATTGAATGCGGGGATTGGAAGACTGTTGTGGACTATTACGACACAAAGAAAACCTTCTTTTTCTTTGATCCGCCCTATGTGAATGCCAAGCCAACGTGCTACGCTGCCTTTTCTGTTAAGGAAATAACCCGTTTGCGTAGCCGCCTGGATACCCTTGTAGGAAAGTGAATGCTCACTTGTGACGACTCCCCACAGTGCCGAGAAATCTTTTCAGGGTATCCCGCCTTGCAAGTTTCAATGAAACACAGTCTCGGCAATAGTGAGGGAAAGGACACGCCAGACTACCATGAGCTGATTGTTTTGCATCCAGCCATTGCACTCAAGGATACCGACATTTTACCGTTTAAGAGGTCTTGCCAGGACAAAAGAAAGGCGGCATAAATCCGCCGAAAATCGAAAAGTGGTCAAACCCTTGTCACTTTCGGTCAAACCTCCTGGCAAGTTGCATTAGCGTCTTTCACTTATAATTCATAATTTTTAATTCTTTAATTAACTAGCTTCCGGGCTTAGCGGCAGGAATTGCCGCCAGTTCCGGTGGAAGTGCATCGGCAGCGTAGGTGGGAAAGCTCAACTCCAGCAAGGAAATGAAAGGCACCGAGAACTTGGTAGCTCCATTGGAGCGGTCAACCAAGGTGGTGACTGCCACAGGGGTGCCGCCGAGGTTATTTACGATGTCGAGGCACTCCTGGACACGTCCGCCGCGGGTGACCACATCCTCGGCCACGAGGATTTTTTCATTGGCTCTGATTTTGAAATTGCGGCGCAACACGAGGCGATCGTTTTCTTTTTCCACGAAAATAAAACGTTTTCCCAGTTGGCGGGCAACTTCCTGCCCGATTACCAGACCACCCATGGCCGGGGCCAGTACGGTTTCACAATCAACATCGTTGAGCTTGGGGCGGAGCAGTTCAACCAATCGCGTAACTTTGTCCATGTATTGGCAGACTTGGGCGCATTGAAAAAAATGGGCGCTGTGCAGCCCACTGCGAAGGATAAAGTGACCGTTCAGGAGCGCACCGGTTTCGCGGAAGATGCCGAGGACTTCGTCTTGGATGGAATTCATTGATGCAGGTCTAGCGGCATGGTGAACCCGGTCAAGAATCGGTGTTGGCGGGGGATTTTTTAGGCTGAAACGAAAACAGGAGGGCTGGAAT
This sequence comes from Puniceicoccales bacterium, assembly GCA_031285745.1. Classification (GTDB taxonomy): domain Bacteria; phylum Verrucomicrobiota; class Verrucomicrobiia; order Opitutales; family UBA953; genus CALNBE01. Next base: position 10,978 of record JAITVQ010000150.1, on the reverse strand, counting down.
GGAAAAAAAGCTCGGAGGTTGTACAAAAAACGCCATTTGCAATGATTGTGGTTTATGCGTTTTTAGCCCTGCTTGGACGATTTTTGGCCGTGATGCCTGTCGCGGTGCCTTGGGCTATTTCCCGGAGTGTCGGCTGGATTATATTTAATTGCATGAGGAAGCGCACCAGGTCGTTGCTCTCCAACCTGCATCATTCGTTTCCCGAAAAATCGGAAGAGTGGCGGCGGAGCATTGCCTTGGAAAGTTGCCGACGCATGGTGGAGATGGGGTTGTTTGTGGTGGCCTCGCCGTTTTTTAGTGAGAAACGAATCAGGAAGATGTTCCAGCCTCATGAAAGTCTTTCACAGGGGCCTTCTCGGATTGATGAACCTGGTGTTCCGGGAATTATATTGGTGCCGCATTTTTCGTTGATGGAAACCCTGACCCAAGTGCGGGTGATTTTCCCGGAATTGTCCAAGGACATCGAAGTCGGCGTGTTTTATCGGCCTTTCAAAAACCGGGAGCTGGAACGATGGGTGAAGAATACCCGTGAGCGGTTTGGGCTGAGGTTATTATCCCGGAAGGCGGGTTTTGGAGAAGCCCTGGCGATTTTAAGGAAGCAGGGCCGGGTGGCGGTGCTGTTTGACCAGAATGCCGGGCATCCTGGTACATTGACCTTTTTCATGGAACGAGTTGCCTCGACCAGTGAGTTGGCGGGGCTGCTGGCAGAGCGGCATCAGGCGTCAGCCATAGCGTTCTATACCGAGAGGACAGCGTTCTGGAAGGGGGTGCTGAAGAGCGAGCTTATTTCCAATGTGCCCGATGCGCAGACGGTGACGATTGCGGCAAATGTCTGGCTGGAAAATAAGCTGAAGGAGAACGATAATTTTTGTGCCGACTGGCTTTGGATGCATAAGCGGTGGAAAACTCAGGATAATGTCTCGGTGCGCTTCCGGCTGGAGCAAAAGAGGAATATTTTATCCGAAATGGCTGCCGTGCTGAAATGGCCGGAATTTCCCCGCAGGACCCGGTTTTGGATACGGATGCCGGATGCCTTGTGTGATGCCATCCTGGCCATCCCGCTGATCAGGGCTTTGCAGAAAGGAAGACCGGATGGCGAGATAACGCTTTTGCTGAATGCGCAATGTGCGCCGGTGTTCGCATTGTTGGGAATTGCCGGGAAGATAATCACCTTGCCGGAACCTGGGTCAGGGTATTGGCAATTTTTCAAACAATTGAGTAATGAATACCCTGATACATATATTTTGCTGGCGGATTCCCCCCAGGCAGACCGGGAGGCGGAATTGTGCATGGCCGTGCAATGTTTTGGGATGGTCCGGAATCGTCGACGCTCCTGCCTGACCCATGGGTGGAAAATACCCAAGGGGGTTGACGAACAGCGCCTGCACAAGACGCGCCTTTGGGAACGATGGTGGCAGGAATACGGATTAAGAGAACCTCTGGGGTTTGAAACTGTCCGGCTAAAAATGCCTAATCCGGCGATGCAGACAATTGGGTTGGTGTTCAGGAATGGGAAGGTCAGCCGCTGGCCCAAGGAACATTGGAGAACATTGATTCTTCAATTGGCAGCCGAGTCTTCGGCGACAATCAGGTTATTGGTTCCCGGTGGCGACAAGGCTGCCGTGGACTCCCTTTTGGAAGGACTGCCAGACGGGATTGCCGAGGTGTTTTTCGGCAAGACAGGCATCGGGGATTTTTCCAATGCGCTGGCAGACTGCTCCAGTGTTGTCAGTGATGACCTGCATGCAATCCATCTGGCCAATCTATTGGGGATTCCCGTGGTAGGACTTCTGGAGGAGAAGGACTTCATGAGCAAGGGGCCGGTTTTTGATTCACCTGCCGTTGTTTTACAGGCGAGTTCACAAGCGCCTTGGGAGAAAATTGATCCCAGCCAAGTGGTTGATGCCTTGCGAGGTATTACAAGATAGAGAGTAAGCCCAAGGCCTAGCGTTTTTCTATCCTGGCAAGCAGTTCTTGCAATGCGGAGAATACTGTCTCGGATTTCAGTTCCGGCAGCCGGCCATGGGGCGCCACGACAATTTGAGAATTGGGAGACCCTACGGGCCAGGGGCCAAACCGCTCGGGAGACGTTGGGCCGAACAAGGCCAGGACGGGATTTCCAACAGCCGCCGCAAGATGCATGGGCCCGGAATCGTTGCCGATGAAGACAGACGGCTGGCGGACCACGGTAATCATTTGTTCGAGCGTACATTTCCCCTGCAAATTAAGGAATCGCCCGGGCGGAGGAGATTTGGGTGACGGGGTGGATTTCAATCCACACCAGACAATCCGGCTTTCGGGAATATGATTCCAGATCAGTTGAGAGATTTCATCATAGCCCTTCCACGCCTTTTCTTCCCTGCTACTGTCGGTGAAGATAATAAATAATTTGTTTTTTTCTCCTTCCGATAAAAAAACATTAATCTCTTCTTCGTTGAAGAAGGCCGTGGGCTTTAGCTCCAATGGAATTGCCGGATCACTTTTTAAGCCTGCGTGTCTGGGGAATTGCTGGAGATAGGTGATCGCATGATGGATTTCCGTTCCTGCGTGATGGGGAAGGCGATGTGTGTAAGGAGCACCCCCAAGCCCTTTCTTTCGACGAAATCCCCATTTGTGAGGTGCCCTGGCAAAGAGTGCGCATAACGCCGGACGAAACAGCCCTTGTAGATCCCATACCATGTCAAAAGGCAATTTTTGCAGTTTCTTCCAAAGGCGGAAAGAAGCCTGAAGCCGTTTTTTCTTCGGGAATGTAAGGACTTGGTCAACAAAAGGTGCTGCTTGAACCATGGCGGCGAACCGCTCGTGGACAATCCAGGTTATCCTGCAATCGGGCCATTGCCGGGCGACGGTTTGGACGACTTGTAGTGCCTGGACAATGTCTCCCAACGCCGAAAATTTAATGACCAACAGGCTACGAGGGGGAGAATCAAGCAATGAGAAGTCAGTTTGGCGCATGCAGTAAAATCTCTTCTATAAGAAGATTTTGGGATGTAGAGTAAATTTAATGCAGAAAGGATTCTTTAAATGTGGAGGAAGATTCGGGAAATTATCCGACTTGCCGCTGTCATTGAACTAACTAAGCATCCCACGCAACAAGTCCCGTTTCCATCTGATGCAACAAGTTTCTCGTAAACCCATAACCCAGCAGTTCGGATATGCTTGCGTAGTGCAATGAGAAGCCAATGAGCACGGTGCATCAACCTTCCCGTATTTTAATTATCCGCCTTTCTGCATTGGGGGACGTCGTGATGGCGTCGGGTTTGATTCCTGCGCTGAAGAGCCGTTTTCCAGACGCAAAGATTTCCTGGTTGGTGGAATCTGCTGCCGAACCTTTGCTTAGGCATAATCCCCGGCTGGATGAGGTGATTGTCTGGCCGCGTGCGCAATGGCGGAAACTATGGCGGGAGCGTCGTATTAGAGAATTGTGGTCGCAGATACGGGCTCTGTTCAAAAAAATACGTTTGTGCCGATATGATCTTGTGCTGGATGCGCAGGGATTGTTGAAAAGTGCTGTTTGGGCCCGTCTATCGGGAGCTCCGCGCCGGGTTGGATTATTTGGCAGGGAAGGCGGACGATTTTTGCTGACAGAGCGAGTGATTCCCGAGCCAAGGGACGATGCGATGATGAGTTCGGAATATCGTTTTCTGGCAAAATATCTGGGAGCAGGGGCAAATGCTTTTGACTTGGATTTGGCAGTAGGGGAGGTCGCTCGCCAAAAGGCAAAAGCTGTTTTGGGAAAAGCTGGGGTTGCCGGAGGTTTTGCCGTGTTGAGTCCGTTTACCACCCGTCCGCAGAAACACTGGTTTGAAGAACGATGGATTGAATTGGCCCGTGCCTTGATTGCCAAAGGAATTGTTCCGGTGATTTTAGGTGGTCCGGGTGACAGGGAGGCCGCCCAGAGAATGACAACGGAGGAACCCGGAGTTATTGATCTTACCGGCTTGTTGAAATTGGATGAGAGCGTGGCGGTTATCGCCATGAGCAAATTGTTGATCGGAGTGGATACCGGACTTACCCACATGAGCACGGCATTGAAAATACCGACGGTGGCTTTATTCGGTTCAACCCGGCCATACTTGGACGCAGGATCACCACTGACGAAAGTGCTGTACGAGAAACTCCCGTGTTCACCTTGCCGACGGCGACCTACCTGCGGAGGAACCTACGACTGTATGCGGGCGCTAACGGTTGACCAGGTCTTGGCCCAGGCTCAATGTCAAATGGGGCTCGTGAACACATGAAAATATTGCACGTAGAATCAGGAAAGCACCTGTACGGCGGGGCATTGCAAGTGGTTTTTTTAATGAGAGGTCTGAAGGAGCGAGGGATTGAAAGCATCCTGGCTTGCCCGACGGGAAGCGCGATCGCAGAGGCCGGGCGCCCTCATGCGACTATTCGCGAAATTCCCATGCGAGGGGATGCCGATATCGGAATGTTGTGGAAGCTCCGGCGGTTGATCCGGCAGGAACGGCCGGCCATCGTGCACCTGCACAGCCGCCGGGGAAGTGATATTTGGGGTGGATTTGCGGCGAGTCTGGAAAAAATTCCAGTGGTGCTGAGTCGTCGGGTCGACAATGCAGAAAGCCGTTGGATGGTGTCGTTGAAATATCGACTTTACGACCGGGTCGTGGCTATATCCGAAGGTATCCGGAATGTATTATTGAGCGAGGGACTTTCACCCGAGAAAGTAGTTTGTGTCCGTAGCGCCGTGGATACCATTAAGTATCATCCGGGCAGGGAAAATATCACCTGGTTCAGGCGGGAGTTTGGCTTGGCTGAGGACGAAAAAACCCTGGCCGTAGTTGCTCAATTTATCCCGCGCAAGGGACATTCTACTTTAATAGAAGCCTTGCCTGCGATCTTGGAAAAGCAACCGCGCACGCGGACATTGCTTTTCGGCAAAGGTCCTGAGGAAGACCATATCAAGCAATTGGTCCAACAAAAAGGATTGGAGGGCCGCGTTGTGTTTGGAGGGTTTCGAAATGATCTGGATAAAGTAATTCCGTGTGTGGATATTCTTGTTCATCCTGCCTCAATGGAGGGGCTGGGGGTTGCCTTGTTGCAAGCTGCTGCGTGCGAAGTCCCGTTGATTGGTGGACGTGCGGGAGGTATTCCCGAGATTGTCCGAACAGGCCATACCGGGGAGTTGATTGAACCGGGAGACGTTCAAGCCCTCATCAAGGCCGCATTGCGATTGCTGGAGTCGGAATCCTTGCGGAAAACCTATGGACAGGCCGGCCGGAAATGGATTGAAGAGCATTTTTCGATAACATCCATGGTCTCTGGAAATATTGCCGTCTATGAGCAATTGTTGCGGAAACCATCTGACTAGGGTGCTTCCATTTCCCTTGTGACTCTTACAAAAGAGAAAGCGATTTTTGAATGTCTGACGTTCCCATAACCAATGATTCTCGTCCCAAGACCGTAGTGTTGCATCAGTATGCGGGCATCGGGGATTTTGTTTTTCATCTGCCTTATTTCCGGGCCATTGCCGAAAAAAGCCGGTCAGGAAAAGTGTCCATTATTGCATCTCCTTCGACTTTTGCCCGCGAATTGGTGACGGCGGAGCCATGGGTTGATGAGGTTATCTATTACGATCATCACCCCAGGCGCACCGAGAAGAGAAAGGGACGACATGAGGGGATGTTTGGTCTGTGGCGGATGGCACAAGATTTGCGCGAACGAAATTTTGGCCGGATTATTCTTTTTTCTCCCAAGTTTAATCGTGGTTTGCTGGCATGGCTGTCGAGGATTCCCTTGCGGCTGGGGTATGGATTTGGGTTTTTACAGCGCATATTCCTGAATGCGCCGCCGTATATAAAGCCGTACCGAGGGGAGGCTCTGTGTGTTTATAACGAAGCCACGGCGATGGCTATGGCGCATGGTTTTTGTACCGAACCACTGGTACCAAGATTGCGAATTCCAGAGAAAATAAAGGCAGCAATGGAATCGCGTTTTTCGAATATGCCGCGTCCATTGTATGTATTCGCGATTGGGACATCGGCTCCCAATAAGCAATGGGGAGCCCGGTGTTTTGGTGAATTGGCTCATGAATTGATCAAGCACGGATGCGGGGTTATTCTTTCGGGTGGGCCGGGTGAAGAATCACTTGCTGCGGAGATCATGGCGCTTGTCCCCGAGGAGGAACACAAGGCAATCACGGCATTTACACGTGGGACTATCCTGGAGAGCGCCACATTGCTCAGTATCGCTGATGCCTGCATTGGGAACGACACAGGGATTGTTAATGTGGCGGCGGCCTGCGAACGACCCAGCTATGTGCTGATCGGCTCTCGTCCCATCCTGAACCAAGATCCGTTGTTGGTCATGATCCGGGCAAAAACACTGACTGAAATCAGTGTTGGAGATGTCATGAAAACTCTCGAGACCTCAAACGCACCGGGATTTGATTCCGCTGGGTGAGGTGAGATGGGGGTAATGTTTGCTGATAGACGGAATTAAACTGGCTGATTTTCAATAAAATAGAGTGTGGGTATGTTAAGTTTGTGTATCCGGTATTGCTTACTTGAAAACTGGTGCTCACAGTGCAACACGTATGCGTGTCCTTTTCCTTTGTACGGGAAACTACTATCGAAGCCGATTTGCGGAAGCCATATTTAACTTTTATGCAGCGCGTCGTGGTTTGGCCGCACGCGCTTTTTCGCGCGGCCTAGCCATACATTTGGTGGCCGATCATCCGGATCGAATCTCTCCGCATACAGTATCGGCATTGGTGGACCGAAGTATCCCGCTATCCTGTACCTCTTCTCGACCATGTCAGGTCGCCAATACTGATTTTGCCACGGCCCATCGCATTATTGCGCTCAAGGAATCCGAGCATCGCGCCATGATTTCCTTGTTACACCCAGGTTGGGAAGATCGCGTTGAGTATTGGCATGCTGATGATGTGGAAGCCGGCTCGCCCTGTGAAGTGCTGCCCTTGATCGAGAACAAGGTGCTGGCTATTTTGGACGAAGTCTGAGTTGCCTACCTCTTAAGGAGAGGTTGTTTCCTTATGTCGCTTCATTGATCTCGACCTTGGGAAAATTGTTAAGCTTGTTTCCCTTGAAAAATATCCAAAAAGCTCTTTGTCATCCTGAAATTAATCCCCCCCTTACTAAGCCAAACTAACACTATGTCATCATCTCCTGTTGCTCAACGTATTCAGTCTGTCAAAGGACGCCCTGTCGATCATGCGGCAATTGCCAAGGAAGCGGTTGCCCTTGCCGCCGACTTGCTTCATGAAGCGCAAAAACACATTTCGCACAAGGACCGTGTGCAGGCGGAAAAAATGGCCAGGATGATGACCGACGCCAACGGCAAGGCACTCACGCTTGCATTGGCAGACCAAGTGTTCCGGGCGCACAAGCCCTCGCGTATCGCCAGTCAGTTTACCCACCTTATCCATAGCTATGGTGTTCCTGGCTACCTTCCGTTTACGGAAAGAGTTCTTATGCGGCTGGGTGCTTTTGGTGCCCCCATTCTCCCGGGGGTTGTCATGCCCGCTGTCACCGAGGAACTGCGCGAGCAATCCAGCCAGGTGATTTTGCCGTCAGAGTCTGCCCGGCTTAAACCACACCAGGAACGTCGTCGGGCCGCGGGCACTCGTCTTAATTTGAACCAACTGGGTGAGGCTATTCTAGGAGAAGAAGAGGCGCAGCATCGCCTGGAAACCAACTTGAAGCTTTTGGCGTCTCCGGAAACTGAATATATCTCGGTCAAGATATCCGCTGTTTTCAGCCAGCTTAATACCCTGGCCTTCGACGATACTGTGGTCGAGATACAAAAGCGTTTGCGAGCTCTCTACCGGGCGGCCCAGCAGCATAGTTTTAAGCGGGCTGACGGTACCACGGCGACCAAGTTCGTGAATCTCGACATGGAGGAGTATCGCGATCTGCATCTTACTGCCGAAGCCTTCAAGCGCACCCTCATGGAGCCGGAGTTCTTGAAGCTCAAGGCGGGTATCGTATTGCAGGCCTATCTTCCCGATTCCAGCGCAGTGCATCACGATTTGACGGAGTGGGCCAAGGCGCGTGTTGCCGCCGGGGGCGCCACTATCAAGATTCGCATTGTGAAGGGGGCTAACCTGGCCATGGAACGCGTGGAGGCTTCCTCCCACGGATGGGAGCAGGCTCCTTATTACACCAAGGCCGATGTCGATGCAAACTTCAAGCGCATGGTGCACTACGGCTGCATTCCTGAAAATGCCCGGGCTGTCCAGATTGGTGTAGCCTCCCATAATCTTTTCGATCTGGCTTACGCCTTGTTGCTGCGCAGTGCCTGTGGCGTGGAAGAATTCGTAGAGTTGGAGATGCTTGAGGGCATGGCCAATCATCAGGCCGCCGCAGTGCAGGATGCCGCCCACGGACTGCTTCTGTATGCGCCGATCGTCAGCAAAGATGATTTTCACAGTGCAATTGCCTACCTGGTTCGTCGTTTGGATGAAAATACTTCAGAGGAAAACTTCCTCCATGACCTCTTTGGGTTGGAGGTTGATACTCCGAATTGGAAGAAGCAGGCGGACTGGTTTCTTGAGTCTGTCAAACGGGCTAATGAGGTAAAGATCGGTCCCAACCGCACTCAAAATCGGGAAACAGAAAAAAGAACTTCCCCAGGCGACAGGCCTTTCGACAATGAACCTGATACCGACTGGACGCTGAAACCCAATCGTGACTGGGTCAATGCCATCATCGAAAAGGCGCGTACAGCAGACCCCGAGAAGATTCCTCTGCAAATTGGAGGTGAGTTTATCACGAACGATTATGCCGGGATCGGACGTGATCCTGCGCGCCCCGGTGTTGAAGCCTACCGTTACACTTTTGCAGATGATGCGCTGATTGAGCGGGCCATCGACACTGCGCAAAACGCACTTCCGGCCTGGTCGGCACGCCCGGTTTCCGAGCGCCGGGATTTATTGCTCAAGGCTGCTGCTGCCCTTGCTCAACGCCGTGGCGAGTTGATTGCCGCTGCCATGCTGGACGGTGGCAAAGCTGTGCATGAGTCCGATCCGGAAATATCCGAGGCAATAGATTTTGCCAATTACTATGCTCGTGCCTTCGACGATGCCTCCGTTTACGAGGGTGTAACGCCGACCCCACTCGGTATCATTACAATCACCCCTCCGTGGAATTTCCCCATTGCCATCCCATGTGGCGGCGCGCTGGCAGCTCTCATGGCTGGCAATACGGTTCTCTTTAAGCCGGCGAGTGACACTGTTCTTTGTGGATGGCGCCTGCTAAATATCCTTTGGGATGCAGGAATTCCCAGGGAGGTTCTGCAATTTGTTACACCTGCCCGCGGGGCTGGAAAGAAACTCGTGGCCGATTCACGCATTGCTGGGGTTATCCTGACAGGTGCCAGCGAGACGGCTGACAAGTTCCTTGATTTCCGGCCATCGCTACGGCTTTTTGCGGAAACCGGTGGGAAAAACTCACTCATTATCACTGCCAATGCTGACCATGACCAGGCAGTGAAGGATTTGGTGAAGTCGGCCTTCGGCCATTGTGGGCAGAAGTGTTCCGCGGCATCCCTTGCCATACTTGAAGCGGAGGTTTACGATAATCCGGCATTCATGAAGCAGCTGCGCGATGCCACCGTTTCGCTTCGTGTCGGTCCGGCTTGGAATACGGCCAATGTCATGACCACGCTCATTCATGAGCCCGACGAGACTCTCAAGCGTGGGTTGACAACCTTGGATGCAGGTGAGGAGTGGTTGCTTGAGCCACGCATGCTCGATAACAATCCCTGCCTGTGGACTCCCGGCATCAAAAGGGGTGTCAAGCCCGGTTCCTGGTATCAGCAGACTGAATGTTTTGGTCCAGTGCTCGGCCTTGTCCGGGCTGACAATCTCGGGCATGCCATTGAGATCGCCAATAGTGTGAAATACGGATTAACCACAGGACTTCACACATTGGATGACCGGGAAATCTCTGTCTGGCGTGATAAAATCCAGGCAGGCAATCTTTATATCAATCGTGTGATTACCGGGGCAATTGTCCGTCGCCAACCATTCGGTGGGTGGAAGGCTTCTGTTTATGGCCCTGGGGCCAAGGCTGGAGGGCCGAACTACGTTGCCCAGTTCTGTACCTGGCAGCAAACGACATTGCCCAAGAATACGGCGCCTTTGCCGACAGAACGTGTTTCCGAGATGGAAGCGCTATCCAAATGGGTTGGTGATGGCGATGCGGCAATGGTCAGTGCTGCAGCAGGGCATTTTGAATATGTACGGAAAACAGAATTTTCGGTTGAGCACGATCCAAGCAAAATCCATGGCGAGTATAATCATTTCCGCTATCGCCCTCAGCCAGGAGTAATCATCCGTGCCACTGACGGTACATCCAAGGCCGACATTGCATTGGCCCTGTTGGCGGCGCGCACAGCAGGAATCCCCGCTGTGCTTAGCATGCCGCAGGACCTTGGAGTTCCTGCGATCAGGAATGTCCAGGTTTCTGTTGAGGCAGAGGATGCCTTGGCCGGGCGTTTGGAACGTGGTATAACAGAAACAGTCTTCCGTCCATTGGGTGATGTTTCCGAAAAACTATTGCGGGCTGCCAACAAGGCTCATCTTGCATATGTTCCAGGAAAACCTGTTGCGAACGGCCGCTTGGAAATTCGGGCTTGTTATCGTGAGCAAGCCGTCTCGCATTGTTACCACCGTTACGGAAATATCATTCCGCCCCCGCAATGAGTTAGGGCAAGACTGGGGATGGGCTATGTCCATGTCATCTTTCCCGTAAACATTAGCAAATATCCCGGAACCGTCTTCATTGCGCCATTTGAACCGACAGCAAGTCGGAGATTCTGCCTTGAAGCTATCACACCGGGGGCTGTGTTGGTCTGCCTGTGGCAATTCGCGGTTATTCATTGTTCTGTAATGGCTACCGCACTCGGTCACGCCTCTCTTGCGTTTCAGCAATCGTACTGCGTAACGCTGCGACATGGTCTTGCGGAAATGCAAGACCATGTCGCAGCGCTACGA
>JAITVQ010000147.1 GCA_031285745.1 Puniceicoccales bacterium | reverse complement strand
TTCCCGAAAGGAGTCCGGCCAGAGAAATTCGCGGCTCGGGAATAATCCGGGCACCTTCTTTTATCATACGGGTAACTCGTCGACCACCTTCTTTCCTGACACTCAGGACAACCTTATGCTCTTTTTCCTGTCTTTCGTAAAAAGGTAATTTCAGGCAGGCGGAAAGCCCGACAAACCATATCCAGCAAGCAGGTCCGAGCAACAGAATGAATCCGACTAAACCGTTTTCTGCCAAAATTGTCAGCGGGAGGCTGCCGGGGGTAGCTGGCGTTGTCTCCCATTTTCCCGGACGACTTTTCTCAAAAGCCCCGGCAAAGCCACCCTGCCCTACTCCCTGGATGGGAGCTTGCTTGAATGCATCCCAACTCGCATTCAAAAGAGGATAGCTCTTCGAGGAATCTTCCTGCTGGTCGATCTGTCGCAAACATCCGACATCAGTATGTAGGAACGGGACTCCCCAGTACATCACAAACAATGTCGCCACTATCAAAATGCCCCTTCCCAGGATTTTTTTGACAAGCAAGCTGCTGAGGATAACCATGCCAACCAGAAACCCCATCCAGACCCCGATGTGGTGGGTACAAAAGATGCCTATCGCCAAAATAATGGAAAAATAGGCCGCGAGAAGCCTCTGCCAGAAACCCCACCGCCTCCCGACCAACACCGAGCAGGCAGGAAAGAACGCCATCAGCAGCAATGCTCCTATGGCAGCCGGATGCCCCAGGGTACCCGAGAACATTCCATCATAAACTGGTGAAATCTCCTTGTCCAAAATAGTCCGCATCATGTGCTGCTGGTCACCCAGGGCAAGTGAGGCCGCCACACTGACAAATGCGACAAGTATGCCGATGATGATCCAACGCAGCCATTCATGGCGAAAATGGTAGAGGCTGAGTCCGAAAACACCAAAGACCATGATCGAGGTGATAAGCTCTACTTCGGCCAGCCAGGGCTTGGGGCTAAAAAACAGCCAGTCGAACAACACCCAGATCAACCAGGGAAGAAAAACCAGCATGGATGGGCGCAAGCCAAAGCCTGTCTTGGAACGTTGCACGATGGCAAAAACATGAAAGCTCAGCGCAACGGCAAAAATCCGGGCCGCCCATGGTAAAGCCTCGGCGCTCATTCCTCCCTGCCAGAGAGTCAGAAAGCCAATCAGGCAGGCCAGCACAAACAAGACAAGCAGGTCAAGATAATGGCTTGGTTCGAGAGGGATATGCCATTTGCCAGCCAGGAAATAATAAAGGCGAGTTAAACGAGAATGCATTTCAGGGAATCAACAAGAAGAAAGACGATTGTAACGAGTGATGGTGAAACCAGGGGAATTTGCGAGCACTTCACCATTGTCAAACAGCGACTCAAAATGAGGGAAAAACGCATCGCCGCCGGGCGTTTGATGAACGCGAGTCAGGTATAAAGTACCGCACCAAGGCAAGGCCTGCTCATATAACTGCGCCCCCCCGGCAAGAAACAGTGTCTTATCCGGCTCTACACTCCAAAGATCTTCCCAACCATGAATGACTCGCACTCCGGGAATTTCCAACGTCTGCCGACTTAGAACAACCGTGACTCGCCCCGGCAACGGCCTGCCAATGGACTCGTAAGTGTGCCGTCCCATCACGAGAACCCCGCCCATGGTGGTTTGTTTGAAAAACTTGAAATCCTCGGGAATATGCCAGGGAATCTTATTACCGCAGCCGATGGCACGATTGTCTGCCATGGCAGCAATCGCGGTCAAAGGTCTGGGGGGCAAAAAAGTCATGCGGGGTGTTTATCGGTGTTGTATTTCGACTCAATGCCAAAGGTGAATATAAATTAATCATTCAACAATTTCCCGCGCAACTCCACATCCGCCGCCCGGTCAGTTCGAAATTCCAAAAGACGCAATCCGCGTCCGGGCAATATTTTGATGGCATCAACAAGAGCATCCCAACTCTGGATCAATGAGTATTCCACTTGATGGGCTGCTGCGAGTTTTCCAAAATCAACCGTCTGGGGCGTTGCCCAAAAACGTTCAAAGTATGGATTTTCCCGGGCCACGGGTAGGTGATTGAAAATTCCGCCTCCCCCATTGTTGACAAGTAGTATCGTCAGGCTCCCTTCGAAATCCTTGGCCAACAAAAAGGCATTGGAATCATGCAACAGTGAAAGATCGCCTGTGAGTAACACCGTCGGTCTTTTTACGCCCTCGGCAACCCCCATTGATGTACCCAAGGTGCCATCAATTCCATTGGCCCCCCGGTTGGAAAAAATCCGGCGATGAGTCTTGGTGGCAGGCCAAAAATACTCGGCATCGCGCACCGGCATACTATTGGCCACAAATACCGCCGCTTCGTCGGGAAGATGTCTTGAGAGCAACCAGGATATTTTCCCCTCAAACGAAGATATTTCGCATTCCAGCCTGGATTCCATTCTATCACCGATGCGATCCTGGACCTTCAGCCACTGCTGTCGCCAATCATAGTCTCCGTCCTTTTCTTCATCCTGCGGCCAGGAAAAATCAGTAATGGAATTCGCCAATGTGCGATGATGCCGATGAAGCGGGTTTAAATTCTGCCCTCCCGGCGAAAATACCAGTGTTGGCAAATTTGCCTGCTTCAACCAATCACGTAAAACTTTGCTGGTTGGCAGTTGCCCCAATTGGATCACGGCGTCAGGTCGCAATGATTGGGAATATTCCTTGTTCCTCAAGATGGCATCGTAACTCCAGATAACTCCCTCTGTCGCAGAACAAGCATGGCGCAAGGGATTCAGGGCATCCGCAAGAATCGGGCACCCCAGGTATTTGGCGAGAAGGTCAACGGCAGCAGCGTAATCACCATCCTCCGGGTTCGCTGCCCCGGCCACGATCAACCCTCGGGAAAATCGACGGGCCCAATCCAGCACCTCACCACCGTCCATGTGTGGAGTTTTTTTCGCCCGGGTTATTGGCGCTTGTTGGCAGAACAATTCCAGATCGAATCCCTTGGGCACAACAAAATCGCTTTGTATCACGGATGCCGGCAAAGGATCTCTTAGCGGCACATTAAGGTGAACAGGGCCACGCCGTTGTCCCAATGAATGTGCAACTGCCCGGCTGATCAAATCCCGCCAGTTTGATAGCGTTTCCAAGGAGGCATCCGGTAATGCGGACTCTGCCTCCCACACAACATGTGTGCCATAGAGGTGAATCTGGTCGATGGTTTGTCCTGCGCCACAATCCCGCAACTCCGGT
>JAITVQ010000112.1 GCA_031285745.1 Puniceicoccales bacterium | reverse complement strand
CAGATCGACCATGGTCGCGATCTTGGGGGCCAATGTCCGGGAGCTTTGGAAATAGGATGAGACCCTGTTTTTCAACTCCTTGGCTTTCCCTATATAAATGACCTGCCCGCCCCGGTCTTTCATTAAATACACACCGGGGGCTCGCGGGAGTTGACGAACCTTCTCTTTTAGGGATAATTCCTTTTCTGACGGTTGCATTTTTGCAATGAAGTCCTTAGGCATTAACTTATATACCTTTTCTTTTAAATGCAAAAACAAGAACTTACGCCCTGCAAGGTTGACCTTATCAACATCGGTGACGAACTGCTGGACGGTTTGTGTGAGAATAATCATTTACGTTTGATTGGTGAGCAAGTCGCCCGGGCGGGTCATGTATTGCGGCGGAGTGCGATTGTTCGCGACGACGACGGAGGCCTTGCTTCTGAGTTTTCGCGCAGTTGGGCGGAGGCGGATGTGGTAATTACCACAGGGGGGATGGGACCCCGTTACGATGATCTTACCCGCGAAACAATTTCGCGGCAATTGGGCAAACGCTTGGTCTATGATAAGAAGGCGGAAGCCTTGTTGATTGACCGGTTGAAAGCGGCTGGTCGTCCTGTGGTTAATAGTTCGGACCTGACCCAGTGTTGGATTCTCGAAGGATCGGAATTGTTGCCCAACCTGAATAGCAACGCTCCAGGGATATTATACCGGGACGGGGCGAAAATCCTGATTATGCTCCCAGGGGATGTGAATGCCGTAAAAGCCTTGTTTGCGGAATTTATCAGTCCGTTGTTGCGCAAGATGTCCCGGTGTCCGGAAGGCGGGGAGCCTTATGTGCAAATTCGTACATTCGGGTCGACCATCAATGTGGTGGAAGACAAAATTCGTCCCTTGATTGACAAGACTCGCGTCAAATTTGTGACCGGGGAACGGCATGGGATGGTGGATATTCGCCTGATGTCGGGACAAAGTGGTTTTTGCTGCAAACAATTATTGGAAACGGCCAAGCAGGTCCGTGAGATCATGGGCGAGGAATTTGTCTGCACAGGTCATGATAGGCTTTCATCCATTGTCTTGGAGCAGCTCAAGGCCCTGGAAGCCACCATCGGTGTTGCCGAATCCTGCACGGGCGGATTGCTGTCCGGCGCACTCACGGAAGTGCCCGGTGCCTCAAAGTGCTTTGCCGGAGGCGGGGTGGTTTATTCCAAGGATTTAAAAGGATTGATCGGGGCCCCCGAGGAAATTCTGAATCAGCATGGGGAAGTGAGCGCCGAGTGCGCAGTCGCCCTGGCTGTGGCGGCCGCCGAGCGTTTCGGCTCGGATTACGGCTTGAGTGTAACAGGGTATGCTGGCCCCGATGGCGGAACCACTGGAACTCCGGTAGGTACGGTGTTTGTGGGGTATTCTTCCCCGCAAGGCGAATGGGCCAGTCGGTTTTTCTTCCGGGGAAATCGCCATGCAGTTCGTGCCCAGGCAGTGAATGCGGCATTGGATTTGGTTCGCCGCAAGCTGAACAAGTATCGCGTCAAGGACGTGTTGCTTTCGGTATAGCCGCTTCGGAATCCGCATGTGAGAATTGGATAGTCGCGACAGGGCGAGACCCGTGTGCGGCATGATTATCTATCTTTTCTCATTTGCGTTCTGATGTTTGCCCTTAACCTTGTAGGCAACATGTCAGTTACTTCTGCCACCATGGATAAGGTCACGTTCGATGTAAAACGGGTGCGGGCCGATTTTCCCATCCTCTCCCGTAAAATCGGGAAGAATCCTTTGACCTATCTCGACAATGGAGCCAGTTCGCAAAAACCCTCCATCGTGATCGAGACCATTGCGAGTTATTATCGGGATCATCATGCCAATATCCATCGCGGTGTGCATCGACTCAGCGAGGAAGCTACGACCGCCTATGAGAAATCCCGTGAGCAGGTTGCCCGTTTTCTGAATGCAAAAGAGGCGAGGGAGTGCGTCTTTACCCGTAATACCACTGAATCCATCAACCTGGTCGCATCCTCATGGGGTGCTGCGAATCTTCGCGAAGGGGATGAGATCGTCCTTTCGGAGATGGAGCACCATGCCAATATTGTGCCGTGGCAGTTGATCGCAGAGCGCACCGGGGCGGTCATTCGGGTGGTTCCGGTGACACCCGAAGGTACTTTGCGCATGGATGTCTTTCATGCCTTGCTATCTCCCAAGACCAGGTTGGTGGCCATTACCCATGTCTCCAATTCGCTGGGTACCATCAACCCTGTCCGGGAAATCATCGATGCCGCGCACAAGGCAGGCGCATTGGTATTGCTCGACGGGGCACAATCGTCCGCGCATTTCCCCATCGATGTGCAGGCGTTGGATGCGGACTTTTTTGTTTTTTCATCACACAAGGTATGCGGCCCGACCGGAATGGGCATTCTATACGGCAAGGCGGATATTCTCAATGCCATGCCGCCTTACCAATCGGGTGGCGACATGATCCGGGTGGTCGATTTTGCCGGGACGACCTTTCGGGAAATACCTGAACGTTTCGAGGCCGGGACTCCACATATCGCGGGAGCCATTGCGCTGGGAGTTGCGCTGGACTATGTGAAGGCTTTGCAACCCGGTGCCCATGCCCACGAACAAGAACTGTTGCGGTATGCGACCGAGCGACTTTCGGCCATCCCTGGGCTTCGCATTATTGGCACGGCGCCGGAAAAAGTATCGGTCATCTCTTTTCTACTTGGCAGCGTGCATCCGCTGGATGTTGGCACGATGCTGGATGCCGACGGAATCGCGGTGCGTACCGGGCACCATTGCACAATGCCTCTGATGAAGGCGTTGGGTATCACTGGCACCGTACGCGCCTCGTTTGCTTTCTACAATACACTGGAAGAAGTGAATCGGCTGGCGGCATCGTTGGAGCAAATTCGAAAAATGTTCTAGGGCGTGTCTTCAAAAGAGAACTTGAACCAATTATAGACAGTGGCGATGTAAATACCCACGTGATGACGCTGTTTGTTCAATTGGGCGCCATCCTTTACCTTGACGTTAAAATAGTCTTTGGTATAGGATTACACTATGAATCTTAACCTAATTGCAGTCGCTTTAGCGGTTACCATTTTGCCAGTAGGGAATATACATGCAGAGAATCCTTCTACAGAGATCCCGCTCGAAACCACATTCAGAGGCCGCGATGTATATAAGCTTAATTTGCGTTATGAATCCAAAGAGAATGAGGCAAGACGACTTCAATTGCTATATGCATTGGTCGATCACGGCAATAATCAGGCCCAATATACCCTCGGGATGCTATATCTTTGTCATGGAATGGAGCAGGATGGCATTACGTTGTTGGAAAAGGCTGCCCGGGACAATAATCCCTTGGCAAATTTAGCTCTTGGACAATACCATCGTGATGGAAAGTTCGTGGAAAAGGATGAAGAAAAATCTTTCGAGTATTTTTTGAAAGCGGCCAATCATGGAGCAGCACCAGCCCAATATGAAATTGGCAACCGTTACTATAATGGCATTGGCGTGGAACCTGATGAAGAGCTTGCCTTGGCTCATTTTTCGCGTGCCGCCTATCGTGGAAATGTTCCGGCGCAAATTGCCGCTGCCAAGATTTATGAATCGAGAAAATCAACACTTGTCGCCTGCATATATCTTGGGATGGCCGCAAAACTCGAAACAGGTGCAGAGGCACAGGCAAGCATCAAGGCCGATCTTGCCAGAATTGAAAGCCAGCTTTCTCCTCAAGAAATTGCCGATGTTAATACTGAGGTCACCCATCGCCTTGAATTGGCTGCATTGCGTCGCCCCATGTTTCTTGAAACTCCTGTGGAAATAGTCGATTTTAAGGAAAAGATGGCGCAAATTAAAAAATCGGCGGAGAGAATTCAGGCAGAGATCAAAGCCTATAAGGCAAAAGAAACATAGGGATTCGGAAGCAAAATTTGGATAAAAAAAGCGTCGGCTGAACCAGCCGACGTTTTTTTTTAATATTGTGAATAGAAGGACAAAAGAGAATGTCAGGAGCAAATAGAGCAGTTTAAGTGTATCCGATGTTATGTAGCGCAGGCTTCCAGCCTGCTTATCAGTAGTTTTCAGTTTCAAGAGTTCTGTGTTCAGTAAAAACGATTTCCTGAATGTCAGAGTGTGACTGACATTGGCTATCCAGTATATGTTCCATAACTAAATGCTTAAATAATGATAGCAGTTTTTCGACTGACTGCACGTTTATTGCGCATGAAAACAAGAAAACCGGGGTAATCCTCAACTGAGTTTTCCTCGGATTTTCGATCAGTCGGGAAGATCGGGCAACTGCCTGAATCGGGAGGCAAAACGCAGAGTGCGTATTCGTAAGCCTCGGCGGTCGTCTCCCTCCAAGTGCGTTTGCCAGCCTTCCAGTCCTCAACCGTTTTGGGAAATAGCATCGGTAGTTCCATTTGTGTTGAAATCACAATTCGATCGCATATCCGCAGCTCAGGCATTTCTTGACTATTTTAGTTCCATAATACCCTCCGCCGCCGGAACTATGCGGGATATATTGATCGGTGCAATGCTCCCTCTTCCAGTTTATTGCTCCGCATTTTGGGCAGCCGCCTTTTTTGATGCGTTCCTCCAAGTCTTGCTTCGCCTTTTTACTGCGTTCCTCCTGGTCTTGCATCGCCTTTTTTCGATATATTTCAGCCATCTTTTCCAATATAGGCTCAAGCTCAGCCACTTTTCCGGCGGCAATGCCGCGTATTTCCTCATTTTGTTCATTCTTGATGATTTTCTTCAGAAGAGAGTTGATCTCGTATGTATAAGCGGATTCGCCCGTGTTTTTTTTAAAGAATCGTTCCCTTTCCCTGTCAATCCACAGGGTCAACTGCGTCACCGCGGCAAGACGCACCCTCGGTGAGCGGGATGAAATTGCCTTTCTCTGCAAATACTTCAGATTCTTTGCATTGAACGGCACGCGTCCGGTCTGAAAATCAGCCGGCCAAATTCCACGTATTTTATCTATGATGAACCAATCAAAAATCCTCATGATTTATCCTCGCTGGCAATGGTTATGGTTTGTATTATCATTTGTTGTTTTTCCGGTTTTTATCACAATGAAATAGCATCCCGCGGCGGATGCCGGGCATGATGGGAGTGCAGGTTTCGGGCGCATAATCGAAGTCTGTCAGTGTCAGGGTTGCATATGATTTTCGAGCCAGTTCTTCAATTCGCCCGTCTTCAGGCCCACGAGGATTTTTTCGCGGTCGCGCCAGATGGATTTTGCCTTTATATCAATGCCGGCCTCGTCACACAGGCGCATCGCCTCCGCCGCCTCAGGTTCCCCTATGGCGCGCCTACCGCCAGGGCCGTGGAGCAGGACGCCGAGGTCGTCGTAACTGGCGTCGTCGGTCACGATCCAGACGGCGGCTTGTTTTGTATGATCGGAACCCTTGTTTCTGCCAAAAGCCGCCACGAGTTTTGCCAGCCCGCCCGCATTCGTCGGGGCGCCGAGCCTGAAGGAGTCGAGCACGCCGGGGATGTCCCTCGGCCTGGTCGTGCCGGCGGCGGGGGTGCCCGTGTGTTGCGAGTCACCGAGGAGCCTGAGGGTGACGTCCGCCGTCGAGACCATGTTTTGCGCCCTGGCGTTATCACAAACAAAATAGGTGCCGGCGGGGATGGTGACTTCCAGCGGATGGGGCGCCAGTTTCCTGAGGGTGATGTCCACCTTGTGAATGGTGTCGCCCTTTATTTCGGCCAGCAGTTTCCCAGCGTTTATCAAATCCGCGAGGTTTCCGCGCTCAAGCGTGGCGAGGATCGCCGAGTCGGTGAGTTTGTCCCACGCGGCTTGCGCGATGTCCACGCCTGCGGCGTCGTTCATCGGGAACGCCATCCTGGCGAGCGCGGCGAGCGTCTGCTGGTCGGTGAGTTTTTCCAGGGCGAAAAAGCGGAGTTTGCGGTCAGTGCCGTTTTTAACTATGTCGGCCAGCGCCGCCTGATCGTCCAGCAATGACAGTGCCTCGACATGGACGAATGCGGAGGAAGCGTTTGCGGCGATGTCCTCCAGCAACCGCCGGTCGGTCATTTTACCCATCATGCCGGCGGCAATATCCACCCCTCCCTCCCATCCGGTTTTTTTGGCAAAAGCAGCAATTGCCTGAGGCTCGTCGAGCCTGTCCGCCGCCGCGCGCCGGATGCGCTCGTCGTCGGCGAGCACGGCCTCGATCTTTGCAGCCGGCGGCGAACGCCAGACGCGCCAGTTCCTGCTGTCGGCGGCCACGTCGGCAAGCAGCATCTGCTGGCCGCCCGTCGCTGCCAGCGCCCGCACGGACGCCATGCGTTTTTCAAAATCCGCGAGCGGGTCGGCAGCAATTTCCGCATGCTCCTCGGGCGTCTTGGAGCAGCCGGTCAGGAACGGAATAATAAACGCCGCGAGCACGGCGGCGATGAGCGGGATTGGCGCATGATTTTGAGCGCGTCGGGTCGTTTGCATGGAGGAAACGGGTTTGAGGGTGAATGCCGGGTTGGCCGGGAGAAAGGCATTGCTTATTCGGAAAGCCGGTGATGAACAACATTTTTACACGTAGCGCGCCACTTTTCCGCCACCTCAATTCAACGGTTGACCTGCATTTGGGATGCGTCCGCTGTTCCGGCACGCATACGCTGCGCAAAGG
>JAITVQ010000038.1 GCA_031285745.1 Puniceicoccales bacterium | reverse complement strand
CTTTTTGCAGCGGTTGCAATAGTACCTTTCACAGCCATTGCCGAATCCCAGTCAACGAACCTGCCCAAGCAACAGCGCACGCAGGCACCAGGGTTCCACCGCATGACACTGGGCGATATGGAAATCACCGCCATCCACGACGGTACCACCAGACTGGGGGCGGAATTGTTGAAAGACATCAAGGCCGATGATGTACGCACCCTGTTGGATCGCATGTTCGTTGATTCCGCCGGAGGCGTGCAAACATCCATAAACGCCTTTCTGATTCATACGGGCAAAAATCTTGTGCTGATCGACACCGGGGCTGCCGGAAAATTCGGCCCCTCCACTGGTGGCATGCTGGAAAACATCAAGGCCGCCGGTTACTCTCCCGAGCAGATCGACACAGTACTCGTTACCCACCTTCATCCGGATCACGCCTGCGGACTGCTCACGACCGATGGAAAAGCAGCCTTCCCCAATGCCCAGGTCTGGGTAGGCAAAACGGAGGCAGACTACTGGTTGAGCGAGTCCGTTGCCGCACAGGCTCCCAAGGACGCCCAAGGTGCCTTTAAGCTGGCCCGTGATTCCGTTGCGCCCTACGGGGCAGCCAAGCGGCTGCATCGCTTCAACATTGGCGACTCCCTTGTTGATAACATCACCGCTGTTGCCGCTCCCGGTCATACACCGGGCCACACTGCCTATCTGGTTACTGCCGGACCAAAGCAAAGCCTGCTGGTATGGGGCGATATTGTGCATAATCATTCCGTGCAATTTGCGCGTCCCGACGTTGCCATTGAGTTCGACACCGATGCCAAGCAGGCAGTCGTCACCCGCAAGAAAATCTTCGCCGAGGCAGCGCAAAACCGACTCTGGGTTGCCGGAGCACACCTTCCCTTTCCCGGCCTCGGACACGTTCGCACCGAGGGCAATGGCAGTTATGCCTGGGTTCCGATCGAATTCGGACCAATAAAGTAATTCAGATTCCAGTACACTGAAGGTCGGATATGGTGGAAACTTCAAAAAGAACACTAACCAATTATCTTCTTTCGTAAACTGAAAGTGAAAATATGTCAAATTGAGCATTTCTACAAAGACATGCCTCCTTGCTTTATTTAAATACTATATTTCTTGGCATATTCGCCGAAATTGAAAACCTCCCATCCCATGTTCCGAAAACTACTTCGCCACACTTTTCTATTTCTCATGGTCCTTGCCCCACTTGCCTCCCATGCCCAATTTGGGGGCGGTTCAATAGGCGACACGGCCTATCGGCGGATCACGCCGGAAGATGCCACCAAGCTGTTGCAAGATTTTCGCAGATATCGCCTTCCGGACGACTTCTGTTTCGAGTTCGTCATCACGCACAAACCGCGCCGAGGGGACGACGAAACCAAATACAACGGCACGCTCTGGGGTACTTGGAACGAAAAGGGGCCGCTGATTCGTGTCGAGTTAAAGAAATCCGACGAACCCTTAAGCTCAACCCGTCGGTTCATCCTGCAAAGCGGCCCGGCTCCCGATCTCTGGGGGATCGGCACAGACGGGAAACCCACCCGGTCTGCCGATGACACCCTGAAGCCTCTTTTCGATGGGCTGATCTTCACCCCCTTCGAGCTGCAAACCCCTTTCACCTATTGGGACAAGTATCAATACGTAGGCACGAAGGGATTCAAGAACCGGGCTACCCATATATTTGACATGACGCCGCCCGACTCTTTCAAGGCCAGGCACCCTGAATTTGGCTATGTGAGGCTTTCTTTCGACCGCGAATATAATGCATTGATGCAAGCCGTGATTTATGATTCTGCCAAAAAGCCCCAGCGTCAGTTGGAGGCGGTTAGTTTTAACAAGGTGCAGGGGCAATACATTCCCGGCGAAGTCAGCCTGCGCGATGAAACAAACCGCGACAAGGACACCATGAGTATCACGGCGGCAGTGCTGAAAATCAACCTACCTAAGTCCGTCTTCGACCCTGCCACACTTGCCCACCCTGCGCCCAAACCGCAAGCCGAGAGTTTCACCAAGTTGGATTAAGCCGGGAAAAAACGTGCCATGACTGCCTCGCTGGAAGATATTGTAGCCTATTGCGACGAACGTTCCCGCCGAAGGATAGTCCAAGACTTTCCGGGAGCCTTCAACGGATTGCAGTTCGCCAACAAGGGTGCCGTCAAAAAAATCGGCGCCGCCGTCGATGCTGGCCTGATTCCCTTTCAAGAAGCGGCTCGGCGCGGGATTGATTTTCTCGTCGCCCACCACGGACTGTTTTGGAATCCACAGCACCCCGTCACCGGAGCCATATATGAGAAATATCGTGTCCTCATGGACAACGATATTGCCGTCTATGGCAGCCATCTCCCGATGGACTGTCATCAGGAAATCGGCAATAATGCCCTGCTCGCCGCCAAGCTCGGGCTGGAAGTCATGGACTGGTTCCTGCCCTACGAAGGTATTCCCATCGCCGCGCTCTGCCGGGATGGTATCCTGCGCGGGGATTTGTCCGCCCGGTTGAAAACACTTTTTCCCCGCACCTATACCGGGATTGAATTCGGCAGTGAACGTCCGGAACGCATCGCCGTCCTGACCGGCAGCGGACGCTCGGTGCTCTCCGCGTTGGCTGAGGCGAAATGCGACACCTTGATTACCGGCGAACTTCGCCAGGAACATTTCAACGCCGCCCAGGAGAATCGATGGAACCTCTACCCCTGCGGACACTATGCCACGGAAGTCTTCGGGGTCGCGGCGCTCGCCAAGGAAGTTGCGACCAAATTCGGCCTTCCTTACGAATTCATTGCCACCGGCTGCCCTCTGTAACCAAGAGTTTCACAAAAACATTTGCCCATATTTATAGCAAAACGGGACGTCTCAATCGACGTCCCGTTTTGTTTTCGCAGGTTTATTCTAACCGCGATATGAGTGCTGGCATTCCTTAGCGAAAGTCGTCCTTCGTTACCAGCAGAAGACCGGCAGAAGATATTTTTCTTTTGATGTGCTTCCCAGCCAAGACCACCTCGACATCGGTATTGGGGGTTCCGCGAATTTTCGCCTTCTGGATATTTCCATTCTCCCACGCCAGATCAACAATCATGTTCCCCCTGGCTCGCAGCCCCTTGACTTCCCCTTTTTCCCAAACTTTGGGAAGCGCAGGCAGCAAGGTGACCGTACCGTCATG
>JAITVQ010000033.1 GCA_031285745.1 Puniceicoccales bacterium | reverse complement strand
ACATGGTTTGTCAGCGGGAGAGTCCGGTGACTATATGGGGGACCGGACAGGCAGGGAAAAATGTTGAGGTCTATTTTCAGGATGCCCGGATCAAGGTAACCTGTGGAGCCGATGGAAAGTGGGAGGCAACATTGCCCCCGATGAAGGCTTGTTCCACTCCAGCCGAACTGAAAGTCGAGAGTGAGGGTGGCAGGCTTGTTTTGAAAGACATCCTGGTGGGCGATGTGTGGATCTGCGCCGGGCAGTCGAACATGGAGTGGCCATTGAGCCGGGATTTAAACGCGAAGGACAGTCTGGCTTCTGCTGAAATTTCGGGTTTGCGCCTGCTGAACTATTCATACCCGGGGCAATATCGGTATGCGAATCCTTTTACCGAGGCTGAGATTGCCCGGCTGGTTCCGGAGAAGTTTTTCCAAGGGCAGTGGCAGGTGTCATCGTCCAAAAGTGCGGCTCCTTTTAGCGCAGCAGGATTTTATTTCGGGAAAAAGATTCATGCTGAGGTGGATGTTCCTGTCGGGATGGTAAATTATGCCATTGGGGGCAGCCCAATCGAAACATGGATATCGACTGAGGCCTTGGCGCGCGATGCGCGATTCCGAGACAAGGTTAATCAGGACTGGCTGACGAACCCTGCCATGGACTCCTGGGTGCGCCAGCGAGGGCGGGAGCAATTAAGGGGTGTTCCCAAGGAGGCATTGGGGCAGCGTCCGTCAGGGCCTATTCATTCCTATGCCCCTGGGATTGCTTTTGAGTGGGGACCGGGGCGGATAGCCCGTTTTCCCGTGAAAGGTTTTCTCTGGTATCAAGGAGAGAGCAATAGCTTGGAAGAGCCACGAGTGGCGGAGTATCGCGCCTTGTTCAAAATATTGGTGGATGATTGGCGGGCTTGTTGGAAGCAACCGAAGGCCCCATTTTATTGGGTGCAACTTTCCAGTATCAGCGAGAAGCATTACAAATCCCAGTTCTGGCCCCGTTTTCGCAACGACCAACGGTTGTCCATGTCGGATATCGAGAATGGAGGCATGGCCGTGTGCAGTGATGCCGGGGCGGAAAGGGACGTTCATCCCCGAAACAAGAAAGTAGTGGGAGAGCGGCTGGCTGCCTGGGCGTTGAACCAGGTGTATGGAAAAGCGGTGGTTCCTTCGGGACCGTTGCCGCAGAAAGTTTCAAGAGAGGGCAAGGCTCTTAAAATTGTTTTCACCTATGCGGATGGCGGTTTGAAAACTTCCGATGGCCAGCCACCTCGTGAGTTTGAGGTAGCGGGAAAAGATGGAAAGTTTTTCCCCGCAGAAGCGACGATTCGGAATGGCTCCGTGGAGGTAATATCTTCCCGTGTGCCATCTCCTCGAAAGGTGCGTTATGGATGGATACCTTTTTCCCGTGGGAATCTGGTTAATAGCGCAGGACTGCCAGCCTCGACTTTTGAGGTGGAGATCAGCGAGTGAGGTTGGTGGATTGAGTGCAACTGGTTTCCTGAGAAGACCAGTTGCTGGCTGTTGAATGGCTGAGGGGTGATGTTTGTGTGGTGGCGGAATAGCTCTTTACCCAACCCAATCATGTCATGAAAAGCTTGTTTCTCTGCGCCGCCTCATTGGTCTTAACTGCTCCTGCCGTTCATTCCGCGACTCTGGTTGCCGATTGGACTGATTTTATGGTGCAATCCTCCAATGGATTTTTACTAAATCTTTCCGGTAGTTCGTATGCGAATCCAATGGGGTATCTGGATATCAGCAACTCCACGGCGACCAATACTGCCTACATTAGTGGTGGTGAATTGGCAGCTAGAAGCAATGCTGGTGGAAATAATGGACGTCTAGAGATGATTGTCACAATGACATTTGATGAAATTTCCGCGCCGACGTCAGGAGCCATGCCTCTTTTCAGCACTCGTCTTTCTGGGAACAATAATACATATTGGGGCGTCAGTTTAACCAGTGAAGGAAAACTGCAGGGGTTATGGAGCCAGACGCCGTGGACAACTCTAACATCTTCTGTAATTGATTTGACGACGCCATTTACCCTGACTGCGGCATTTAGTGATGCTGGAACTGTCCTGTATATTGATGGTGTAAAAATTGCTTCTGCTGGTGGCCTAAAATCAGCTGCTGGTAATACTGATACAGGAAATGATTTTCTTTATATTGGCGGTGTAGAAACATCCTCTCCAAGCGCGTTGCTATCGGCTGCGGATTTTACGATCAGCGATCTCTATATTCACAAGGGGGTGATGACCGATGCGGAGGTTAGTGCTTTTTACACTAACACGGTTATTCCTGAGCCATCCACCTATGCTGCTGCCAGTATTGCCGGGGCATTGGTCCTGACCATGGCTTTGCGCAGGAGGAAAAATCGCGCAACGGCGTAATTCATCGCAAAATTTGCGAATCAAAAAAGCAACCTCTATCATGAGGCTGCTTTTTTTGTTTAGATGGAGGTGGTTGTCCGAGCCGGAGCCATAGTTTCCCCGGGAATAAATTCCGGCATGAAGAGGGGTGTTTCGCGACGGACGGGTTGCTCATTGAGCAGGCGCAGAATATGACGGCAAAGCAGACGGGCTAACGCCTGGGTAGGGATGGTGTAGCGGGTGATAATTGGCACAAGCACGTCGAGATTGGGATCGTCGGCCAGACTGATCAGTGATACTTGCTCCGGGACGGCAATTTTATTGGCAGCCAGCCAGGTTAAGGCTGTGGCGGCTTCCCGGGGTTGGGTTACCAACAGCGCCGTGGGTGGGGATGGCGCCTTGAATACGGTTTTCAGTATTCGGCAAAAACCTTCGCGTGTACCAGGCTCCGATATCCAAGAGATTTTTCCCTCCTGAGCAATGGCCTTGGTCAATCCGGCCTTGGCGGCGTTGATTCCCTGCAGGACTTCCTTGGGAGCGACGAATCCGATATGTGTATGCCCAATTCGGCGCAATTGGAGTCCGGCATGGTAGGCTGTGGCTTCCCAGTCCGTGTCGAGTTTGTTCAGGTTTATGCCGGGTTGAGGATGTCCTCGGAGCAGGCAGCGGATTTTTTTGCTTTGAAACCACATTTGCATGCCTTGGGTGGAACGATACAAGACCCAAAGTGCCGCATTATTCTCCGCGATGCAACGAGACAGGATTTTGCCGGGGTTTTGGAGATGAAAGACTGGCGGGGTTAGTAATTGCAGGCTGATTCCCCGGGTGAAAAGCAGACTCTTCAACGTGTCTATTTCCAGCAGGGTGGAGGGGGGGATATGCACGGGATCCCATGGCGAAATAATGGCGACCTGTTGGGTATCCGCAGTTGGCTTTGCTTTT
>JAITVQ010000011.1 GCA_031285745.1 Puniceicoccales bacterium | reverse complement strand
CGGCAACTGGAGCATTGGTAATTTATCCACACAAACCAGCACAGGGACGGGAATCATCAATATCAACGGGCCTACGACTCTTACCACGTCGGATTCAATTATTGGCCAAAATACTGCGAACCATACAGGCATTTTGAATATTAATAGCACTGTGACAGCATCGCAAACTGCACGAATTATATTGGGAAATAATGTAGATACTGTTGCTGGTGTGCTGAACATTAACAATGGCGGGAAGTGGATATTTACGAACACCGGTACCGGGTTGGGATTTATTTTGGGACGGGATAAAGGAACAGGCACACTCAATCTTCACCAAGGAGGGACATTTGAAACAGATGTGGCGGTCCAAGATAGCAACAGTCAGGATAATGGAACTGCCATAGTCAATTTGAATGGAGGAACAATTATTGTAACCCAAACCCTAGCCACCGATTTATTTTACAAGTCAAAAGCAGGATCAAGCTACACAGTCAATATCCTCGCTGGTGGAGCTATCATTGATACACAGGGAAATAGTGTTACCATTGGCACTGGGACAAATAAGGTGGGATTGACTGGTGGTGCGAGTGATGGTGGTCTTACCAAGAAAGGTCCTGGCACACTTACTCTGGGGGCGACAAATACCTACACTGGCATTACTCGAATCGAGGAAGGTAGTCTTATTTTTGACAATGCCACTCTGCCGTCCACCTCTCATTTGGAGATCGTGGATGGAGCCCGTCTGGGGCTCAATAGCGGCACAGGCACACTCACTCTCAACAACAGCAACACTTCCTTTGCGGGACATTCGACGGGAACGGTTACCGATATCGACGGATCGTTGAGCCTTTCGGGAGGGCACAAGCTCAATATTGGGACTGCCACGGGATTCGAAACCCTAGCCATCTCACAAAGCCTCTCTCTGGACAACGCCACCCTGAACATCCAGTTGACCGGGCTGGCTACGTACGACAAGATCGAACTGGGAGACACCCTTACCGCCACCGGGAACAACACACTTAATATCGACCTGCTGGGCACGACTACGCTGGAAGCGGGTGATTATGTCTTGATCTCAACGGGTGTGACTCTGAATGAGGATATTCTCAGTAAATTTACTTTGGTCGGATTCGAACACCTGCCATCGGCCCAAGTTACCTTAAAACTGGATGCCACCAGCCAGAATATAGTCCTCAACATCTGGGGAATGCGGGCACTGACGTGGACTGGGGACAACAATAGTTCCTGGGATAACACGACTAGCAACAATTGGTGGGAGGCGGCCACCGCAGGGTCTGTCATCTTTGGAACCGACGACGGCGTCACCTTTGACGATTCCGCCACGAATCGGGACGTAACCATCAACAGTGCGGTTTCGCCGTACATGATGGCAGTCGACACCGCTGCGACCTACACCTTCACGAACACGGCCGCGGGAAAAATCACCGGGACGACCAACCTGGACAAAACCGGGACCGGGACATTGATCCTCACGGGAGAAGCGCTCCACGACTTCACGGGAGTAGTATCCCTGCTTGGCGGGACGCTCGAACTCTCCGGGACCGGGCCGCTCCTGGCCGACGGAGGTGTAGCCAGCATGCTGGGAGCGAGCAGCAATGCTGCCACCAACCTGATCATTGCCGGCGGCACGTTGCGGCTCAATGGCACAACGGACATGCTCACCGACCGGAACTTCACCATTGGAGACGGAGGTGCGACGTTGGACTCTGCGGCCGCAGGCAAACTGGTCCACTTCACCAATACGGCCTCCATCAGCAACACCGGCACCGCGGACAATACACTGACCCTCGCCGGAGCAGGTGACGGCGCACTGGCGTTGGGGCTGGTCGATCCATCTGGACAGAAACTCAGCCTGGAAAAAACCGGAACCGGAACCTGGACATTGCAAGGAACCAGCTCGTTTACCGGCAGTGTCACCGTCTCGGGAGGCACCCTGGGAGTGGGCTCGGATGCCGCCTTGGGGAACACCACCAGCATCTTGCTCAATGGCACAACCCTGACCAATGTCATCACGACCACCGCAATCGCCGACACGGCCGTGGATGTTACCTTGTCGTCAGGCAAAAACATCACCCTGGACTCGGTCAACGGCGGTACATTCCTGGCCCAGACAGGAAAAACCTTTACAATCAACGGCACAGTCAGCGGCGGCAGCCTAACCAAAACCGGAGCAGGGAAACTCACCTTGGGTGGGACGACCACTTACACCGGAGACACTCTGATCAAGGCGGGCACCCTCGCCCTCGCCAACACCGGGGCGCTGGCCAGCAACACCATCACCGTCTACGCTGGGGCCCAACTGGATGTCAGCGCAATTGCCAGCGGCCTTACCTTAGGGACGGGCAAAACCATCATTGCCGGGTCCGACAGTGCCACCACCG
This sequence comes from Puniceicoccales bacterium, assembly GCA_031285745.1. Classification (GTDB taxonomy): domain Bacteria; phylum Verrucomicrobiota; class Verrucomicrobiia; order Opitutales; family UBA953; genus CALNBE01. Next base: position 12,253 of record JAITVQ010000011.1, on the reverse strand, counting down.
ACCTAAAGGGCAACTACACCCTGGCGGGAGGAACGCTCACCGTGGAAGACATCCTCGATCCGGGTATTGGAAAAATCCTCACCATCGACGGCTCGCTCAATATCACTGCCACCTCCGAACTGGCCTACATCCTCACCGGCAACATCGTGGGAGCAAACTCCCAGATCAAGGTTGGCGCGCTCGACCTCTCCGCCACCACCAACCTCAACGCCCAACTCTCCGACGGCATCCTCTCCACAGGCTCGTATACACTTTTCGAATACACCTCGCTGTCCGGCAACGTCTCCAATTTGGTCTATACCAATAGCCTTGATGCGCGCTATGTGCTGACCTTCAAAAATGACACAGCCACCAAGCGGGTTCTGATGGAGGTCAGCTCAACCAGCAGTGACAATCCACTGACATGGGTGGGGGATTTGAGTGGAAATGTTGGCGAGTGGAGCACCGCAGCAGCAAATTTCAACCAGGAGGGAGCCAGTAATGTCACCTACTTCTCCGGCGACTTTGCCATCTTCGACAACACGGCAAACGTCTTTGACATCACAGTCGGCAGTGGAGGCGTCAGCTTGGGGCGGGCCACCTTTAACAACGACACGTCGCACAACTACACCCTCAGCGGCGGGGAAATCCGCGGGGACGGGTACATCGAAAAACGCGGCAACGGTACGCTCACCATTAACAACGCCAACTCTTTCGCCGGGAAAATCAACGAAGACGGCACCCGCTCGGCAGGCACCATCCTGGTCGCCGGCACCATCGCGGTCGGTAACGATCTCGCCTTGGGCACCGGCAGCGTCTACCTCTACGGAGGCACCCTGCAAAGCGCGGGCAGCTACACCCTCGCCAACAACATCGACCTCAACTCCGGCGCCAGAGTGACCTTTGACAGCGGCACCGGCCTGCTGGGCCTCAGCGGCACGCTCACCGGCAGCAACACCTCCACCATCACCAAAACCGGCACAGGCTCTCTAGCCTTCACGGGAGACGGCTCGGCCTATCAGGGCACCCTGCAGCACACCCAAGGGGACATCACCTTGGGAGCAGTCAACCAAGCCCAAGCCCAATACTTCCTCAGCGGAACGGGCACCACGCTCACCATTGACTCCGGCACCTCCCAGATCGGAGCCCTGGTCGGCGAGGCAGGCACCACGATTGGCGGCAGCGGCACCCTCCAGGTAGGAACGCTCAACACCAACACCCTCTACGCGGGGGACCTCATCAACTCCGTGGGGATTACCAAAGTCGGCACGGGCACACTGGTCCTTACCGGACAAAACACCAACACCGGGGACATCCATGTCCAAGCGGGCACCCTGCAGATCGGCAACGCCACCGACTCCACCCTCGGCACCGGAAGCATCACCATCGACCCAGGCGCGACCCTCGCTTTCCATGGTACTGGTGACCTTGAACTCACCCAGCAAATCTCCGGCGCGGGATCCTTGGAAAAGAAGGGTGGCAACACCTTGGCGATTGCCCAGGACAATCTACTGACCGGCACGGTCCGCATCAGCGATGGCACCCTGGCCCTTACCGGCACCGGCACATTGGGCACCGCGAACATAATCAACAACGCGGCGCTGGTTCTTGACCGCACCGGCGACTACACCTTGGCCAACACCATCACAGGCTCCGGGACCATCACCAAGCAGGATGCAGGTATGCTGACCTACTTGGGTAACAACACCGCTACGGGAATGACCACCATCACCAATGGCGCCCTAATCCTTGGCCAAAACACCGCCCAGGATCAAACCTACACCTCCGCCATCAACCTGGCCACCAGTGCCGGACTCCTGCTCAATCCAGGCGATGGAGCCACCACGACGCTCTCCTCGGTAACTGGCGCCGGTACCCTGATCCAGATTGGGGATGGCACCTCCATCCTCACCGGAGCACTTCAGACAGAGCAGGCCGGTATCATCAACGGCACGCTGCAACTGGGTTCAGGCTCGGAAAAAACCGCCCTTGAGAGTTCCACCTCGATTGACCTATTCGCTGATGGCACCTTGCTGGTCTCCCGCACCGGGGACACTCGCCTCGGCGGACAACTCGTCGGCGATGGCAACTTGGTCCTCCAGGGCGACAAAAACGGTTCCGGCACGCTAGTTCTAGCCAACAATACCAACGAGCTCACTGGCATTGTCTCGGTCCAGAAAAACTCGATCCTCCAAATTGGTGACACCAGCACCGAAGGTTCGCTCAACGCCGCCGGAGATAATGTCACGGTAAACATCGGCCAACGGGCGACCCTCAGATACACCAACGCGGGCAGCGAAACCGGGGACCACCTCACTCTCACCGGCTCGGGCACCTTCGACTACAACGGAGGCAGCACCCTGCGCTTCACCAGCGACGCTGCGGCCTTCACCGGCACCCTCCAATCTTCCCAAGGCACTCTCCAACTGGATGCGGCCCAACTCTCCGAGGAAACCCTCAACGCCGTGAACACCGGGGTACTCCAGGTCAAGGCTACCACCGACACCACACTCACCAACGCCTTCGGCACGGGAACCGGGACCATCACGCTTGCCTCGGCCAGTCCGGCGACTCCGGTCACCTATCAGGTCGACACGACCTCCGTATTCGGAGGGACCCTGGCCATTGCCACTGCCACCACCCTCCACCTCGCGGACCACACTGTCGGAGCAAAAACTCTCGCCCTCCAATCCGGCTCCTTCCTGCGAGGCAATGGGACCATCCAGGGTGACCTCCACAACCAACTCGGCGGCACCATTCACCCCGGCAACTCGGTCGGCCAAATCAACATCCAGGGCAACCTCATCAACGACGGCACCGTCTTGCTCGATGTCGACTCGGCTGACTCATACTCGACCATCCACTACACCGGCACTGCCCAGCTCAACACCTCAGGGGCACTTCAAGTCATCCTCACCCAGGACACCTACGACAACCTGGCGCTGGGCACCGAGCTAAAAATCCTCGTGGACGACAACACGACCGATGGGGCCAGCAGTGTCATCGGCAACTTTGACCTGAGCAAAGTCACCTTGCTCGTCGATGGAACCACGCTCAACGGACAAGCGCTCACCTACAACAAAGGCGACGGCGGCCTCACCCTCCTGCTTGCCTCCAGCATCCGCGACATCCCGGAACTCAACCTCCACGAAGGGCTCGACGGCTACATCGCCTACCTCGACAACATCCTGCACCACCCCACCGACTACCCGGACCAGATCACCACCATCAGCGGCTTCCTGGGCGCCACAGACATATCAGGCACATTCAACGGAGCTTCGCCCATCGGACTGGCCAGCCTCACGGCCATGACCACGGCCATCGCCCACGACGACGCGGAAACACTTCGCTCGCACTTGGAAAGCTTGCGCTACCAGCGCGGAGTCACCGGCCAGGCCATCGAAACCATGCCGTACATCGTCGGCACCGGGCTCTTTGTCCGCAATGGCTCGGGCAGCTCCAATCCCGCCTTCGACTTCAACACCTACGGAGGACTCATCGGGGTCGATCAATCCTTCGGTCCCGACTTGCTCATGGGGATGAACGTAGGCTACCACTCGGGCAAGGCGGACCTGCACAATGGCGCAGGTAAAGTCACGCTCAACAACGCCTCACTGAGTGTCTACGGCTCCTACATGTTCTCCGACTGGCTCTACCTCGACGCCGGAGTCTATGGTGGATACAACAGCTACGAAATCAAACACGACACGCTCTATGGCCGGGCTACGGCCAAGCCGGAAGGCTTCAACTATGGCGCGAACCTCTACCTGGGCACCATCGTGCCGCTGAGTAAACAGTTCAGCCTGACGCCCTACGCGGGAATCGAATACGTACGCACGGACGTGGACGCTTTCACGGAAAAAGGCACCCAAAGCGCGCTCCACCTCGACTCCTTCACCCAGGACTCGCTGCGGGCCAAAATCGGGACGGGCATCAACTGGCAAGTCCCGACCGAGGCGAACTTCACGCTACGGGTCGGCCTCAGCGCAGCGTATGCCTATGAACTCTTGGACGACGAAGTGGACATGGAAGCGCGCTTTGCCAACGACTACTCGGGCAACAAATACAAGGTCAGTGCGGCCGCCTCCCCGGAAAACCTCATGCAGATAGGCCCAGTGATCGAGTTTGGATTCGACGAAAACAAATCGCTCACCCTCGGCTACACCTTCGAGTACGACTTCGAGGACCAGACCGCCCATCACCTCAACGCCACCTTCAGAATGCGCTTCTAACTCGGGAACACGCGCTGGCGGAATTGATCCATACTCGCCAGCGCGTAAAGCGCAGCAGTGTGTACTCGCAGGATGTTCGCTCCAAAGCGCACGCCTTGAAATCCCTGCTCCCGGATGAGCGTGTATTCATCGGGAGAAAAATCTCCTTCAGGTCCTATCAGCATCAAAAGTTCCCCAATCCTGGCATCCTCAATTTTCAAATCGGACAAACGGGGCATCTCCGGTTCCAGGCTGCCCACCATGCGAAAAGTATTTTCCATCGGTTTTGCCACCCACGACTTCAAAGACATTGGTGGATGAATTTCCGGCAAAAACGGATTGCCTGACTGCTTGCAGGCTTCGACTGCAATACTGCGCCACCGCTCCAATTTCCCTTCAGCCCGATCAGCGTCCAACCTCACCTCGCAGCGTTCGGAAAAAAGCGGCTGGATAACGGCAACTCCCATTTCAACCGCACCACGCACGATGTCATCCATCATGCTTCCCTTGGGCAGAGTCTGGGCGAGCACCAACGACGGGATTATCTGTTTATGGATGATTTCGGACTCCACCCGCATCACCAGAGCCCGGGCATTGGCATCGGCAACAGCACCATTCCACACTCGTCCCGCACCGTTGAAAACCTGAATCGGTTCTCCCTCCCTGGCCCGGAGTGATTTGACAAGGTGCGCGCTCTCATTGGCATCCAAGGTGATTTCACCGGAGCCCTGCGGCACAGGTTGGGTATGGAAAGCATGAAGTCCGGCCATGATTGGATCACAAAATCGACAATTTCCAGTTCAGCGCAAGAAACTGTTTTACTGAAAGAGACTCCACCTTGCCGGAAACATTTCCGCCCCATTTCTGTTTTAATCTGCATGGCGCTTTTCATCCCAAGACACGGGTTACTCTTGCTGGGCGTAGTGACATTGTCCTTGCCCTTGGCCTCATCAGCAGGATTTGCCGATGATTCCTCGAACCGGGGTAATCCGACTCGCAAAACCATCCCCAATGAAAAACGGGCGATTTCCCAATGGAATGGTTTTGCACGGGAGGATTTTTCTGTAGATGGACGAAAATGCCTGCTGGTTCGTCCCCAGACTACGGCAGCCGGAAGCCCTTGGATATGGCGCACGGAATTTTTCGGACACGAACCCCAAGCGGATATCGCCCTGCTCAAGAAAGGTTTTCATGTGGCCTATATCGATGTGCAAAATCTCTATGGAGCACCCGGGGCCCTGGATGCGATGCAGGCATTCCACAAATATTTGGTCGAGACAGAAAAACTCTCGAAAAAGCCTGTCTTGGAAGGTTTCAGCCGGGGTGGCCTCTTTGCCTTGAACTGGGCCGCGCGTTACCCGGACCACGTCTCGGCACTCTATCTTGACGCCCCGGTTTGTGATTTCAAGAGCTGGCCTGGTGGCCAAGGCTCCAGCAAAGCAAAATCCGCCGATGATTGGAAGCGCCTGTTATCCGCCTACCGAATGACCGAAGCCGAAGCGCTCGCCTATAAAGGCAATCCCGTCGATAATTTGGCCCCATTGGCCAAGGCTAAAATACCTATCATCGCAGTAATAGGTGAAGCCGATGATATCGTCCCCCCGTCTGAGAATATCAATCTACTGGAATCGCGTTACAAGACGCTGGGTGGTCCCATTCAGGTAATCAGGAAGCCGGGTGTAAACCATCATCCGCACAGCCTCAAAGACCCATCACCCATCGTGGATTTCATTTTGAAGGAAGGGAAAAAATAATCCATCCCCTGCCCAACTCCGGTTTGGCAGGCTGGTCAGGCTGCGGTCATGTCGTAGCTGGAATCCCAATCCTTCCACACCGGCTCGTAACCCTGCTCGCGCAGCATGGCCGTCACCATTGCTGAGGAACGTTCATCGGACATCCGGAATTGTTCGAGTGACGATAACTCCTGCGCTTCTTCAGCATCAGCATATCCCCCGGGATTGGTCTTGGCACCTGCACTCATGGTGGTAATCCCCATCCGCATCGCATGATCCCGGAAACGGGGAGCCTCCCGGGTGGAGAGTGATAATTCCACCTCGTTGTCGAAAAGTCGAAAGGCACAAATAGTCTGGGCAAGATCCCGGTCGGTCATTTCCACCTTGGGCTCCAAACCTCCCTCATGCGGACGAAGCCGGGGAAAGGAAACACTATAGCGTGATTTCCAGTAAGTACGCTCCAGATACTCCAAGTGCAGACCGACGAAGAAACTGTCCACCCGCCAATCCTCGAGCCCGTAGAGAGCGCCGAGGCCAATCTTGTGCAGTCCAGCCTGCCCCAATCGATCCGGTGTCATCACCCGGTATTCAAAATCAGCCTTTCGCCCCTTGGTATGGTGCTTGCGATAATCCTCCCGATTATATGTCTCTTGATAAACCAGCACGGCAAAAACACCACAATCGCGCAACTGGGCATACTCGTCGGTATCCATCGGCTGTACTTCCATGCTGATATTGGAAAAGTGCGGACGGAGCAGGCGGATCGCATTTTCAAAATAAGGAATACCAACCTTCCTCTCCGATTCCCCCGAGACAATCAGCACATGGTCAAAACCCTGTTTCTTTAATATTCCAGCCTCCTTCAGTATCTCCGCATCAGAAAGAATTTTACGGGGAATCTTATTATTCACGCTGAAACCGCAATAGGTACAGATGTTATGGCATTCGTTGGAAACATAAAGCGGGGCAAATAGCTGAACCGTCCGCCCGAAACGGCGGAGAGTCCTTTGCCAGGCCAGCCGAGCCATCGGCTCAAGAAACGGGGCCGCCGCAGGCGATAAAAGCGCTTTCAAGTCATCCAGCGAACAGTTCCCCCGTGATGCAACATCCAGCGCCCGTTCCACATCGGAAGTTGTGCAGGAAAGAATATCGGCATGTACATCGGCCCAGCGATGCCTGTCCAGAACCTCAACAAAAGACATACCGGACAGCGTATAGGAATCGAAGGCGTTGCCAAATTCTAAACAGCGCGCCTGGGAATAATTCTTTCTATATATCATGCGTTGACGCCCCAAATTCGTCGTGACACATTACCGCGCCATGTCTGGCATCTCAGAGCCTACGCCCACTCCATCTATCCCTGAACTCCCGTCCAACGCCTCTGTCGAGGAACGCGACGCCCATTGGCGCAAATATATTTATCGTGCCGACAAAGAGCCCCAGTTGACCCTCCGGGCATCCGCGTTCGGTGGTTTGATCGGTATCCTGGCCTGCGCATCCTCGATGTACACCTCCCTCACCATCGGATGGGGTTTTGGCGTCAACATCACGGCCTGCATCATTTCCTTCGTAACTTTCAATGCGCTGCGCAATCTGTCCAGAGGGCGAATCAAGTCCATGGGAGTGCTGGAAAACAGTGCCACAGCCTCGGTCGCAGTCGTAACCGGACAAACCCCGGCACACACCGTGGTAGGGGCATTTGGAGGTCTGGTGCTTCTGGGCGCAACCCAAAGCGGCATCACCGACGGGATTGTCCCTTGGTACTACATGGTTCCAACAGTATTTTTTGCCGCATTGCTCGGGACACTTGTCGCCATTCCACTCAAGCGGACAGTCATCAATATCGAGCAATTGAAGTTTCCCAGCAGCATCGCGTTCGCCGAGACCATGAAGACGCTTTACGCGCACGGGAACGAAGCTGTCCAGAAAGCTCGCTGCCTGCTTGCCGCCATGTCCATCGGCGCATTTCTCGGCATTTGGAAAAGCCTGCCCAAATTGGGAGAACTGCTGAAGGATAATTTCGAACTCGTCTGGCTGGACGACTTCGCCACCAAGACCGCCCTACCCCATTTGATTGAATTCAAGGGCATCTTGAACCCGCTCACCTGGTGGCAAATCGATAATGGTCGCCCGGTACTTTATGGTTTTGATATCAGTCTTCTGCTGGTCGGCGCAGGTATGATCGTCGGACTGCGAGTATCATTGTCCATGCTGGGAACAGCACTCCTGCTCAACTGCGTGATACTGCCGTTGCTCGTCAAACAAGACCTCGCCAGTGGAGGAATTACCGAATGGACTCTGGCCATGGGCGATGCCCTGAATTTGCCCATCGGACAAGATTTGGCCAACACCTATAACAGTATCGGGATACCAACATGGACGGCGAATCTTGAGTTTTCAAAGGACGCCTCCGGCATGTATACTTACCTGATTTACAAATGGTCGCTCTGGTGCGGAACTGCAGTCATGGTCATGTCCGGTATCTCCGCCCTGATGCTTCAATGGCCTATTCTGGTGCGTGCCTTCAAGGGGATCTTTTTCAAAAAAACTCCCGACACCAAGATAAACCCTGTTGCCGACCTCGAAGTACCAATGAAATGGTTTGCCATGGGGATTGTCCCGGTCGGGCTGGGTTTGATCATCACCCTTTGGCTGGCCTTCGATATCGCGCCTTACCTCGGCCTTGTGGCCGTGTTGCTTTCCTTCGTTACCGGGTTGATCTGCACCCGCACCGCAGGTGAAGCCGACGTCAATCCCATTGGAGCCATGGGCAAGGTCGCCCAGTTATTATATTCCGTTCTCCCCGGTGCAAAAGGAAATGCCAGTATCAACCTGATGACTGCCGGGGTGACGGCAACCGCCGGAGGTGCAGCCGCCGACTTGTCCTCCGACATGAAAGTCGGCTATCTGCTCGGACTCAATCCCCGCAAGCAATTCTTTGCCCAGATTATCGGCGTATGTATCGGCACCGCCATCGTCGTCCCGATCTGGACCTTGCTGGTGCCGGACCGGGAAACACTACTGGGCTACAATCCGCCTGCCGCAACCATGTGGTCTGCCGTGGCCAAATTCCTGACCGACGCCAACAATGCCCTGCCCCAAAGCGCCAAACTGGCCATGGTGATCGGCGCCATATTCGGGACAGCCATGCCAATTATCGAGAAACTGGTGCCCAAATATCGAAAATATATGCCCTCAGCCATGGGAGTCGGTCTCGCCATGGTTCTGCCCTCCAATATCCCCAACTCCCTTTCGTTCTCCCTTGGAGCCGTCATCATGTGGCTCTGGTATCGCGCCCGGGCCAAGAATTGCGACAAGTATGGGGTTCCCCTCGCCTCGGGCTTTGTGGCTGGTGAATCGCTGGCCATGGCCGGCATGGCCATCTCTGCCACCATTATCAAGAATTGGACCGGATTCTCCGGATGGATTAACAGCTTCTTCAGTTGATCTCGATTTAGCATCAGTACCATCTGCAAAAAAAAGCCCGGCAATTACGCCGGGCTTTTTCTTATCGAAGATAAATTCGATCTTACAAACTGTCGCCGAAATCAGCGCGGAATTTGGCAGCCAGTTTTTGCGGCCAGTCACTGTTCGCGGCAAGACGTCCATTGAAGAAACGTAACACTTCCGGTTCCTCGACGAAGTGAATTCCGCCGATCAACTCGCGATTCTGGTAAAGCCAGTGCAAACGGTCCTCGACATACTTGGTTTGCGAAAGGGTGAATACGCGGCGCGGGAAGGCCAGACGGAGCAATTCGGCATCAGCCAGGATGTCGTTGCCCTGCGCATCACGGACACTGGAAACTGTGCCGCGCTCCATGCCACGAACCCCTGACGCGAGGTAGAAGGCGGAGGCGAGTGCTCCCGCCGGGTAATCTTTTTGCGGAATGTGCGGAAGGAACCCGCGCGCATCGACGTGACAACCCAGGCCACCTGCGGGTGTGACCACGGGAATACCCAATGCCTGTAAGCGACCCACGAGGTATTCGATGAAGGAAGGACTTTGCGAAATGACACTTTCGTCCGTGGTTTCCCGAAGTCCCACGGCCATGGATTCGATTTCCCGGACAGAAATACCGCCGTAGGTAAGGAAGCCCTCGTAGAGCACGATAAGGCTCTTCATCGTGTCGAAGAGCTCCTTGCGGTTCGTACAGATGCCCCCACCGCGTGAGGAGCTGACTTTACGGGCCGAGAAGTAAACGATATCGGCAAGGTCGCACAACTCGCGCAGGATTGTCGCCACACTGGCGGTCTTGAACTCATCCTCGCGTTGTTTGACGAAGTAGGCGTTTTCACCAATGAGGCTTGCGTCGAGCACGAGCATGATGCCGTGCTTGTCGGCCACCCGGCGTACCTCGCGCAGATTGGCAATCGAGAAAGGCTGGCCACCGATCAGGTTGGTCGAGGCTTCCATGCGGATAAAGGGAATCTTGGCTGCACCGTGCTTTGCAATGACGGCTTCCAGCTTTCCGATGTCCATGTTTCCCTTGAAAGGCTTGGTGCTCTGGATCTGCAGCGCATCGTCAGCCAGGATTTCCACGACTTCGCCCCCGTTGCGGGTGATATGCGCCAAGGTCGTCGTGAAATGGTAATTCATCGGAATAATGCTACCGGGCTTCACAAAAGCCTGCGAAATCACGTTCTCGGTGGCACGACCCTGGTGGGCGGGCAGCAGATATTTTTTTCCAAAAACATCTTCCACCGCCGATTGCAGTCGGACAAAACTCTGCGAACCTGCATAGGCATCATCGGCCTGCATCATCGACGCCGTTTGAGCATCGCTCATGGCGTTCGTTCCGGAATCGGTCAACATATCCAGATAAACATCACTGGTGCCCAACTGGAAGGTGTTGAAGCCGGCCTCGGCAATCGCTGCCAGACGGCGTTCCACCGGAACCAGGTTGAGCTTCTGCACCACTCGCACCTTGTGCAGCTCGAGCGGGATGTTCTCTCCACTGAAAAATTTCACTTTTGCAGGGGAGGATTCGGGAGCAGTTTTATTCATCGATTTTTCAAAAAGCAGGTTAACACGCCAACAATGCCGGTAAGTTCAATGATAAAATCCGGATTTTTCCACCACAGGTAACAACAACAGGCTGCAATGCGATGGCTTTCGGTTTTCAAGGGACAAACTTGGCACCCAAACCTACACGCAAAACGGACAATAGTTCCGAGTATAATCCCCCTCATGTCCTGCTATTTATTCCAAATTTCCGATCTTCGAAACTTCTTCAAGGTGCCTTCTCGAATTGAAACCGAACTGTAAACCACGGCAATTTGCCAATGGTTAATCGTTAATTATAAAAACAATAATGGACGCCCACCAATCCTCGGCCGAACTATGGTTTTCTTTTTAATCGCAAAAAGACGAACAGCACGCCCGAAGCGGTCAAGGCTACAACACCACCCAACCACAAATAAGACATCTGATTTGTTGACGGTTTTCCCCGCGGCACATCGTTGCTATTCTCGGAGGCAGAGGCTGGCTCTTTTTCCTGCTTCAATCTGTTTTCAATATCAATTGGCGCTGAATTTGGCTCGTAACCACTATCAAGATAATAGTCCAACGCCGACAGCTTGATACCTTTTTTGTAAACAGGCCTATAATAAGAAAATAACTCAACCTCTGAGTATTTCTTTGCGATCAAGCGCTCCTTATTTGCGTCAAACCAGCGTATCCATGCACTTCGGGGCATTGCTGTTTCACCCAGAAAATTAGGTTGCCGAAAAAACGGCTGGTTAGGTACACGCTCCAACTTAGCAAAATTGGTTAATTCTGGGGAATAATAAACCAGCTTGGACATGATCCGCTCTGCGTTTAGCCATCTCCCTGCCTTGCGGTAAACGTCGGCTTTTAAATAATCCTCCAACAATAAAATAACCTGTGGATTTCCCGATAATGCCAACTTGTTAATGGCCTGCTCAACCTCAATGGTAATTGAAACATCCCTCGGCATCTCATCCAGAATTTTTTTGGCTAATGCCAAATCTCCGGCTTTGATTTTGGCAGAGTCCCGTGCGTCCGTCTTCAACCATTGAGCATAGCGAGCATCCTCTTCTGCTCGCTTAAGCATACTCGCTTGAGTGAGGGTTTCGACCTGATCCAGAAATTCCTCATCCAATTTCTGAGACTCCGGTGATTTCTGGGAAAAACACAGTGGAGTCGCTATCAGTGATAAGAAAAGAAACAGCAGATGCTTCCCAAGCAGGTTTTTCATTTTCTTTTTAATCGTAAAAAGACGAACAGCACACCCGAAGCGGCAAAGGCTACAACACCACCCAACCACAAATAAGACATCTGATTTGCTGTCGGTTTCACCCGAGGCACAT
>JAITVQ010000010.1 GCA_031285745.1 Puniceicoccales bacterium | reverse complement strand
ATGTTCCGCCTCCCGACATAACCAATTCGGTACCGCCTCCATGGATAAATCCATTTGCCGCAGTCACAGCCCCGGTAAACTCAACAACGGAGTCCGTAGTGACAGTTCCACTTACTGTTGCGGCCCCGGTGAAAGTCAGCTTTCCACTGCTTGTTGCATTACCCAACCGGGCCGTCGCGATAGTAACATTATTTTTCTGGATTTGGAGACCGGAGGCGTTGCTTGTGTATAGTCCACCTGAATTTATAACCAGGTCCTGCCCGGTACCGAGTGCATTCGTGGAGGCGATGCTTACAAATCCCGATCCAGAAATTGTTGTTTTCCCCGTGTAGGTATTGTTACCACTCAAGGCAAGAATGGTCCCAGCAACATTGCCTACGGTCAGGGCCAGGTCAAAATTACCGGTAATAGTTCCCGAAATAGTTCCCGTTCCAATGTTAGCCCCCCCCAATAGAACTGTTGGCCAGCAGTGTTATCGCACCGCTTACATTGGCGCCGTTATCCACGCGCAATTGTCCAAAACTCTCCTTGAGAGCCCCGCCGCCAAGAGTAATGGCATTGCTAAAGCCGGACTTACCATTTATCCATAATGTAGCATTCTCCGAAACGGTAACCGTTGCGGAGGTTCCAAGACTAAGTCCTGCGGTGTTGAGTTTGCCATTATCACCGGTACCAGTACCAACAATGAGATTTCCGTTATATGTGCTCCAATCTCCAGTCAGCTTTGGCTCTCCACCTCCAAGTGCTACCGTATAAGGAGCCGTTTTGTCATCTGGAGGATCAATGGCAAAAACTGAAACACAAGGACACATCAGCAAAGCAGCCGAAAAAAGAAAAATTCGAGATACCTTAGTGGAACAGCGGGGGGAGAGTAGCGAGTTCATGATAAAAGGGTGACAAGTATGCTATTATTCATTGTAAGGAAAAAATACACTCGAAATCAACAGTTAATAAGAATTTCATTAAAAACTTTATTACAGTAAAGTTACTCATTTACCCATTAATCATTAATTAATTAAAAACAAAATTCTACGTACCATCAGAACAAAAACATTCTATTTTGTAATCGCTTAATCCGTCATTATAACATTTGAATATATTGTTAACATATAAAATGTTCCACATCTCCATTCTTGCTCGGACCCAAATGCCCCTCAGAAACAGTCCGTTACTCTTGGACTCATCCAGCTTGCTGATTCTTGCTCGGACCCAAATGCCCCTCAGAAACAGTCCTCAGGGAGATAAACATGCAAATCGACAAGATCTCTGCGCCTTTAATCTGCTACTATGAAAACAAACTATTCCACCTACGCAATACTCAGGCTATCGGAATCAGAATGGCTCAATAGAGAGGAATCGTCCAATTTTTATACTTGATATCGGTAATACAAAAAATCCCCCATCATGCCCCCATTGTGCCCTTCATGATGAGATCATGCGGACGATATGAGCCCATCATGGGAAAATGATTTAAGAAAATCATCCGGAAACATCCAATCATGAGTCCAAGCAAACGTCTTTCCATTCGCCAAGGTGCTTTCATGAATCCAAGCAAACAGGAAATCGTTCGATTTCACTCCGTCATGAAACAAAGATTTGATGCCTGCAGACGATTTTGCCTCGTCATGAGTAAAAGCAAACAGGTCGGCAAACGATATCACTGGATGTTGAGAACTATGACAGGGACTCCGCATTATGGATTTCCGAGGAAAATACCGGTGAAATCGACTTGCCGGAGAGTTCGTCGAAGAAATGTGGAGAAAACAAGCGACTCTACACTGGGAGCGCCGACGCCCCACCGGTTTCAAGATCAATATCCCCAAGAGATATCTTCTGCCAGCCATATCCAGAGAGTGCCCTGGACAGAGTTAGCGATCCCGGAACTCTATTTGAGCAACTTCTTCCAACGGGCGATTTGCGAGGTCACCTGTTTCGGGCCAGGCATGCCGGGACGCTCACGGGACCGCATGGCGGTAGGTAGGTCAAACACCTCTACCCAATCGGAACCAAAGTTTTTGTCCACACCGCGAACCTGCTCAAGAGTGAGTTTATTCAACGGCACGCCTTGTTTTTCCGCCAGGGCTACGACCCCGCCAACGGCATGGTGCGCATCGCGGAAAGGAACACCTTTGCGGACAAGGTAGTCTGCCAAGTCGGTGGCGAGAAGCAACGGATCGGCCACAGCCGCCGCGCAGCGGGCAGCATTAACCTTCATGTCTTGGAGAGTTTCCCGCAGAACCTCAAGGCTGATGATAACAGTATCGCAGGAATCAAAGACAGGCGGCTTATCATCCTGCAAGTCGCGATTGTAAGTGAGCGGCAAACCTTTCACCAAAGTGAATAAAGTGGTGAGATTGCCTTGGAGACGCGCAGCCTTACCCCGGAGAATTTCGAGTGAATCGGGATTTTTCTTTTGGGGCATGAGACTGGAGCCAGTAGTGAAATTGTCGGGCATGACCGCAAAACCAAACTCGCTACTGCTCCAGAGAATCATATCCTCGGCGACCCGGGAGAAGTGCACACCACAAAGAGCGCAGGCGGAGGCAAACTCAATAAAGAGATCGCGATCTGCCACGGCATCCATGCTATTGGGCGTAACCTGCGGGCGACCCTTGGCATCGACAAACCCAAGGTATTTGGCGGAAAATTCGCGGTCGATAGGCAGCGTGGTCCCGGCGATAGCCCCCGAACCTAGCGGACACCAGTTAGCGCGTTCGGCAAAGGCTGCAAAGCGTTCCCGGTCGCGACCAAACATTTCGACATAGGCGAGCAAGTGGTGGGCAACACTGACCGGCTGGGCACGCTGAAGGTGGGTATAGCCGGGAATGTAGATTTTCTGGTTTTGTCCCGCAACATCGACAAGCACGCGCAGGAGTTCTGTCAGGGTTTCTTGGATACGAATAGCAGCATCCTTGAAAAAGAGCCGCATATCGGTTGCCACCTGGTCATTGCGGCTGCGGGCCGTGTGAAGCTTGGCGGCAGCAGGAACACGTTTTTTCAGCGCTTGCTCGATGTTCATGTGAACATCCTCAAGGGCAATGTCCCAAGTGAATTTGCCTGCGTTGATTTCGGCGAAGATGGCATCCAATCCCTTGTGAATGGCATCACGTTCTTTGGCCGTAATGATGCCGACATGGGCCAACATGGCAGCCTGGGCTTTGCTGCCTTGAATGTCGTAGGGAGCGAGGCGTTTGTCGAACGACACCGATTCACTGAACCGGAGCATGAGTTCGGCGGGACCTTCGGAGAACCGTCCGCCCCAGGTTGCCTGCGCTGTCGATTTTTTCGCCATGCGCGTGTGATGAGCCACCAACGCGCCCTTGGCAACATTTTCACGAAGACAGCGCGATGCAGCTCAACTGCTATCGTTTCCCGAATAGCTGGAAAGCCAGGGATAAACCCGTCGTCACATATCGCAGATATTTGGGCAGAAGAGGTTGGATAAACTCGAAAATGCCGAGAGCACCAAGAACGCGGGCCATGGGACGAGATTGTCTGCGGCGCTGCAATCGCCACTCCAGACGATCCAGCTCACAGGCAAGAATAAGAATCTGGCGGCGTTTTTCCCGCTGGGAGGTGGAACAAAATATGTCGTCGGGATGGTTGTTCATCGCGATTGATTGCGCCAACAAATAAAGTCGGCTTTGAGTTGCGTTAAAAGTTCTCCGAACGGGCGCCAGCGGCGCAACCGATACTGGGCCAACAGGAAAAACAAGAGCGAGAGTCCAGCTTCCAGGAGGAACAGCGCTCCGATCCACAGAAGCCGGTGTGGAGAGTCCCAAATCGCAGCCAGCAGAAACATATTCAGCACCATGCCAGCCATGCCAGCGAGGCAAATGCCCAAGCCTATATATATGGCAGTGGCGCCAGCCTCCCAGCAAGCATCCTCGGCTTCCAACGAAGCCAGTTCAAATCGGTTGGTCAGCGCACGAACAGCAAGTTTCTCAATTTCCTCCTGGGGAGAACCTTGCCTTTGGGAAGAAGAGGATTCGTCGGTGCCTGGATCGCTCATGATCTGGGAAAGAAAAATGAGTAACCTGAAAGAAGCCATTCCCGATCTTTACTCCGGGAATGGCAGTTACCCTCCTGAAATCAGGAGCGACGGCTGATCACAACCCCGGCAAGGAGCCCGATAACCCCGGCGACCCCGGCAGCAATACCGGCAGCGGTATAGGGATGCTCGTGCACGTATTCATCGCCACGCTTAACCTGTTCCTTGGCCATGTCTCGCCATTCTTCAAGCTTGGGGCGGATTTCATCCAAGGTGTTGCGCAGGCGTTCGCGAAGCGCTTCGACTTTACCATCGGCCTTGTCTCCTGCAGAGCCAAGGGCGTTTTCCGCCTCGGCCAGCAGGGCTCGAAGTTCTTCGATGGTGTTATTGGCAGAGTCTGTAACTTTTTTGATAGGTTTTGGCATGGTTATATGGGTTAGTGGTTATTGGATTAAAAAGACAGGGTCACTTTTTCCGCAGGCCAAAGAGAGTGCCTCCTAGCCCAACGAGGCTAAATATGACCCCCAGGCTAAT
>JAITVQ010000294.1 GCA_031285745.1 Puniceicoccales bacterium | reverse complement strand
CGCCTTCGCTCACGAACTCCATCACCCGCTTTCTCAGATCTTTGCTGTATCCCATTTCTCTCCTTTCTACCTCTTTATCTCTAAATGCCTAACTTTTTATGAGATTTGCTATATCTGCTTAACGCTGAGCCTATCCATTCTCTTTCTCCCACATTACTTGCCCCACGGTCTCGCAGGGGTTTGCCAACCTCCTGATTGGGCTCTACAGCCACTTTTTTCTCCGAAAATACATGACCATCCCAAGGGCGAAAGCTGCCATGAGCCCAATGCATACGAAATAGCCGTATCTCCATTTTATTTCGGGCATGCTGTCGAAATTCATGCCGTAAACGCCTGCGATAAATGTAAGCGGAATGAAAATGGAGCTCATGACCGTGAGTACGCGGACAATATCGTTGGTCTTGTGCTCTTGGAGCGTGTGATGGTATTCCTGCAAATCCTGCAAAATCATTCTGGCGTGTTCCACCCGGTCACTTGCCCGAAGTGAGTGGTCATTGAGATCGCTAAAATAAATGTCCAGTGATGGAGGTAGAAGCGGGTGTTCGTAATGCTCCAGAACCCTGACGGTATCGCGCAGGGGCGTCGCCATGCGACTGAGGCGGACGACGATTCTCTTTAAGTGGTAAACTTCTTCAATGTCACAATCGACATTTTCCGAAAGGGTTTTGTCTTCCAGATCACCAATGGCGTCCTCGATGTCTTCTGTCAGATAAAGCATCCGGTCCACCAGGGTATCGATCAGGGAATAAAACAAAAATCCCGGTCCCCATTTGCGGATGCGCCCGCTGTTTTCTGCGATCCGTTTTTCCACGGCCTCAAAGACAGACTCCTGGTTTTCGTGGAAAGAGATGACGAAATTGTTGGCGGCGATAATGGATATCTGTTGTCCGCGTGGGTGGGGGTCCTCCAGTCCGAGCCGGACAGCTCGCAGGATCGCCAGGATCATGTCGCCGTATTCGTCGAATTTGGAACGGGACCACACGGAGAGGACATCCTCTTGGGCGAGCATGGGGATGTTGAAAATAGCCCCGACAATGTGGACGATCTCCGGATCAGTCAGCCCCATCATCTGTATCCAGGTGATGCCCGGACGATCGACATATTGGGTGAGTTTATCCACCTCTGAAAATTCCACCTTGGAAAAGGAATTCTCATCGTAACAAATCACTCGGAATGTCGTTGGTCCCGAACTCTCAAATGGACTGGATGCGGGCAATTGACCCGGGGTGCGGCCGATCTCGTTCTTGTCAGGATCCGTATTGCTGGAAATACATTCTGATTGGAGGACCTTGTCCTGCTTGAGTCCGAGTCGCTCCTGGTTGGCCTTGGCACGATCACGCATATATTTCTGCGATTGTTGCAGGGCGCGATGGCGACGTTCGGATCGACGACTCATGTCGGCATAAATGAGACATTAATGTATAAAATAAAGGACGAAAGGCGACTGTCCCTGAAAAAGAAATTTTCAACAGGTTGTTTTGCGTCGACGAAATGATCCTGTGCAGGAGCTGGAACGGCGGCTTTCTGGCCGGAGATTTTGCCTTTCTCAAGTTAATGGAGACATTGCCCCTTCACCTTTCACCTTTATCTCCATAGGTCACACATAACATGGCTGAAGACATTACCTACGATCTCGTCGTCATTGGCGGCGGACCTGCCGGCTACGCCGGGGCAATCCGCGCCGGGCAACTGGGCAAAAAAGTTGCCTGCATTGAGATGGAACGCCCCGGGGGTACCTGCCTGAATTGGGGCTGCATCCCAACCAAGGCGTTGCTCAAGAGCGCCGAACTCTACGACGATATTAAACATGCCGCGGATTTCGGAATAACTGCCGGTGATGTGAAAGTCGATTTCGGCGCCATCATGGCCCGTTCCCGCAAGGTCTCCGACCAGATGGCCAAGGGGGTCGAATTTTTATTTAAAAAGAATAAAGTGGAGCATGTGGTCGGCAAGGGCCGCGTTCTTGTTCCGGGAATGGTCGAGATTACAGACGGAGAGCAGAAAGGCCGCGTTCTCAAAACCAAAAACATTCTGCTGGCCACGGGATGCCGCCCGCGTCGTTTGCCGGACGTCGATCATTCCAGCCCCAATGTTTTGACTTCCTTTGAGACGCTCCAACTCAAGCAATGTCCGAAGAGCATCGTGATTCTCGGTGCGGGAGCCATCGGAGTCGAATTTGCCTACTTCCTCAATACATTCGGTGCCAAGGTTCATTTGGTGGAGATGAAACCGACTCTTCTCCCGATTGAGGATGAAGAGGTGGCCCGGGCTGTCGAGCGGGCTTTCCGCAAGGATGGCATCAACATCCTCACCGGTACCAAGTCGGAAAAAATAACAGTGTCTCCGAAAGGGGTAAAAGTTGCCCTCGATAAGAACGGGGAGAAATCCGAAATCGAGGCCACGCATCTGCTGGTAGCCATCGGAGTCTCCGCTTACACGGAGGGCGCTATCTCCGACAAGGTGAAACTCGAAACCGAGAAAAATTACATCAAGGTCAATGACAGCTACCAGACCAGTGTTCCCGGTATCTATGCCGCAGGCGATGTAATCGGACCGCCTTGGCTGGCTCACATTGCCACATTCGAGGCAGTGAATGCCGTCAACGGCATGTTTGAAGTCGCCAAACCGCGTCGCGTCAAAGTGTTTCCCGGCTGTACCTATTGCCGCCCCCAAGTGGCCAGTGTCGGTCTTACCGAGGCTGCCTGCAAGGAACAGGGGCTGGCCTACCGCGTTGCCAAGTTCCCCTTCGCGGCCAACGGCAAGGCGGTGGCGCTTAATCATGCGGAAGGATTTGTTAAATTGATTACCGGGGAGAAACACGGGGAAATTCTCGGAGCGCATATTGTTGGTCCCGAGGCTACCGAATTAATCGCCGAGTATGGATTGGCCATCCAAAGTGAACTCACTTGGGAGGATATCCATGCAGCCATTCATGCGCATCCGACCTTGAGCGAGGCGCTGGGTGAAGCCGCCGCCGCCATCCATGGCGAGGCGATTCATATATGATTTGATCGAAAGCCATGCGTGGAGCAGGCTTTTCTGCGAGACATGAAAGCTTATTTCCGCTGAAGATATTTATTCTATCATTGATAGGGCTAATCGAAGAATTGAGTTTATCAATAAACACATTTTTTTCGGATGTGGTATGGTTAGGGCATGAAAGCTCTTCAACCGATCAGGGCCGCTTTATTTCTCGCCCTATCATCATTGTTTGCAGCCAACTTTTCTGGTTGTATACTGTTATATCGATTTGAGGCTATGCAGGAGGAGGGGCATTTTTGTGCTCCCAAAGTATATCCTTCAGTCAGACTCTATTGGGATTTTCCAGAGTTTATTGCAGGTCACTCGTCTCTGCCTGTTTGGCTGTTATATCCTTTTTTTATAGTGCCATTTTCCGTTGATTTTGCTGTCGATACCGTGATGCTTCCCTTTGATTTTTGCTATAGCGAAAAGATTAAGGAGGACAAAGTGTTTTGGGAGGACGCTCTTATGAGGAATGATACGAGTCAGTCAAAATGGATGTACCATTTTCATTTTAGTTATGTTGGAAAACGGCTTTGTGAAAATACTGTTCGCCAAGATATAAAGGAGAGCAGAAAAGTTGCGTCTGAGATAGCTGAGAATGGCACTTTAGAATATGGAGAATCTTATCATTATAAGGTTTCTTCAGAAATGTTGGATTTGTTATTGGATGTCGGAGTGGATCCAAGGCTTTTAGGAGAACACCCTAACGCGTCGGAGCAAGTTAAGGTTGCTGATCGGGAGAAGGGAGAGCAGGTGGCGAGAGAGATAAGGCGAAATCGATAATTTACCTTGCACAAAGCATTGCCCTTTCCTCGCAAACCTTTTCCGTGCACGATTGTTTTATCAGACGTGACTCTTGCTGAATCATACGCCCGTTGCGAGACACTGGCCCGCACACACTATGAGAATTTTCCGGTCGCCCGGTTGATTCCCCGCCATCTGCGTCCTCATGTCGCGGCAATCTATGCTTTTGCCAGAACGGCGGATGATATTGCCGACGAAGGGTACGGATTGCCGGATGCCCAGTCTATTCCAGCTCGGTTGGAGGCGCTGCGGACGATGGACGAACAGTGTTTGGCCGCACATGCCGGAAAGCCCTTGGCTGAGGATACGGCTTGGATATTTCTGGCGTTGGGCGATACGTTACGCCAGTTTGAAATAGATCCCCAACTTTGTCTGGATTTGACTTCGGCGTTTGCCCAGGACGTGACAAAGCGGCGGTATGCGAATTTTGACGAGGTGCTGGATTACTGCCGGCGGAGCGCCAATCCGGTGGGCAGGTTGGTCTTGTTACTACACGGATATAAGGACGCGGAGCGTTTTGCCATGTCGGATGCCATTTGCACGGCATTGCAGTTGGCCAATTTCTGGCAGGATGTAGCGGTGGATTGGAAAAAGGATCAGCGCGTGTATTTGCCGTTGGATGACCTTGCCCGGTTTGGCGCCCCGGTGGAATCGATTGGTTCAACCGAAGTGACCCCGGCTTTGCGGGAATGCATCAAGTTCAATGTCGAACGGGCGCAGGGATTGTTTGACAAGGGACGTCCTTTGCCGGGGAAGCTGAGTTTTCCGTTGAGTTTGGAAATTCGCATTACCTGGTTGGGTGGGGCCGCAATACTGCAAAAGATCCGGGAGCAAAACTACGATACGGTGCGGGCTCGCCCCAAGATCGGTAAATGTGACAAACTGCGATTGTTTCTGCGGGCGATGTTTCCCTTGTGAAGAAAATGAATGTTTTCGGGCGATACAGTTCGTGATTCCCGTGGCCGGGAATTTTCTTTTTAGTACGCAAACACACTTTTTCTGTGGCTTCCACTGACGACAAACAACAGGCGCAGGCACGCAAGCAGTCCAATCTGGCGCTGGCGTTCAAACTGGCTGGCTTGGATGCAGAGCGTCGGCGGGCGATGGAGGTTTTTTATACATTTTGCCGGATTGCCGATGATATTGTCGACGAGGGGGGCAGTGACGAGGCCAAGAACGAGGCGTTGGATATGTGGCGGGCTACCATCCGGGGATATTACGGTGTTGATGGGGGAACTCCGCCGCACGATGATATTACCAGGGAGATGGCTGAGGTTGTCCGGAAGTATGAAATGCCGATGGCTCCTTTGCTCGCGATTATCGATGGTTGTGCGATGGATATTGGGGGGCAGCGTGTTTATGCCAATGCTGCCGAGTTGCACCGTTATTGCTATGGAGTAGCCAGCGCCGTAGGCTTGGGTTCCATCAAGATATTCGGCTGCAAGAGCCCGGTTTCGGAAGAGTTTGCCGTGGCCCTCGGGTATGCGCTCCAGTTTACAAATATCCTCCGGGATGTGGTGGAGGATTATCATGAGTTGGGCCGGATTTACCTGCCGCGTGACGAAATGGAGGCATTCGGGGTGAAGCCGGAAGACTTGGCTGATCCGTCAAAAAATCCCAACTGCAAGCGGCTGTTCCATCTCCAATATTTTCGGGCCAAACACTATTTCAACAAGGCACGCCGCCTGGTGGCCTCCGAGGACAGGATGGCGCTGAAGGCCGCCTTTGTGATGGGGGCATTTTATGAAGAGATATTGGAAAAGACCAAGGAGAGTAATTTTCAGATTACCCGCCAGAGATACCGTCTCTCCAAATGGCAGAAAGCGAAACTGCTTCGGCGAGCATTGCGTGACCTGAAGAAGCCAATGCCTCCGGTGGCTCGTCCCCTTCGCGTGGCTGTGGTTGGCGGTGGGATTGCCGGAATCTCGGCGGCGATGGAAGCAACCCTGTCCGGGCACATCGCGACTATCTATGAAAGCAGGCCCATGCTGGGAGGCCGCGCCAGCAGCTTCCGACACCCGGCGACGGGCGTGGAAATCGATTACGGGCATCACGCCATGTTTGGTTGCTACCGGTCATTCCTGCGTCTGGTCGATATACTGGGAATTCGCGAGAAACTGGATTTTGCCGGACGACTGGATGTTCCCTATTGTTCGCCCGGTTTTAGGAAAAGTCGATTGAAGGCCGGGACAACCGCACCATTTCACTTATTGAAGGCATTGCTTGGTTTTTCCGAATTATCGCTGACGGACCGCTGGGCGGTGATCCGGTTTGGGTTGGCCTTGCAAATGGGTGGACGGCCTAACGCTGGAGAGACGGCATCCGCATGGCTGGTGCGACTCGGGCAGACCAAGGGGGCTATTCGGGCCTTGTGGGAGCCTTTCTGCGTGGCGGCATTGAATGAGCCGCTGGAAGTCGCGGATGCAGCGTTGCTGGAGGCTACTGCACGGAGAACTTTGTTTGGCGACGTGGAGGATTCGGCAATCCTGACCAGCAAGGTTGGTTTGAGTGCCTTGTTCACTCCGGAGGTGGATGTATATTTACGCGCCCTTGATTCGGCACAAGCTCCGGGTGGAGGCGTAAGGCAGGCCAGGGTGGCCTCGTTTGATTTTTCCGGGGATAGCGTCAAGGGGATGAAATTATCCGATGGTACCGAGGTCCGGGCTGATGCCTATATTCTGGCTGCACAATGGAAGTCGACGGCATCCTTGTTGCCGGAAGATTCCGAGATTTCAGTATCCGCAAAACAGATACAAGGAAGGCCGATTTTGAACCTGCACCTGTTTGTGGATAGGAGAATCATGGAGACGCCATTGACGGGTTTGCTGGATTCTCCCTTGCAGTGGGTTTTTGACAGGACAAAGCCGGATGCGTCGGATGGACTTTATCACTATGCCATAACCATGAGTTGTCCGGGCGACTGGATGAAGTTAAGCACGGAAGAACTTGTTTCAAACACGTGTAGGGAGTTGGAGAAGTTTTTTCCTGAGGCGAAAGATATGTCCGTAAAGCATGTGTTTCCCTTGAAGTGTTTTGATGCCACTTTTTCCGCGCGTCCCGAGACGACCCCTTTGCGTCCCGATGTCGTTACGCCTTGGAAGAATCTGGTGTTGGCGGGGGACTGGGTTGCCACGGGACTACCGGCTACCATCGAGGGCGCGGCCCAAAGCGGGCAGATGGCAGTTCAGGCGCTGGGATGATTTTCGCGGTATTGTGTCATCACTGGTTTAACAGTTTCCGGGCTTTGGGTGGAAAATAAGGCTGGAGTGCTCGCAACAAAATTTTTCAGAAGATGTCTGCGGGGCTGAGGCGACAAGCACTTGCTTCTTTTTTCTTTGCCCTGCACATTAACCACTTCATCCCATGACTCTCTCACTCGACCAAGGAATTCGTAACGCGCTTGATTGGCTTATCGAGAACCAACGTCCCGAAGGATATTGGAATGCAGAACTCGAGACCAACTGCTGCATGGAAGCGCAGTGGGTATTGGCGATGCACTTTCTCGGCAGGACGGATGACCATAAATATGAGAAAATCATTCGGGCCATTTTGCAGAAACAGCGCGAGGATGGTTCCTGGGATATTTATTACGATGCGCCATTGGGAGACATTAATACCACAGTGGAATGCTATGCGGCGTTGCGTTCCGCCGGTCATCGCCCCGATGAGGAACCTTTGCGCAAGGCCCGTGAGTGGATCATGGCTCACGGTGGATTGAAGAATATCCGCCTCTTTACCCGCTTTTGGCTGGCAACGATTGGCGAGTGGCCTTGGGAGTCCCTGCCAATCATTCCTCCGGAAATCATCCGGGTTCCGAAATGGATGCCGTTTAATATTTACAGGTTTGCCTGCTGGGCCCGGGCGACATTCATGTCGATGACCGTAGTGTCGGTGCGGAGACCGGTGGTTCCGCTGCCACCTGAGCGACGATTGGAAGAATTATTTCCCGAAGGCAGGTATAAATTCGACTATACGATGCCGCAGAAAAAGATGTCGGGATTTTGGCCGGTATTTTTCCGGGTGGCGGACAAGTGTCTTCATCTTTGGCAGAAGCTGCCTTGGAAGCCCGGACGGGAGAATTCCATCAAGATGACCCTGGAGTGGGTCATCAAGCATCAGGATGCCGACGGCGCTTGGGG
>JAITVQ010000211.1 GCA_031285745.1 Puniceicoccales bacterium | reverse complement strand
TGCCCTTGGTCCTCTCCAGTGTTCTTTATGTTTGATAATCTGCCTCTTTCAGCGCCCACAAAACACTTATTCACAACTGCAGAGTCCCTGTCGCAAAAGGAAAAAGCACCAATGCAACTAGCAGAGTAGCTGTCGCGCTTTGCATTGGTATGAGAGCTTTTGGCATTGGTCTCGTCGCAAACCGCGAAAGTGTCCGTGCAACTGGCAGAGTGACCGTCGCAAATTTTATTGGTATGAATGCTTTTGGCAGACCTACTTTCGCAAACCGCGGAAATAGGTCTGCTAGTTGCACGGATACAATTGCAAACAGCGATAGCTACTCTGCCAGTTGCATTGGTGAAATTGCAAAGAGCGAAAAGGACTCTGCAGTTGGGTTTCATCCCGTCCGCTTTTGCAAAAACGACCCTGCAAATAGGTTTTTCTTCTGCTCAAAATAGCGAAACCAACCTCGCCAACGGCACATGGAGTTTTTATCTCTTCAGGAAGGGGATATTCATCATGTTGGTATTTTGAAGACACTCCCTAGGAAAACTCTATTAGCATCTTGTTCGAGAAGAAAACATGTAACCATCGTTGGTGATAAATGTATCTCCCAAATTTATCCCAAAGTCTCTATCTGCAAAAGTAGTTCCTGATACGATATTACCTTCCATTCTCATCATGATTTCGAAATGATCGTTGAAGGTGAAATTGTAATGGGATGTGTTTAGGCTAAGAATCTCTGGATGCATTAAAAGTTCCCTGTCTTGTTAATGCCTGTCCAAATATCATCGTTACAAAGCCAGGGGGAGCATTGCACCTATTTCTTATATCCACAACCAAAGATGGATAAAAACGGAACCTTCCCTTATGAAACATGTTATCGCTGCCATGTCTCTGCATAACTTCTGTGCGGCACTGCTGGCATTCGCCTGTGTAGGTGGGGTGTCGTATGCCAAATCTCCGGCATATCCGCATAACAACACAACTGAATCTTTTAACTCGAACTGGAAGTTTGCCCGGTTTGGATTGCAGCCTGACGGCACCTCCAAACCGGAACCGGGCGAGACCCAAAGGGTTTTTGTCTTGAGTGCTTCCAGCTACGAAACTGGCACGGGCAATCTTCCCGACTATGCCATGGATGAGGATTCCAGTACACGCTGGTGTGCGGCGGATGGTAGTCCCAACCAATGGCTGAGCATAGATCTTGGCCAGATGCATTCGCTGGGAAAAATCGCCATCGATTGGGAAGCCAAGGCCGCTTATGAATTCGTCGTCGAAGGAAGTAACGACGGTTCAAATTGGCAGATGCTTGCTCCCGCTGTTACCGGAGGCAATGCGTCCCAAACCAAGGAACTTTCCCTGCAAGGCAAGGCTCGCCATGTCCGGGTTCGTACCACCAAGCTGCCGGCAGGCAAATGGGCCAGTATTTGGGAAATCCGGCTGGCAGACGAAAACGGACGCCCTATTGAGAACGCGAAGATAAAGTCCAATGTACTTTCGCCGGAGCAAGTAGCCTTTGACGATACCGGATGGCGTTCCTTGGATGTGCCGCATGATTGGGGTATCGAGGGACCCTTCCGGATTGAACTTACTGGAGAAACCGGAAAATTGCCGTGGAAGGGCATTGGCTGGTACCGGAAGCATTTCACCATCCCGGCGGCCGATGTCGGCCAGCGTATCTTCGTCGATTTCGACGGAGCCATGGCTTATGCCAAAGTCTGGTGTAACGGACAGTATGTCGGAACATGGCCCTATGGGTACAATTCCTTCCGCATGGATATTTCTCCCTTTGTGAAATTCGGGGCGGAGAATGTCATTGCTGTCCGGCTTGACACTGAGAAATGGGATTCCCGCTGGTATCCTGGCGCCGGGATCTATCGCAATGTCTGGCTGGTGAAGGCAAACCCTGTTCATGTCGCACATTGGGGAACATTCATCACCACGCCGGTTGTCACCGATGCTTCTGCTGGGGTAAAGATGGAGATCAATGTGGAGAATCAAGGTGAGGCCGCAGACAAGGTTGCTGTTCATACGGCAGTCTATGAGTTGAATAATACAACGAATGCAGTCGGAAAACAGGTCGCGGAAATGTCACAGGCCATGCTTGTTAGTCCGCAGCAGAAGAATGTGCTTTCAGGAGTAATGGAAATACCCAATCCCAAACGTTGGGATATCACTTCTCCGAACCGGTATCTGGCTCGCACTACGCTCTCCATTCGCGGAAAAGTCGTTGATACCTACGATACGCCTTTCGGAATACGTACGCTGAAATTTTCCCGGGAAGGATTTTTTCTGAATGGGCGTCGTGTTGAACTGCAAGGGGTCTGCCAGCATCATGACCTTGGTGCGCTGGGCGGAGCCTTCAACACACGAGCCCTTGAGCGCCAACTGGAGATTTTGCAGTCGATGGGGTGTAATTCTGTCCGCACTTCGCATAATCCTCCTGCTCCGGAGTTGCTCGAACTAGCTGATAAGATGGGAGTCCTTATCTTTGACGAAGCCTTTGATGCTTGGGCACGGGGCAAAAAGGCGAACGATTACAACAAGCTCTTCGGGGGGTGGCACGAAAAAGATCTGCAGGCCTTGGTCCATCGTGACCGAAACTTCCCCTCGGTCTTCATGTGGTCCATTGGCAACGAAGTCTCCGAGCAAACTGATGTGGCTCTGACCAAGCACCTCGCAGACATTATCCGCCGGGAAGATCCCACCCGGCCTGTTTCCAATGGTTACAATAATCCCAATGGTGGGCGTGACTCCGGCGCTGTCCTGGGTATAGACATCATGGGGGTTAATTACTTCTTCGGCAATCAGGCCAAATACGACAATGACCCCCGGTATAAGGATA
The DNA here is from genome assembly GCA_031285745.1 of Puniceicoccales bacterium. GTDB lineage: Bacteria > Verrucomicrobiota > Verrucomicrobiia > Opitutales > UBA953 > CALNBE01. Next base: position 6,291 of record JAITVQ010000211.1, on the reverse strand, counting down.
TGCCGACCATGGGTAGCGAGACTTCATCTGCAATCAGTACTCGCGGTGAATACTTCTTTGGCAAGAAGCGTGAAAATTGGCAGATCACTTCCTACGACACCGACGCTGTGCCATGGGGTTGCATCCCCGACGTGCAATTTCGCACACATGTGAAGTATCCTCACTTGCTGGGGGAATATGTCTGGACAGGGTTCGACTATATCGGCGAACCCACTCCCTACAATTCCGATGAAACCAACCTTCTTAATTTCCGAAATGATCCCGCCAAACGCGCCGAACTTGAAGCCGAGTTGAAGCGCTTGCAAGGAAGCAAGGCTCCTTCTCGGAGCAGCTATTTTGGTATCATTGACCTCGCCGGATTTCCCAAGGATCGTTATTATATCTATCAAGGGCATTGGCGGCCCGACCTTCCCATGGCGCATCTCCTGCCGCACTGGAATTGGCCGGAGCGGGTAGGGCAGGTTACTCCTGTTCATCTCTACACTTCCGGTGACGAGGCGGAGATCTTTCTCAATGGCGTTTCCCAAGGCCGCAAAAAGAAAACTCCCGGCAAGGATTTCCGTCTGGTTTGGGATGATGTAAAATATGAAGCCGGTGAGATCAAAGCCGTAGCCTACAAGAATGGCAAGGAGTGGGCAACCGACATCGTCAAGACCACGGGTGCTCCCGCAAAGGTTGGTCTCAGTGCAGATCGCGCGACGATCAAAGCCGATGGTGAAGACCTTTCCTTTATCACCGTCAGCATTGCTGACCAGAGCGGAGCTACTGTTCCACGTACGCATAATCTGGTAAAATTCAGCGTTGAAGGTCCCGGAGAAATCGTGGCTGTGGATAATGGCGATGCTACCAGCTTTGAATCCTTCCAAGCCAAGGAACGCAAAGCCTTCAATGGGCTGTGTTTGGTAATTGTTCGCAGCAAGCCGGGGCAGTTGGGGACCTTCACTGTAAAGGCAACCTCGGATGGACTGACTCCTGCCCAAATCAAAATAACTGGGCAGAAATAAGGTTAAAATTTAAAAATGGAAAACCTGCGACCCTTATAGGTGACAGGTTTTTTAATCGTTTAAGTGTGAAGTTCTGGCCTATTTTTTCTTTTGCGAAGCGGGAGGAGTCCATGCTTCTTGTTTCGGATTTTTCACCGTGAGGTTAGCCTTGTCGCCGTACTCCTTCTGACGGATTTCTATTTCTTTTAGCATCTCTTTTACGCGCTCGGGACTGGTCGATGAAACATCCCTTGTTTCGTAGGGATCGTTCACCAGATCGAACAGCTCTGTCTTATTAATTGGCGGATAGACAATCAGCTTCCATTTCCCGTCATTGAAGGAACGCTGCAAATGCCGGTAAGCCCCGAAAATACCGTCACGATGGGTATTTGTTTTTCCTTTTAACACCGGAACCAGACTCTTGCCTTCAACTGTCCCGGGTATCGCAATGGAAGTAAGTTCGCATATTGTCGGAAAAAGATCGAATAGGTATAGCTTGGCATCACTTTTCTTGCCTCCCGGAATTCCTGGCCCGGCAATAATCAACGGCACACGCAACGATTCCTCATAAAGATTTTGTTTCCCCATCAAGCCGTGGCTTCCGATCGAGAGTCCGTTGTCGGCTGAGAAAATGATGATGGTATTGTCAGCCTTGCCGGTCTCCTGCAGCGTTTTCAGCACTCTGCCGATCTGGGCATCCATATGCACGATGGCGGCTTGATAGTCGGCGAGATTTTGCCTGATGATTTCCTTGGTGCGGGGCCAGGGGGCCAACTTTTCATCCCGAACCACCATCTCTCCATTGTTAAACGGTAGGTAAGGTTGAAAATTGGGTGGAGCAGGCGGCTTGTTGGCATCAGCCTGCTTGTGATACTCGGGTGGGGCTTGCCGGGGATCGTGGGGAGCGGTAAAGGCCAGATAGCAGGCAAAGGGCTTGGCGGAATCCTTCTGTGACTTCAGAAAATCGATGGCGGCATCGGCAAAGCCCTCGCTCGTATGCGAACCAAGTTTTCGCTTTGGCGAAATTTCCTTGTCTGTTGGAGACATGTCCTGCACATCGGCGGCGAATTGGTTATTGGTCATCCCTCCGAAGAAAACGGACTTTCCCTCGGAAAAACTGCGTTGAAATCCCGGAATGTTATTATGCCATTTTCCAGTGCCGAAGGTGGTGTAGCCATTTTCCAACAAAGTTTGCTGCCATGTCTTGAATTCACCCAAGTTGATGGGAGCCCTGAATAATGAACGACCTGTCATCAGCATGGCCCGGGAGGGCGCGCATACCGCTGCGGAAGTTCCGCCCATGATGTAGGCACTGGAAAAATTGCAGCCTCGCTGGGACAGTTTCTCCAGATTTGGCGTGGGGAAGTTGGCATTGCCAAAGGCGCTCCCGGCATCAGCTCGCATGTCATCGGCAAAAATAAACAAGACATTGGGCTGTTGAGGGATTGCATTAACCATCCCTAGACCGCCAATCATCAACGAACTAACTATTGCGGTGGTTTTGTAAAAGCGGGGTGATGGTACCATGATTTGATTCATAAAATTTCATGACTGCCATTTTCAAGCGAAGTTTCATTTAACAAATATATATGCATGGATTGGCGAAGCATTGAAATATGACATGAAGAGATCATTTTAACCTAAATATCTGCATAGTCGTTTTACAAATAAAGATTGCCCAATATCGTATCCCTGTATGATTACCTTGGAAAATGTCGAATGTGGTTACAGTCGTGGGCATGTCCCCAAGTATAGTTTTCGAAAAATAAATGTGAATCTCGCGCTTCAGGTTGCTAGGGTCATGCGACTTTTTTAACATGTACGATTTCAAGACTGTTTTACAGGCTACTGACGTGTCCCTGTGCAGGCATCGCAGCAAACTCTCGTTCACTTGCACCGTATTCCAGAAGGGAATTCCGACCTTTTCCCATTCATCCTTGAAAATATGAGAATCTTTGTCGTAAACCTCCCCCATCGCACAGACAAACGGGCGGAGATACTTGCACAAGGCGAGAAATATCAACTGCCCTTGGAAATCTTCGAGGCTGTAAACGGGAATACATTTTCCGATGATGCGTTTAAAACATTCGTCTTTGATTATCCAGCTTGCTGCATGACCAAAGGGGTGATCGGTTGCTCACTCAGTCACCTGAAAATATATAAAAAAATGTGCGATGAGAACATTGACCTTGCATTGGTGCTGGAGGATGACGCCTTGCTTTTGGACGGACTTCCTCTCGTGCTCGCAGAGCTGGAGAAAATTGACAAGAATGAGACCTCGAAAATATATTTTCTCTCTTCGCAATATTACAAATCAGCATCAGGGCAAGAAATTGCCGGCGGCTATTCCATTCGAGAGTATATAGATGGTGGAAGCAGCCACGGTTACGTGGTGAACCGAAAGGCAGCCGCTTCGTTGCATGAGAACTTGTGGCCTATCAAGTGGGAAGCCGGCAAATGGTATTATTTTCAGGAAATGGGACTGGTTTCTTTTTCTTGTATCGTGCCTCATGTGGTTGCTGTCGATGACTCGCAACTGAAATCTGATCTCTACGCAGAACGTGCGCCTACAAACAAAAAGCGTCGCATTTATTTAAATAGTTTGAAGCATGTTGTTCCCCGCCGTCGTCGTCTTGCTAAAATTCTTTGGAAAACATTCAGGCGTCCATTTCTGAAAAAAAGCTAGGTCGGGTTTACACCCTTTAATCACCGATAAAATCCAAAACAGAGACACATGCCTTCCTCCATTCCGTGTTTTTTGGCAATCAATGACTCATATATCCAACACGCCTGCGTTGCGATTGCCTCGGCTGCGTACAATTCCAAGTCGCGCCTTGCATTTCATATATTGAATTCATCCCTATCCCCTGAATCAAAAGCGAAGATCGAATCTATAAAAGAGATATGTGAGTTTGATTTGGAATTCATCCAGATAGACAAAAACCTAATCGGAGGCATGCAGATAAAGGATGAGCACATATCAATTGAGACATGCTATCGGCTTTTGATACCAACCCTCTGCCCTGAATTAGAGAAGGCAATTTATCTGGATGCAGACATTGTGGTAAGGCACGATCTGACGGAATTATGGGAAGAGGATGTTGAGGGGCGCTACGCAGGTGTAGTGGAGGATTTTATTCGTGTTAAAATAAAGGACTATGATTCCATTTTCCCATCTCGACGCTATTTCAACGCGGGAGTCCTCCTGCTTAATTTAAAGAAAATACGGGAGGAGTTCCCTTTTGTGCGTTTTGTTGAAATTGAGCGCCGCCACCGGGCCGTACTCAGGCATCAAGATCAGGATGTTCTAAACATAGCGTTTGGTGGAAATGTCAGATACCTCCCTTTAAAATGGAATGTGACTTTTCTTTTATTCAATCCGAAGCGGAAATTTCCCAAGACGCTTGGATTTACAATGGCCGAAATCGTAGCGGCTCGCAAAGACCCGGGAATCGTCCATTATATCGGATCCCTGAAACCATGGATCGTGCCATGCGGATTCATGTCCTCGCCCTACGCGCCGGAATATTTCAAGTATCTGGACAAAGTAACAAAAAGAAAGAACTACGCCGAGGCCGTCAGCAAATTTCCCCGGGTGCGAAATTTTCTTATATACTGGAACCGGCATCCGTTTTTCTTCATCCGGCCCAAAACATACGCACAGTTGAAAGTGAGACAGAGCTTTCTTATCGACGACATTTGAAGCCTGGAATTATACACTATTACCATGCAAATGACTTCCAAGAACAAGATCCGGGTTGCGCTTCTTGTTGACGAATACTTTGGAGCCCTCGGCACCGCCTTTGGCGGTTACGGTTTTCTTGCCCGGTATTATGTGGCCAAATATCTCCCGTCCGAGGAGATTGAGGTGGATGTTTTAATCCGGCGTAAGAAAAGTTTATTTTTCGCCAAGAACCATGTTGTTGACGGTGTGAAAGTCTGGCACCTTCCCCGGTATGCCTGGCTAGCCCGAAGATGGTTGGCAAAACAGGATTATGATGTCTATCTAAGCATTGAACTTACGTCGGCTTCGGCGCGAATAATGGAGATTGCTCCCAGCGGAAAATTGATTCTTTGGATTCAAGATCCTCGGCCCAGGACAAAATGGGATCATGAAATAGGCACGATGAGCATGATAGAGGATCCTTGCTTTTATGACCAACGCATCGCGCCGTTGATCAACCGTCTGGACAAGGAACACCGGCTTGTTTGGATTTCCCAGGGGCATTCGCTTGTGCCGCTCGCAAAGGAGCTTTATGAAATCAAGCATGATTTAAATGTGGGCTATCTTCCCAATCCAATTGAGATCGAATCAGGGTTCGATCTGGAACAGTGTTCCAAGAAGAATAATATAGTGTTTTTAGGGCGATTGGAGGCGCAAAAAAGAATCTGGCTCGTCTGCGAAGTCGCCAAAAGAATGCCCCAATATAACTTCTATATTGTGGGAAAATTTTTCCGCCATAAGGAGGAAAATGAAAAAACAGTGGAAAAATACAGGCGGGAGAACATCCCAAACCTGCACTGGGTTGGACATTTGGACGGCCAAGAAAAAAGCGAGCTGTTAAAGACAAGTAAAATTCTAATCAATACTTCCATATGGGAAGGCATCCCTATCTCATGGTTGGAAGCCCTGTCTTACGGGACACTGCTTGTCAGCAATCTTGACAACGAAAATTTAGTCAGCCGGTTCGGGGTTTGCTCGGGACAGAACCTCGGCGATGGCTTTGGGGGCATCGACGCCTATGTTTCGGCTATTGAGAAAATAATGACTGACGAAACCTTCCGAAGTGAACGAGCTTCCGCCGCAGTTGCTTATGTCAGGGAGACACACAGCGTCGCACGTTTTGTACGCGACCTGAGGGAAGTTATATGTACATCAGCACGCACTTAGTGACTATATCGGTTTTGTTTTGATTCACTTGCGTCTAAGTGGCGTCGTCACGAGATACTTTGACTGAGGGAAGGGGGGCGTTCGCCCCTTCAATATCTGTATGTTTTAGGCATTTTCCTGTTTATATCTATCTTCGCAGCCTTCCCCTGTCCCACTTGTGCTTAACCAATAACCTCTTTCTTCATCGCCAGAGCAGTTATTTCCAACTGCAGAGTCGTTTCCGCGGTTCGCGGAACCACCAATGCAATTAGCAGAGTAACTTCCGCGGTTTGCATTGGTATGAGAGCTTTTAGCACTGGTCTTTCCGCGGAACGCGGAAATGTCCGTGCAACTGGCAGAGTTAGTTCCGCGGACCGCGAAAACATGAATGCAACTGGCAGGGTTGCTTCCGCGACCCGCGAAAATAGGTCTGCCAAC
>JAITVQ010000173.1 GCA_031285745.1 Puniceicoccales bacterium | reverse complement strand
AATGGCAAACAGGGACACCGACACTCCCGCCAAAGTATCCAGAAAATAACGACTGCGAAAACGCTCCGGCGCGATGTAAACAAGCTTGATTTCACCGTCACGGATTTGCCGGAAAACGGTCCTCTGCTCGTCAGCCGTTTGCGAGCTGTTGATCATGCCCGCCGGAATACCGCGTGACCGCAACGCGTCCACCTGGTCTTTCATCAAGGCGATGAGCGGCGATACCACTACGGTGACGCCCGGCAGCAGCAAGGCCGGAAGCTGGTAACAGAGCGACTTCCCGCCGCCCGTAGGCATGATGACTAGGGTGTCTTTTCCCGCGACAATGGTTTCGATAATATGCCCCTGAGGTTCCCGAAAGTCCGGAAAACCAAAATATCGTTGCAATGCCTGTCGCGCGGATATGGACATTTGCGCACATGTCATAAATGAGTTTCGCTTGGTGCAAGCGTCAATTCACACATCACTGACAAAAAGGGCAAAGAGATAGACCAAATCCTCTGTTTAAGGACAGGAGGATGGCAGGATTTACAGGAAGGGGATAAGGAGACGATAGACAGGAAAACGAGAAATCCCCGGGATTTTCAAAATCCTGATGAAAGTTTTGAGGCTCTCTTTATTGAACGTTAAGAGTTAAGCGTTCGGTGTTGAGCGTTTTTGCCAACTATCCCAGACAGTGCCTATATCCTTATCCTGACAATATGAGGTTTTTGGAAAACAAAGAGGCCAGGCTACCCACGGCACACGAAAATCCTGACTGCCGTTGCTACCTTCCGGTCCTGGCGGGATTCGCCGGCGTTCGTTGCATGGGGCCTGGCCGATCTCCACCCTTTGCCATGAGACGGGATAGTTCAATCCTGAAATTTGTTTTTTTGAATCCACCTGATTATCAAATATGCCCGACATTCATGACTTTTTATCAACATTGGCTATGTTTGGCTTTTCGCCCGGTGCCATTCTTCCATACCTTTTTCTAAAACTCATATGATTGCGCTTGATGCCTATGGCACTTTGGTTGTCACCTCACTGGTTCTGTTATTCGGCCGGAAACTGGTGGCATGGATACCTCCCTTACGAGCCTATAGCATTCCCGAACCAGTCGCCGGAGGACTGGTTGCCGCCATCTTTCTTTTGGTCATCCGCAAATCGTTGCACATTGAGGTCGAATTTGACTCCTCGCTGAAGGATCCGCTCATGCTGGCCTTTTTTTCCTCGTTGGGACTCGGGGCCAATCTGGGCGAACTCAAGAAAGGAGGCTCGTTGCTGTGGAGATTTCTCCTCGTCGTGGTGGGATTTCTCTTTGTCCAGAATACCATCGGAATTATCGTGGCAAAATTGGTTGGCCTGAATCCCTTGGTCGGCCTCATCGCCGGATCCGTCACCTTGTCAGGAGGTCACGGCACCGGCATGGCGTGGGGGCAAGTGTTTGAGGAGAAATACGGACTCCAATCGGCCGCGGAACTAGCCATGGCCTGCGCTACCTTTGGGCTGGTTTTGGGTGGGTTAATCGGGGGACCTGTGGCGCGTTTTCTGATAAGAACCACGCAAACACCCGGTTTGGCCGCCGTCGAGAAGGATGCGCCCCTGCCCTTCGAGCAACCGCAAGCCGTTCGGCTCATCACCGTATCATCCTTTATCGAAACACTGGCCCTGGTGGCAGTCAGCCTCTCGGGAGGCGCGGTCATTTCCGCCGCATTGCAAAAAACCGCCTTCGCCCTGCCCACGTTTGTCTGCTGTCTTTTTGTCGCCCTGGCCTTGCGCAACATTCTGTCGTTGCTGGGATGGTATGATGTTTTTGACCGGGCAGTGTCACTGATTGGCAATGTGTCCCTGTCGCTATTTCTAGCCATGGCTCTCATGGGTCTGAAGTTATGGGAATTATCCGCACTGGCTGTTCCCTTGCTAGTCCTTCTGGTTCTGCAAAGCGTAACCATGGCTGCGTATGCCCATTGGGTAACCTTTCGCGCCATGGGGAAAAATTATGACGCCGCAGTGCTGGCGGCAGGTCACTGTGGATTCGGACTGGGCGCAACCCCGACGGCAGTGGCCAATATGCAGGCCATTACCGACCGCTTCGGCCCGTCCCATGTCTCATTTCTACTGGTTCCCATGGTTGGCGCCTTCTTCATCGATATTTCAAATGCCATTGTCATAAAATTATTTCTGGCACTGCCCTTTTTCTGACGCGAGACAACGCAAGCAACAGGATCAAAACCGAGAAAAAACACGTTGCCAAACTGCTTTCCCTGGCTAGGCAACAGGTCTGTCCATGTTTCGTTTTGCCCCTTGTCTCCTTGTTTTATGCGCAGTTCTGCTGGGCAGTGGAGAAGCATTGGCTCAAAACGCCTCCAGCAAGCGCCCCACCTACGGAGGCTACCGGATTTCCGTAAGTACCAGCTCGGGACATAAACAGGAAGTTTTGGTCACTGACGAAGAGAAAGCCCGGATGTGGGAAGCCACCCGTAAAGGCGAAGAATATGTACCGGGGCAACAAAGTGTGGTCTCGAATTCCAGTTTTAAAAATATTGAAGCATACAGCACCGAGTCGGCAGTCCCCCGGCAGAATAATGCCGAGGCCAAGGCTGACGCTCCCACACAGGAATCCGAGTTGCAGTTGAATGACGGACGCAAGCTCCCCTTTAGCCTGAGTGGGAAAAGTGTCACCACCAGCGGTGGAGTGCAGGAGGAACCGCGGAAGATGGTCGATGAAAACGTGGACCCACACTCTGCGCTCAGGCGATTCTCCACCCGTGAGCAGAATCTTTCCGACCGCCGTTACGAAAAAGAGAATTGG
>JAITVQ010000155.1 GCA_031285745.1 Puniceicoccales bacterium | reverse complement strand
GGCTACACTGATATTGGAACCGGAAGTATCATATTGACGGATGTTGCCCCGGACAAAGTCTTCCAGCGTCTCCGGAAATTGCATGCCCGACGGGATATGTTCAACGACGCCGTCGCCGATTATCCGAAACGGGTCCTCTGCAATGGGAGTCGTACTGGGACAGCCGGTAAAAAAAGTGAAATGCGCCAGAAAAAGTAAAAGGGATAGTTTCTTCACAAAGATGTTGTGTTGGTTTTTTCGGGAAGAAGTGGAATTCATCCACTTTCAAATTTCCGAATAATGCTAATTAGGACCAGAAGTAACGCGATACAGGTTGTTCCCGTTACCAAGATTGAGCAGAGGAGGGAATACTGCATAATCGAGCTAATTTTTGCCGGAGGCACTTGGCGGGTTCGCATGATTTCAAAGATGCCGCCAAGGCAAAACCCACAAATAACGATGCCGGATAAGACAATATAAGGATGCTCAGACATCGGCAGGCCAATGTTGATAACAAATTCAGTGATTTTAGGTATTACTATGTTCTTTTGACCTTGGATCATCTTGGCAAAGGCCGGGACAAACACTGTCATGATAATGGTGGGGAGGGCTATGAATGCAGTGACAAATACCGTGGGAAGGACTACCGCCGCTGATCTTGGACGAAGGGGATGGGGTTGAGTTTGCATGAAACAGATAGCTGGATTGCTCAAGGTCTGGCTTGGTCACGAATATGTTTTTAGATTTCTTTCTGAGTGTCCTGCAACAGGAGATAATTGTTTATTTCCTGATGAAAATTTCGTCACGCAGAAGCTGGGGGGTGATGTGATGCGAATGTTTTATAGTCCTGAATGGCTTGAAATGTCAACGAAACGCCAGCAATTGTATATAGTAAAACACTCGAAATTGTAGTAACAATTGGAGGGAAAGGATAAAGGTATTGAATAAAGTAAAATACTATTACTGCCATGAACGCACTTATTACTATGACTCCAGCTAAGCCAGATAGATATCTGGCTCGAGGCAAGCCATTACGCAGAAGTGGCCAACCAAGATATATACAGAAAGCAATTAAATAATAATGCTGAAAAATGAGGGTCAGAAATACTATCAATAAGAGCCAGGAAAGGATGATTCGGGTACGAATGACAGCCATGGGAGTTGATCTAGCTATATTCAGTTATACTCAGTTATTGCAAGACTTGGTGTCTTCTTACCGTGGCCGGGCCTTTTGCTTGGAAAGAGAAAGGCAAGATGCTTGACACTTCCATCCCGAGTTACACGGTTCGCGGCGGATGTCACGCAATCAGGATTCTGTAATCTAATACACGTCAGTCTGTACTCAGAGAGTGCGGAGAGGTCTGTTTATGCCCCGGCAACCATGACTTCCCGCTCCATAAAATGGGTAGATGACGTGTAATCATAGGTAAGGGAGCAGGCTATATGCTGCTCCAGTTTTTTTGCTGCCGGGGTGTTTTCCACACCTATGTCTCATTTTTCTGATAAGTCACAGCGTCATCGATCCAAACCACACACCTCTCATTCATCCTCGGCTACATGGCTGAAATGTCGCCATTGCGGAGGTGAGTTTTCGCTCAGCGCTCCGGGCACACGTCATCGCAATCACTGTCCGTGGTGCCTCTGGAGTGTCCACCTCGACGACAAACCGGGCGATAGAATGTCGGATTGCCACGGAGGTATGGAGCCTATCGCCGTGAGCGCCTGTCCCGATGGCGAGTGGTTGATTGTGCACCAATGCAAAACCTGCTTTGTCGTTCACATAAACCGGATTGCCGGCGATGATAACGAGAGGGAACTGCTCGGGCTGGCCGTGCGTCCGCTCAAACTGTCCCCATTCCCGATATAACCCACGCCATCTGTAAACTACGGAGAAACGGATGCTCGACGATGCATCCTTTCTTCCGTGGTCGATCTCTCCTGTCAAAAATCTATTGAATTGGCGAAACTAGGCTATGCATAAACCAATCCACGGTGGCGGGATCCTCCGTTCCCGATGGGTAAGTAATCCCATCGGGAATTTTTCGAATAGTCACAATTAGCGGACGAAAAATGGCGATGACGATTATCATTTCCAGAAGGGCAAATGTGAGAAAAGAAAATACCATAATATAGATGGTTGTTGCAGGTCGAACCCGCCTGATTCTCATTCGTTCAAAAATAACTCCGAGGAGAAGGCCACAAGTGACAATACCGAGTGTAACAGAGAGGGGATGCTTTGACATGGGTATTCCGATGCTGAAGACAGCTTCGGAAAGCTTGGGTAGTGTTGTGTCTTTTGCGCCTTCAAGCATCTTGGCAAAAGCCGGAACAACAATCATCATGGTCATGCATAATATGGCAATGAACACAGTGATGAGAATTGCTGGAGACACTACGGCGGTTGATTTTGGACGCAGGGGTTGGGGCTGGGTTTGCATAGGAGGAGATGATGAGGTGATCGTAGGTTAATGACGATACCTCTTTTCAAAAATCATAATCCCAATCCTGAATATTCGGGGCGTCCCTATTTACGCATTCCGCATTTGGGACATGGCCATAATCCATAATGTAAGAATGCAAGCCAACGCGGGATTTCCCACATTAACACGAGGGCACTAGCCAGAGAGGAAGTGCCAGCAAAAGAGCCCAGCCTCCTATCAACTTGGACAATAGTCCGCTTGTAATCCCAGCAAGAACTGATGATACTCCAAACACTAAAAATCCAGGGATTGCTGCATGATACCCACAGGCAGAACCACAGTGTTTACAGCGGATCAGCATCCGATTTATTATGTTGATAATAGGCTACCTCGGCGGGAACTCAAACTCCGCCTTTTTCTTGTCCTTGGAAAGAACAAGGTAGGCGCTGAAGGTCGTTCCTTTTTTGGAAGTCATGCCTTCAATGAGGCCTGTGCGTCCGTCACTGACGAGAAGCTGGATTTCTTCAGCCGGTAATTCCACGCCGCAAAGAGTCTTTTTTACCTCGAAGACAACCCGGGGTGAACCGTCGGCTTGCGGCTTGGCGACAACATAACTGGTGCCAGTCTTGTAGAGTGTCCCATCCTTGTGGAGTTTGCTGGCACCCAGATTCTCGGCCTTGTCGAGATTGACCGGGGCTTTTTCCTTCCTGGGTTTCTTCTCGGTGCCGTCGGCATTCTTCTTGGCCTCGCGAGGAGGGAATTCCCAGTTGATCCGCGCACCCTGGCGAACGAGGTAGGCGTCGAAG
>JAITVQ010000121.1 GCA_031285745.1 Puniceicoccales bacterium | reverse complement strand
ATTTATCCCTGTTCACGTTCCCGTAAGGACGTTGAATCAGCCAGCCTAGCGCCCCATGCCGAGGATGACGTCGAACCAATTTTCCCTCCCGAATGGCGTCCTGAGATCGGAGCCGGACGCGAGGCTACAACACCAAGCGGCATAAACTGGCGGTTCCGGGTTCCTGACGGAGAACACATTCGTTTTCATGATGTTTGCCAAGGAGAACAGTCGTTTACCACAGGAGTGGATTTCGGAGATTTTATCGTTTGGCGTCGTGACAATGTCCCTGCCTATGAGCTGGCGGTCGTGGCCGACGATCATGCCATGAAGATCACTGAGGTTGTCAGGGGGCAGGATCTCTTGAAATCTACTGCTCGCCAGATTCTTCTCTATCGAGCCCTCGGATGGATAGCTCCGCAATGGATGCACACTCCCCTGCTACTGGATGACACCGGTCGGCGTCTTGCCAAACGCCACGCTGCCCTTAGCCTTCGCGCCCTCCGCGAACAAGGACTCTCTCCTGCTGATGTTCGTCAAATGGCCCTGAAGTAGTCTTCAGGGTTGAAAGGCTCAGAAATCTTCCCGCGCAAAATCCATTCCGAATCCCTGCGCATTAAGAAAATCCTGCAAGATAACCGCAGCCGCCCGGGAGTCCTGCTCACCTGTGGCCCGGTGCTGACGGCGTTCCCGAATATTGCGCCCTTTCTTTTTGGATGAAAACGACTCATCCGCCTCGACACTGGATAAACCTTCGTCCGTGCGATGTACGGGCAATGCAAAACGCTTTTCCAGCTCGACGATAAACGCGTCCACCACCTCTGTGCGTGGTCCGGCAGTGCCGTCCATATTGAGAGGATAACCCACCACAATGTCCGTAATCCGGCGGCGTTTGATTTCGGCAGCAATATGCTCCAGTCGATCCAACTCCATCGGTTCCACTGCGGCGGCAATGGGTACGGCAATCCCCAACTCGTCGCCATAGCTAAGTCCGATGCGACGGTCACCATGATCAATACCAAGAAAATTACGGGCCATGGTTGGAAAAAAGCAGCTATGATTCGGGAAGCAATCTTTCAAAAAAAGAGACCCGGCATTACACCGGGTCTTTTTCTTGAAACAGAATTTGATCTGTTTGGACTTAACCGAGTTTGACACCCTTGGCCTTGGCGGCCCGGATAAGTGCATCGGCCATATCAGAAGGTGTTTCAGCCACTTCAATGCCGCATTCGCGGAAGATGGCGATCTTGGCAGCAGCAGTATCATCCTTGCCGCCAATAACAGCACCGGCATGGCCCATGCGACGACCGGCAGGAGCGGTGGCTCCGGCAATGAATCCGGCAACCGGCTTTTTGCAGTTTTCCTTGATCCAGCGAGCGGCTTCGACTTCGGCACTGCCACCGATTTCACCGATCATGATGATGCCGTAGGTATCCGGGTCATCATTGAACATTTTGATGACGTCGAGATGCGAGGTACCGTTGACCGGGTCGCCACCGATACCGACACTGGTGCTTTGGCCGAGACCACGGGTGGTAAGCTGGTAAACAGCCTCATAGGTCAGTGTACCCGAACGGGAGACAACACCGACATGGCCCTTGTTATGAATGTATCCGGGGGCAATGCCGATACGGCATCCGCCATTGGATTTTTCGCCAGCACCAGGAGTAACGATTCCCGGACAGTTCGGCCCGATCAGGTGGGTCTTGCTGCCGGCCATGGCCCGTTTGACACGGATCATGTCTTTGATCGGGATTCCCTCGGTAATGGTAATGGCAAGGTCCAGCCCAGCGTCAACGCACTCAAGAATAGCGTCGGCGGCAAAAGGCGGCGGAACAAAGATGGCAGAGACCGTAGCACCGGTGGCCTTGGCGGCTTCAGCGACGGTATTGAAGATGGGCACTTTCTTTCCGTTGTGCTCGAAGACCTGCCCTCCCTTGCCGGGGGTGACTCCGGCAACCAGTTGCGTACCGTAGTCGATGGAGAGTTTGGCATGGCGTCCACCGAAGTCTCCGGTGATGCCCTGGACAAGTATTTTGGTTTTTTCGTTAACAAGAATTGACATGATAGCTGTGCCTGTTGAGGCGTTTTAAAGTTATTTATGTTGATGGATGGTGAGACTGTTTCCGTCCGGATCAGTAATGACAAAGAAACGGCACACAGGTGTATCGATGGTGGGCAGGCAAATGTTGACGCCGTTGGCCTGCAAGTGCGCCAGCGCAGCATCAAGGTCTTCAACCTCCAATGCAGCACTGGGGCCGTTTTGGCCTGACGGCTGCCATGCATTGCTTATCGCAATGGTTCCGGCACCGACATCGTATTCAGCCCACCACTGGCCATTGCCAAAGTCCTCTGCCATGGTTTCCTTTAAACCCAGGATCTTTCCATAAAAGTTCCGAGCGCGGGGGACATCGGTTACAGGATAACCGACAAAGGCGATTTCTTTGGCATGTATTGACATTTCAAAAGAAGGTTGAGGTTAGTTAGCCAACCAGTTTGACGATCTTCTGTGCAGCATCGGCCATGGTGTCACCGGAAACAATGGTGAGACCTGATGTAGCAAGAGTCTTTTTGCCGTTCTCGACATTGTTGCCCTCAAGGCGGACAACCAGCGGAAGCTTGATGCCTCCGACATTCTTGATCGCGGCGAGAACGCCCAGAGCGATAATGTCGCAGCGCATAATGCCGCCGAATATGTTGATGAGAATGCCCTTTGTGCCGTCGTCGCTCAAAAGGATTTTGAAGGCTTCGGTAATCGCCTCCTCGGTCGCGCCGCCGCCCACGTCGAGGAAGTTGGCCGGGCTGC
>JAITVQ010000095.1 GCA_031285745.1 Puniceicoccales bacterium | reverse complement strand
ATGGCGTAGGCGGCGGGGTCGCCGACCAGGATGACCCGTTTGCGGCCCCGCGTGATGGCCGTGTAAATCAGGTTGCGCTGAAGCATGACGAAATGGCTCTTGAGCAGCGGAATGACGACGGTGTTGAATTCGCTGCCCTGCGATTTGTGGATCGTGATGGCGTAGGCGAGTTGGAGGTCGCCGAGGTCGGCGCGTTCGTAATCGACCACGGTGCCGTCGAAGTCCACCGCCAGACTGCCCGCGTCGGGATTGACGGCGGTAATGCGGCCCAGGTCGCCGTTGAAAACGCCCTTGTCGTAGTTGTTCCGGGTCTGGATGACCTTGTCGCCTTCCTCGAAGCGCAGTCCCGCATGGGCGGGAATTCCCCGGTGGCCTGCCGGTTTGAGGGCTTTTTGCAAGGCGAGGTTAAAGCTCTGGATGCCGGCGGTGCCCTTGTGCATCGGGGCGAGCACTTGGATGTCCTTCCACGGGTCGAGTCCGAACTTTTGCGACAGGTGGCGCTGGCAGAGTTCCGTGACCTGGCGGACGCAGGCCTCCGGCGTTGCCGCCGTGACGAATTGCAATTCGCCGTCGGGATTCAGCGCGGCGCTGTCGGGCAGCGGCGTCGGCAAGGCGATTTTTCCCTGCAAGATATCGTGTGCCGTGAGGACGATGTGGCTCCGGCGGCCTTGGCGAAATACGGCGCTCAGGATGGTGACCGGGACGCGGCGCGAGCCGATCAGGTCTTGCAGCACGTTGCCGGGGCCGACGCTGGGAAGCTGGTTGACGTCGCCCACGAGGAGCAGGTGGGTATGGGCGTGGACGGCGCGAAGGAGCGAAGCGGCCAGCCGGTTATCCAGCATACTGGCCTCGTCCACGATGAGCATGTCCGCCGCGAGCGGGTTGCTCGCATCGTGCAGGAAACGTCCCTGCTCGGGGTCGAACTTGAGCAAGCGGTGGATGGTGGAGGCGTGAAGCCGGGTCGTCTCGCTCATCCGCTGGGCGGCGCGGCCAGTGGGCGCGGCCAGCACGATGCGGGCCTTCTTGGCTGAGAGGATGCCGCAGAGCGCGCTGAGGATGGTGGTTTTTCCCGTGCCCGGTCCGCCGGTCAGGATGGAGAATTTATTGGTCAGCGCGGTGCGGATGGCCTCGGCCTGGGCAGGAGCAAAGGCGAATCCCGCCTTGTCCTGCGCCCAGACGACGGCGCGGTCCACCTGGATGGGCGGCAGCGAGCCGGGGTGGGAGAGCAGTCGGTTCACGCAGTCGGCGATTTCCTCCTCGGCCCGGGCCTGGGGCGGCGATTGCAGCCAGAGTTCCCCGTTGTGCGCGAGCGTTTGGATTTGTTTGGCGGCGATGAGCCGGGCGATGCTTTCCGCAATTTTTTCCTCCCCAACTTCCAGCAGGGCGGTGGAGCGTTCCTGTAACAGGGTGCCCGGCACCGCCGTGTGTCCTTCCTCCTCCAGTTCCGAGAGCGCAAAGAGGACACCCGCCTCCAGCCGGGGCGCACCCTCGGTGGAGAGCCCGATATTGCGGGCGATCTTGTCGGCGGTACGAAAGCCGATACCGTCAATCTCGCGGGCCACCTTGTAGGGGTCGGTTTCGAGAATCTGCCGGGCCATCAGCCCGTAGGTCTTCACCAGCCGGATGCAGAGGCCGGTGGTCACTCCGTAGGTCTGGAGAAACACCATTACGTCGCGGAGCGAGCTTTGTTCGTCCCACGCCTTCTTGATGGCCTTGACGCGCTGTTGCCCGATGCCCGGCACTTCGCGCAGGCGGGCCGATTGCTCGGAGATGATGCGCAGGGTGTCCTCGCCGAACTTGGCGACGATTTTCTCGGCATAGGTTTTGCCGATGCCCGGCACCAGCCCGCTGCCCAGGTATTTGCGGATGCCGTAAACGCTGGCGGGCAGTTTGGAGCGAAAGGCCGCGATCTTGAATTGCCGCCCGTGTTCCTTGTGCGTCGTCCAGATGCCCTGCAATTCCAGCGTCTCGCCGCATTGCACGCCCGGCAGCGCACCGAGGACGGTCACCATGCCGCTATTGGCTCCGCCCGAGTTTTCCGGCCTCAGTTCGCCGATGGTGTAGTGGTTCTCCTCGTTGAAATAGACGATGCGCTCAAGGACCCCGGTGAGGGTTTCGGAGTGGGCGGAATTACTGGACGGGAGCGACGACACCGATGGGATACGCAGTTATGTAGCGCAGGCTTCCAGCCTGCCTGGGTTGATTGAATCAGTTTGCACAGGATAAGCACTGCTCCACGGGCACTCCTCGGGCCGCTGGCAAAGTTTCGCTTTCACAGGGTTTTGGTGAATATAAGAAATAACCCTCTCCCTTTCGTCAGCATCACGTGTCCAATGGTCGTAAGATTCCGGCTGCCAAAAACGTCCCGGAGGGATCGCGAGAATTTTCTTGGCGCGTGTTGCCAAAAATTGCTTCCAACTTTTTACGATAGCTCCAAGGGAAAACTCTTTCAATGGAGCAACCAGAACATGCACGTGATTAGGCATGATTACCCAAGCCCTAAGCTTGTATCGTTCTCCATCAAAATGCTTCAATGCCCCAGCCAATAGAGATGCCATTTCGGGATGCCTCAGCCAGCATTGGCCGGCCCCTTGGTCAAGAGAATGCTCAATTTTCCGGCGACGTAATTGGCGAAGATGCTCTGTTCTTTCATCAAGTGTGGCATCCTCTGGGAATACAGTTTGTTCGAGTTCAGTCTTTATTCTGAGTAACACTTCTTTCGGCAACGAGTCCGCTAAGCGGAAGGTGACAAAATAGGCGGCACCCGCAACTTTGAGATGCGGTAAATAATCACGCCGGTGAAAACCATGGATGTATTTGGAATATTCAGGCTGCATGATTTAAAAGCAGGCTGGAAGCCTGCGCTACTTGATCCCGAAAACGCATTCCCCCAGTTCGGCAAATCCCGGAAAGATACCGTCGGGCGAATGCTCGGCGAGTTGAGTGGCATTATGGCTTCCGGTGGTCACGCAATAAACCGCCGCCAGCTTCCCGTTGCGGGCGGTGGCGACATCAAAGGGGGAGTCGCCGACCATGATTGTCCGGTCGGCGGTGGCATTGAGCTTGCCGAGGACGTAGTGGGTGAAATGCGGGTCGGGCTTGCGCCAGGGCACATCGTTGGTGCCGAAGATGCCATCGAACCAGTCGGTGAGTTTCAGGTAGTCGAGAATCTTGCGGGAGGCGTCCGCGTCCTTGTTGGTATAGACGGCGAGCTTGAGTCCGCGTTTCTTGAGTTCGCCCAGCAATTCGACCACGCCGTCATAGGTGCGCAGGCCTTCATACATCACGCTGGGGAAATGCTCGTGATAAAGCCGGACCGCATCCTCGGCCTGAGCCTCGCCGATCAAGCGGCGGATGGTGACGGCAATCGAACCGCCCACGGCGTTCATCACGTCCTGATAGGTCATGCGCGGGAGTCCGAGCATCTGTGCGACATCGGAATAGGCGCGATGAATGGCCTGAAAATTATCGACCAGTGTTCCATCCAAATCGAACAGGACTGTCTGAATGCTGGCGGGAGCTTTTCCGTCTAAAGACATTCTGCTAAACTAGAAGGCTCCAACATCCATTGGCGAGAACGGAGTCGTACCCCCCTCTAATTAGATGTGTGGCGATTTCGTGATTCTTTCAGGGATTCAAGATGAAACAGGCTCACTCATCTTTCGCTAATTTATACTGATTAAGTAGGATTGCCAGCCCCATAAATTAACTGTATCTGTTCACTTTTAAATATGACCCCATCCTCAACGTCTTCGCTTAAAAAGGTCACTTTGCCTTTATTTTTTAAGCATTGGAAGATCGTCATCATTTCTGCGATCTGCGTAGCATTATTGGCTTCAGTTCTGATCTACCAAAAATCGAAATCTAAAGCGGTGATTCTTTTCGGCACCCTTGGGGGATGGAGTAGTAAAGCTGTTGATATCAACAATGCAGGGCAAGTCATTGGAGACTATAGAAACGAAAATGGCGATATTCGCGCTTTTTTATGGACAAAAGAAAGCGGCATGCAGGACCTGGGCACATTGGGAGGTCGTTCAAGTTATGTGGCTGGAATTGACGAAAACGGACAAGTTTACGGATCTGCTGATAATCCCCCGAATTCTCCTCAATCTTCCAGCCGGTTTCGTTGGACTAAAGAAAAGGGTATGGAAGAACGGACGGATAGTAGCTCAGAGATTGACCGAAGATCGAGATATTCTATTTCTCAGGGAACTGAAGATGAGAGCGTTCCTACTATCTACTATAACAAGAAACGCTTTGTTCTTAATAATCTCGGCGGAAAAAAAGGAAGCGCATATCCGCCAAATGACAAAGGGCAAGCTACCGGGAATTCTGAAATCGAAAATGGAGATGAACATTCTTTCTTTTGGTCCCAAGAACAAGGAATGTTGGACATAGGAACGCTAGGTGGCCGGAAAACTCACGCTAACTATATCAACAATCATGGCCAAATTGTTGGCTATTCCTTGACGAAAAACGGGGAGAAGCGCGCCTTTATCTGGAGTAGAGATAAAGGTATAAGGGAATTGGAAACCTTGGCTGGAAAGGAAAGCGAGGCGGTTGTCATTAACGATTCAGGGGAGATTGTTGGCTATATAAAGCATAGTCCACCTTGGTGGGTGGGGCCTTGGGGTTGGATAGCTCAACAGCTCAAATTGTCTTATAAATACAAGCCGAGTCTGAAGTATAAAGATCTAAAAGAAGCTGTGCTTTGGAGGGTTCCTCCTGACCCAGACCTCAAGCAATTTCCTACGACCCCCGAAAAACAATAACGGTCATAACTTCCGAAGTATTGATGATTTTTTACGCAAGGGAAAAGTCGGGGTTGGCGATAAGATTGTTCAACAGACAAAGCAGTTTTCGCATGACGGCTACGAGTGTTACCATGCTCGGTTTTCCTCG
>JAITVQ010000034.1 GCA_031285745.1 Puniceicoccales bacterium | reverse complement strand
AAAGAACATAGACCAATATGTCATTAAAATGCTTCAAGAACCGGATGATCGCGCTGGTTTTCTTTTTTTCAGGAAGAAGATTAAGACCAAAGGCACTCAGCCGTTCTTGCACAGCCTCCTCGGATAGTCCGCGATCGGCATCGGATTCAAAAAACTCGATAAGCGTTTCCGACTCCAAGGAGTACCATGCCTTTTTTTCCGACATTCTTTTTTGATCCGTATTCATTTTGCGTGATCCACATATCGCTTATTTCGGATACATTATCAAAATCCCCCAATAACCATAAGGATAATTAATGGAAAATACGATAAGCCCCACGAATTCAGTGATCTGTTGGCTGAAAAATTTCTGACAGTTGCCCGGAGATGCAACAACACCATCCTGTCATTGTATCAGAAGGGATAAACGAATTCCTCCCAACGAAATGGCATAAAACGTATGCCTTCTACCTTTTTCCGTAGACCAAGGTCCGGGCACCATTCCAGGAAACAGCCTCAATGCGGGTGGCACCTTCAGGATATTTCACCTGCGTGAATGTATTATCCTTTGATCCGGTTCCCACCTTGGAGATTTTCACCAACTTGTCCCCTTCATATGTCTCAAAGGCGGCAACGTTTTTCCAGACCGCATGGGAAACTTGGAATGTATTACCATTTTGAGAAATCCCCGCCCCCCATTTTCCCGCAACAGGCAGGCGTTTGGCATAGGCATCCACGGATTTACTACTGAGATAATAGATGACCGGGCTTTCCGGTTTCTTGTATTTTTTCGCGTACTTGATCAACGCATCGCACTCTTCCTGGGTAATGGTTAGCTGGTCGCTCTTGTAGTCCTTCATCATTTTATCAATCGGCTTCAACATGCCGATGGTGACAAAGAATTCGGTCAGATCCTGCCGGGTCACGTCACAGGCATTCTTCATGAAGGCGAGTTGGAAGTCTCCCTGTTTTTTGCCTTCATCATTGGTGTTTCGGACGATTTCAAAAATATCGGGGTAAAAGTCTGGATTCCCGCGTCCGGCCACCTTGAAATATAACATGAGCTGCCAAAACGGATAAAGCTTCACAAAGTGATCCCCCGACCCGTTCGGGTAATTGGCAAAGCCTTCCGACCCCCGCTGGCAAAGCCACTGCTCCTTTTTTATCAGGGCCGAGTCCAGATAGGCATTGAAACGCCCGCCGATGACTTTTTGCCCGTCCTCATCGATCTTATTCTCATCCTCCAAAACATTATAGCCAGTAGAGCTCAACTTGTAATTCGCCCAAACAGAAAAGATGTTGTTGGTCGTCTCTGTCGTGGAAACCCATTTCATTCCGGGACGAACCTGGTTTACGTGTCCAAATTCATGGGAGATCGGCCATGACACATCGCGCACATCGGAAATCCGGGCCACCTTGCGAATAACATTGCTGTTAAATGCCGCCCCGGTGCCGTCAGCGTGCATATAGCCACCCCAGACATTCCGTCCAAACATGCGGTTTTTCGGGACTTTATTGTATTTGAAAAGCCCCATTATCTCAAATTGATAGCCGATGATCTGGTCGTAGAGCTTCATCAACTGAACGCCGTCGTCAGGACAATATTTCTTCAGCCCGTCGACATGATAGACGAGGTGCACATGCTTCCCCTGCAAATCGATCATCTCGCAAGGAGCCTGTGCCAGCAGATTCTGCCAATCCTCATTGGTCTGGGAATAGGGATCAAATACACCGTTCACCTTGCCACTCAAGACATGAACCCGGAGCTTCGGAGCATTTGCAAAATTGTCGGTATAATAGCTGATGTACGCCAAGCCTTTCTTGACAGGAAAAACATTCATCCCGTTCGTCAGCGGATATTCTTTTCTGCCGGTCTTATCGGGACCAAAATCCTCCACTTTAAAAACCGCCTTATCCTCACCCATTCCGACGACATTGACAATAGCCACATCGCCCTTCTCAAAATAAATCCCCGTCGGATTCTCGTACTTGCTGTACTGGTTGGTCTTCATCCGGGCAGCAAGCGCCGGGGTAGTCTCGTAAGCTTCGTATATCCGATTTCGTTTTTTCAAATCGTATTTTCCCTCAAGCATTGAGGTCGCCAGTTGCCTGAGAAAAGGCTCCTGAATGCGCTCAACCTACGCCTTGGTCACCCCATCCCGCAAGCCGGTAAAATCATCCAGGAACAACTTCGCCTCGGCACCCTCAAATGTTTTCAAGGTAGCTTGAGGCAAACTTTGGTCATTCGCAGAAACATCCTGTGCAGACAAAACCGCGCCAAATAGGACAACCGAAAAAAGCATCATCCATTTCATCGCCTTGATTGTATTTTTAGGATAAAAGACAGTCGGGGTACGCACTGGTATCGCAGAGCCGAAGGCAGTAAGGATATTCATAAGATCATTAAGCCGAAGCCTTGTCTTGTTCACAATTTTTTAAGCGGCGACTTTGTAATTGAATCAGTTAAAGGTTAGACTCTGTTTTCAAAACCAAGGAACCTGACGGCATCAATCAGTCGGAGTTCCTCCTGCTCGCATGGCCCACCAAGAAAAAACCTCGCGGTTTATATTGAAAACAACACGTTAAGGAAAAATTCCATATTTAAACGGCATCAAAACAACTCGCCGAACCAACCTATCCCAATCGCAACTTACACCTATGTCCATTGAAGACCAAATCCTCGCCCTGATGGGGCAACCCGATTACACCCCGAAAACCATTGAGGAGATCGGTCGATTGATCGGAAACAATAAATCCACGATTCGTCTCGTCCGTAAAGCCATGCCCCGGCTCCTCGCCTCGGGCTCGGTGGCCAAGGTCAAAAAGAACGCTTTCTGCCTGCCCTCCGACGCCGACCTGGCCAGCGGCACCATCATGTTCCGGCAAAGCGGTGCCGCCAAGCTCCTCCCCGACCCAACCCCGGAAAAACCCAACCCCGAACCCATCAACATCCGGGCCGAGGATACCGGCATCGCCCTCCACGGCGACAAGGTGCTCGTCCGCATCTACGAAGGCTACCAACGCCAGCCACGCAAGCCGCGCGACCGCCGCCCTGGTGACGAATGGCGCAACGGACGAGTCATCCGCATCCTTGAGCGTGCCTTCGACGCCCTGCCCGGCACCCTGCGCAAGACCCGCCTCTTCTGGTACATCCTTCCCGACGATCCCCGCATCGGTCGCGACATCATCGTCCAGGATCCTGCCAAATCGAACATCTTCCCCATTCCCAAGGAAGACGACAAGGTCGTCGTCCGTATCGTCGAATGGAAGCAACGCCATCTCAGCCCAGTCGGCGAGATCATGGAGGTGCTCGGCAAAACCCACACCCCGCTCGCCGAATACAAGGCCGTCCTTTACAAATACAAACTTTCACCCGACTTCCCCGATGCCGTGAACCGGGAGGCCGCCGCCATCCCCGAGCGCGTTGACCCCAAGGAAGCCAAGGGCCGCCTCGACTACCGGGACATCTTCACCATCACCATCGACCCCGACGACGCCAAGGATTTCGACGACGCGCTCTCCATCGAGACGCTGCCCAATGGCAGTGTGCGTGTGGGCATCCACATCGCCGACGTCTCCAACTACGTTCGTCCCGGCTCCGCACTTGACAAAGAGGCCCGCCAGCGCGGCAACTCCACCTACCTCGTCGGCACCGTCATCCCCATGCTGCCGCATGCGCTGTCCAGCGGCCTGTGCAGCTTGGTCGAGGCCGAGGATCGCCTGACCAAGTCCGTCCTCATCACCTACGACAAAAGCAACCGTCCCGTTGACACCCGCTTTGCCAATACCATCATCCGCTCCCGCAAGCGGCTCACCTACAAGCAGGCGCTCTCCCTCCTCAAGTGGAGCGATCTCGACAAAATCCGTGCCCTGCCTGCACCTCCACCCCACCAGACCGGCTATCCAGGCCGTCCGCTCGCCGACCTGAACAACACCGAGTTGAAGGAACTGCAGGATGCAGTGCGCACTTTCTGGAAAATCGCCGCCACCCTCCGCCGCGCCCGCATGGCCAAGGGGTCGCTCGACCTCGATATGCCGGAGGTAAAAATCTATTGCGATGCCGACGGCTACGCTGATCGCGTCGTCAAAAACGAAAGCGACGAAAGCCACCAGCTTATCGAAGAATTCATGCTAGCAGCCAACGAGGCCGTCGCCCGCGCGCTCTTCCAAGCCAAACTGCCCAACATTTCCCGGGTTCACGACGAACCTGCCGCCGACCGGCTTGGCGAACTCCGGCAGGAATTGCTCAACGCAGGCATCCGCACCGGTGACCTCACCAAGCGCCCCGAGGTACTCAAGCTGCTGGCCACCCTCAAGGAAACGCCCGACAGCTATCCGCTGCAAATCGCCTTCCTGCGCAGCATGCGGCAGGCCTGCTATCGCGCTAGCCCGGATGGGCACTATGGCCTGGCGAAGAAATACTACTCCCACTTCACCTCGCCCATCCGCCGCTATGCGGATCTCGTCGAGCACCGGATTCTCGACTGCTATCTCCAGAAAGTCGGTGATGCCACGGCTCCCGCCCGAAAAATCCCCCCGCCTTCCATCGGCGAACTGGAACTGGTGTCCCAGCACCTCTCGCGCACCGAACGGAACAGCGCCGAGGCCGAGCGCGAAACCGTCAAGATCAAGCTTCTGGAACTCTTCGAGCGGGAACTTGAAAAACCGAAGAAGACCGCCTTCGACGCCATCATTACCGAGGTGCGCAATCACGGTCTCTATGTCGAACTCACCGACTCGCAGGCCTTCGGACTCGTCCATATTTCGACACTCACCGACGACCTCTACCACATTGACGAGGCAGGTACCGCCATTGTCGGACGCAAAAGCAAAAACACCTACAAACTCGGCCAGCACGTCAACGTCAACGTGGACCGGGTGGACCGCTACAAGCGGCAGGTAGACTTCCGCATCGTCCCCGATGCCGAGGCCATTGCACGCATCCGTTCCAAGGAAACCCCCAAGTCTGCCCGGAGGGAAGGCCGGATAATCAAGGAGCGAAAACGAAGATAAGCCGAGGGTTTAATCAATATGTCCAAATTTCGCCTAGCTTCATACGTCATTGCCTTGGCATGGCTTTATATTGGCACTGCGGGACAAATCCAAGCCGACAGCCGCTCCCGTCCATTTGTCGAAAAATGGCATATCTTCATCAGTGAAAATGGCGATGTTTCATTTCAAAATGAATTTTTAGGAATCGGAGAAACAGGTGGAATAGAGAGGCTGGAGAAAAAAATAATCGCGGCAAAAAGTATTCGTCATCCTGCAAGCTCTTTGCCCAAAATTCATGTTTATGCTCATGAAGATGCAACAAACGGGAAGATTGTTCTTGTTCTAGGTACTTTATCAAAATTCGGTTTTTCTGAGAATACTTTTGAAGTACTGGATGAGCTTGGATTCCTAGCTTCGTTGGATCTTTGTGACTACCTCTTCGAACCTGCCAAATATAATCGTTCTGCATTCGAAGAAAAATTCTCTGTCGAATCTTCTCACACCCGACCCGTTTCCAAGTTCAAGTTTACCTCTCCGTTCTCGCACGCGGAGGCTAATAAAAAGCACAGATAAATTGTCATCAACTTTTTCTTCTGTGTTCTAATGAAGCAAACGAAGTTGCCCGTTGATTTGAGATCAACAGCTGGTTTGTTCATTTTCATCCATTGCTATGCCTTCCTCCGAGTCCTCTGCCCAGTATTCCAAAGCCACCCGACTGCTTGCCGAAGCCATTGGGACAGCCCATGTCCGTACTGACGAGGACACCCGTTTCGCGGCCTCGTTCGACAACTCGCGTTACTCATTCATGCCGGATGCCGTAGTGTTGCCGCGCCATGAGGACGACGTGGCGGAAGTGCTCCGGCTGGCCAATGAATATCGTGTGCCCGTCACTGTCCGTGGTGCAGGCAGCGGCAGTGCCGGGGCGGCTGCACCACTGCATGGTGGCTGGGTACTCCATCTTGCCCACTGGAACTCCATCGAAATCGATTCCGCCGCCTCCATGGCCTACGTCCAGCCGGGAGCAATCACCGGGGAGGTCGATGTAGCCGCTGCCAAACACGGACTCTTCTACCCACCCGATCCCTCGTCCGTAAAGTACTGCACGATCGGCGGCAACATTGCCACCAACGCCGGGGGTCTGCGGGCTGCCAAGTATGGAGTTTGTCGTGATTATGTTTACGGGCTGGAAGGTTTCCTCCCCACCGGTGAATTTGTCCGTTGGGGCGGTCCCGTTCGCAAGTATGTCAGTGGTTATAATATGAAGGATCTCTGGATTGGCTCCGAAGGCACCCTTGGCGTGATCACCAAGGCCATCCTCAAACTCATCCCCCGCCCTACGGTCCGCCACACATTCCTGCTGGCCTTCGACTCGGACGAGACCGCACTGGAAGCTGCCACGGCCTTGCTTGCCGAGCACGTTGTCCCGTCGGTCTTTGAATTTCTCGACATCCAGACTGTCACCTGTGCCGAGCGAAGAAACGGATTCCCTGTTTTTCCCTCTGCGGATCTTGGCACCAAGACCCCACTGACCCCGGCCATCCTCCTTGTTGAAGTGGACGGCCATGCCGCCGTTGTCACCGAGGATTCCATCCGCGTCCGGACTTGGGCGCAAAAATATGCGTTGGCCTTCCGGGAAACCGGGGATGCTGCCGAGGCGGAAAAGCTCTGGAATGTCCGGCGCACCTGCTCTCAGGCCATGTTCCAGCTCGGCAATGCCAAGCTTAACGAAGACATCGTGGTGCCGCTCCGCAGTTATGTCCCGCTGATCCGGTTCACCCGAGAGATCAAGCAGCGTACCAGACTTGCCACTCCCACCTTCGGGCATGCTGCCGACGGCAATTTCCATATCCATATCATGTATAATCGCGATGATGCCGACCAATGTCGGCGCGCCGAGGAAGGCATTTTCATGATGATGAAGAAAGTCGTTGAACTGGGCGGAGCCATCACGGGTGAACACGGCATTGGGATCACTAAATCCCCTTTTCTCCGCCTCCAGCACACCGAGGCCGAAATCAATGCCATGCTGGCCATCCGCAAGGCACTGGACCCGAACGGCATTTTGTCTCCTGGGCAAATTTTCGATGTTACCAGCATCTGGAATTATCAGCCGGTCAAGGTGACATTACCATGGGATAAGCACTGACCCACTAACGGTTAGATACAAATCCACTCTAAACCTGTTGTCATTGTACGACAGGTTTTCTTTTTATACGGAAAGCTAGTGTAAACTTCAGTGGTCAAACGCTAACACCTTATCTTATGTCTACTACTCGCCTCTTTCTCATTACAGCCTCATTGTTCACAATTTCAGCCTCTGTCATTAACGCTGCCGATTCTACATGGACAGGCTCAGCAGACTGAAGCTGGAATACAGGTGCGAATTGGGATACAGCCCCTGTATCTGGCAACGACATCATTTTCGACAGTAATTCCACAGCCAACCTATCGACCACGCTTGATGCTGCTTTCAATATCAACTCCATCAAAATCGTAAATCCCAGTGGAGCTGTTACCATAGAAAATGGCAGCAACGGTTCACTCACAATCGGGGCCGGAGGGATTGATATGAGTGCGGCAACCCAGAATCTCACTATTTCGAATTCATTCTCCATAGGTGCCAATCAAACGTGGGATGTCGCATCGGAAAAAACCCTTACCTTTGGATTTTCCTCAAATTCTGTTATGGATTTGGGAGGGTATTCTGTAACAAAGTCCGGCAGTGGAACACTTGCCCTGCCTGGATCCGGCGGACTTACATTACAGAACGGGACATTAACCCTCAACAGAGGATCGACAACCACAACAAATGTTTCTGGTGGCTACAAAATTACCGCAACAAATACTTTCAACCTGATAGTAAACAGCGGTGCCTCATTTTCAACAGGAGCAAGTGCAGGTTCTTATGAATGGAATGCTAACACCACGATTTCAGGAGGTACCGTTACGCTAGGAAACACATCCGGTGGTGGAACATTCGGCGGAACATTTACCCTGAGCGATGGAGGCAGACTCAACTTGGGAGGAACAACTGGATCAGTAACCATATCCAATGCAATTCAGATCGCCGGAGGCACTTCGACTTTGGCAATAAGCAATAGCAGCCAATACAATACCACTAAACTTAACGGAGGTATCAAAGGTAATGGGACATTGAATATATCCTCCGGCAAGGACATCACCATAAGCGGAATACAAGATCAGTCAGGTGCGTTGGCCATCAATATGACCAGTGGAACATTAACTTTCGGCGGAACAAATAATTATAGTGGAGGCACTACACTCTCAGGAGGCACTTTAAATATATCCGGATCATTAACTGGTGGAGGGGACTTCATCATTAAGAATGGAACGACTGCCAATTTCAACCAAGGTAGCACTGTAACCATCAACACAGGCAACTCGCTGGTCGTCGGACAAGAAACCTCCGGCACTTCCGGTAGAACTTTAAATGCAAATGGGACGGTAATTAATGCAGGAACTTTGAACGTAGGGAGAAACGGAATACTTAACCTTAACGAAGGCGTAAACTGGACCCAAACAGGCGAATTCAATATAAAAGGAAATGGTGGATATGGTGCCACAGCCAACCTTAACGCCGGAATAATAACATATACGGGAACATCAACAATTCATCTAAATGCAATTGATGGCAGTAACGCATCGGGAAGTTCAACATTAAACATCAGTGGAGGAACCTTGGCTACGTCCCAAGGATTTACCTTTACAACAGGAACTTCAAGCACAAGTGCCCAAGGCAAGGTTATATTCTCCAACGGATGAACGCTCCAACTTGGGGCAAATGTATCCACCATCACGAATGGAACTGGTACATTTCAAATGGGCACTGGTGGAGGGATTATCGACACCAATGGCTATGACGGCACAATTGCCCATAACATCACAGGAGCAGGTAGCCTCACTAAGGCTGGCGATGGGACTTTGACACTTTCCGGAACAAATACCTATTCAGGTGGTACAATTGTCGACGGCGGCATTTTGAATGTTACCGGGAGCATTATTGGATCCATCACCGTCAATGGAGGAACAGTTCAAGGAAACAGCAATATCACATTAACATCGGGAGCAGACTTCTTGTTTGACCTAAGTGGAAACACAGCAGCGATCGACATAAGTGGCATCTTGAACCTGAACGGAGCCGAGCTGGTAATTGTCGGCACCGCCACTGATCCAAGTACTCCGATCAATATTGCGACCTTTGATAGTTATACCGGCAGTTTGACCAATGGAAGCACCGTGACCTCTGCCGATAGCGGACAAACTTTCTCCATCAATTATGATACCAATAACATCACCCTGACACTTGTTCCCGAGCCCTCCACTTACGCATTCGGTGCCATCGGGGTGCTTGGCGCACTGGTACTGATTCGTCGCAGACGGACGAAATAATAAGTGGGAATCTTTTATCATAAAAACGCCCTGTTGGTCCAACAGGGCGTTTTTGTAAAATCATCGTCATCCTCTTTTCAATAGATTATTTTTTCTTTTCGAGCCATCCCCACCTTTAAAAGACAACCCCTTTCTGTTCGAGTTAATGAGTATCAAGCGTCAGACGCGAGGAAGGCTTAGTTTGGCTAAAGTCTGAGCCTTAGATTTACCTGCCACGAGAAGCTAGAAGCTCCTCCGCTTATCGAGGGCTTTTTCCAATGCCGCTATTTACCAGAATTCGCCAGGATACGTTTCTGCCACTTACCCAACCATGCCCGGAGCGGTTCGTCAAAAAAGCGCATGGCAAGATACCCAATCACAAGATTGAAGATTATTAACCCGATTGTGCAAAGGGTTGCCACCTCCGTACTCGGTTTATGCAGTGTCAAATAGTTTCCAAATATCCACACAGTCGTGATGTGCGTCATGTAAAGCGGATATGAAAGCCTTCCCGTAAAAATGCAAAATCTCTCCCAGAACCCAGATACATGGGTGCCGGCACCGACGGAAAGGATCAGGGGAAATATCAAAATAATTAAGAGCGATTCGACAAACCAGTCATGATTGATGTGGGGCAGGACGAATGTTCCGAGCAACAGCACGAGCGGAAACATGAATCCCAGTCGAGTCTTCCAAATGAATTTGAATCTGAAGACAAGCAGCCCGGCAATAAATGAGAAAAACACGCGGGCAAACCCATCGGGAACCGTGCCAATATCCCAACCGCCGATAAGAGGATCCTTCCCTCCGTGATAGGATACGGCCAACACCCATCCGGCGCAGACAATACCGATACCTAGCAGAATTTTCCGATTAAATCTCCAGAGAAATAACCCGTACACGATATTGGCGATATACTCAAAAAACAATGACCATGCCGGAGAGTTGTAGGGCGAAATGGCTTCCCACCTGTAAGGCAAGAACGGGGCAGGTACCAACAACAGGGAGAGACCCAATGCCCCAAAAATCTTCCCCCAACCCGGGAAGGCAATCTCGGGATAAGCGGCAACAACGAAAGGATCCCACAAATAGCCAATGAAACCAAGGAGCGCACCGAGAATGACCATGGGATGCAGGCGGATGAGCCGGTTTTGGAAAAAGCCCCACACTCCGATCTTCGCCATGCGATCATCATAAGCGTAGCCGACAACAAAACCGGAAAGGCAAAAGAAGAAATCAACCGCGAGATAACCATGGCCAAGCCAGTTGGCCTCGTTATCGCCAGGATAGATCATCTCCAGATAGTGATAGATCAAAATAACAAGCGCAGCCACCCCTCTCAATCCATCCAACGCGTGGTAGTGAGGTTTCTTTTGAGTAAGTGTATCGAGCTTGCTGCCCATAAAACAGTATCAAGGATACCGGTAAGGCCGCTTTTTTCTGAAAAAGTTCCGGGTAACCAAATTTTTAGCCCAACTTTTTCATCAAAAAATGGACAGTCAAAACCCACCTTGTGCCAAGTGTAGCCTTTTCAATTAACAAAGGCGGAAGGGAGCAGCGTCTGGCAGGGTATCCGCTCCAAGGAAAAAGCACCCTACCCACCCGCGACGACGCCTTCATTTAATAGGTTCTATGCCGTCGCAAAATCTATTGCTCCAGTTTCTGGATAGCCGCATCGACACGTTCTCCGAATGCCTTGTCGGAGATTTGTGCCCTGGCCTTTTTCAAGGCATCAACATCCCGGGATACTGCGAGACGGGAAATTGATTTAAGGCTTTCATTGCGGATACTCTCGTCTGCATCGCTGAGATTTTTGATCAGGGCAGGAACCACTTGGCGCAAGGGACGACGCGTGGCAATGCTCATGAGTTGCTTGCGAACTCCCGGA
>JAITVQ010000257.1 GCA_031285745.1 Puniceicoccales bacterium | reverse complement strand
CTCATTCGTAATTCCTAATTCGTAATTAAATACCCCTTTGACGCGCTGACGCTTTGTCCCTCTGACGCTCTCTTATTTCACCAACGCCGCAACTGCCCGTTCGTAGGAGTCGGGCATTTCCTGAAATGCATTAATGGTCATGTTCAGGTCGGATAGGTGGCCATCCTTTATACCATAAATCCAGCCATGGACGGAAAGCTCCTGCCCCCGAGCCCAGGCATCGCGTATGATGGAGGTCTGGCACGCATTCACCACCTGCTCGATTACATTTAATTCGCACATCCGGTCGCAGGCGGCATCTTCGTTGGAAAATTCCTGCAGGTGATCGAGGTATTTTTCCCGGACAGTTTTGAGATGATGGAGCCAGTTATCGCTTAGCCCCATGCGATCCTGCCGCAAGGCAGCTCGCACGCCACTGCACCCATAATGGCCGCCGACGATAATATGTCGGACTTTCAGGATATCCACGGCGAACTGCATCACGGAAAGGCAATTCATATCGGTATGTATGATCAGATTGGCGATGTTCCGATGAACAAATAGCTCACCGGGCAGCAGCCCGACGATCTGATTGGCCGGCACCCGGCTATCCGAGCATCCTATCCAGAGAAAATCGGGAGATTGTTGCCGGGATAGTTTGGTGAAAAACTCCGGGTCCTGTTGCTGGATGCGTTTAGCCCAAGCTTGGTTGTTTTCGAAAAGGTGCCGAAGGGTCCGCATGTTAATTAAAGCAAACCTCTCCGTTAAAACAGTGGGATGAAATCATTGATACCGAGCATGGCAGTTTATTCTCCAAATGCAAATTTTGTAATAAACGAACTAGAGACTTCTCAATTCAGTCATCAGTCCAATAAATATAGCATTTCATCTTTTATTCACTTCGGGTTCAATACCTCGAAGCTTGCTTCGGTTTTCAGTGCAACGGAATCCGTTGCCGGTGTCGTCAATGCCTCGGGGCTTGCCCCGGGGTTCTTTACTTGGCGCAAAAACTTCCTTTTCAAACCCTTGATTTTTAAGAACTCACGCGGAGTCGCGAAGGGCGCGGAGAAAAGAGGAGAGGAATCTAAAATCAAAAGTAAATTTCAACAAGACAGCTTGTTGTCGTTTCGGGAATCTTAATGTGGTACACTGCGCGTTAAAAGTTCATCTATTCCTCTGCGTTCTTCGCGACTCCGCGTGAACCTTTGGAGCTTATGACTCATTTCACCGTTTTATGCGACTGAGTGAGGAGTAGGAGATATTTAGGAGATAGTTTTTGGCAAAGTGTATTTGTATTGCAAAGTATCTTTATTTAATAAAGCGTTCGCGTCCTAAACTCTTTCTTATTTCCAACCTGTTGTCCCAATGAACTCCGAGTTTTCCGCTGATTCCGCAGTGCCTCCGCCGCCTCCGTTACCTTCTCCCCTGGCCGCAAGCAAGTCCCCCTGGCCGTTGTGCTTGGCTGTTTTGACCTTTATTCCGTTGGCGGATGTTTGTCTTTATGGCAGCGAAGCCTTGGGATTTGGGTTTGCGCTCTTGATGCTAATAACCGCGGGCGCAGCATTGGGGTTATCCCGGTTACGCGGGCATGTTGTTGCCGGGATTGTTCTGGCGGCGCCGTCAATTGTCTGGACAGCCGTGGAACCCGGTTGGGCCAATGTGTTTTCTGTCTTTGCCGGGTTGTGCTTGTTGGCCTGGACTGACCGGGCGAGTGATGCCGCATGGGGATTGTTTCGCGGAATTTTACGTGCCTTGAGCGCCCCATTTCGCCTGTTGGGTTATCTGAGGCAGGTACTGTCAGCAGCGCCGTTGCATAAGGCCGGGCAACTGGGCCGGATTATC
Organism: Puniceicoccales bacterium; assembly: GCA_031285745.1. GTDB lineage: Bacteria > Verrucomicrobiota > Verrucomicrobiia > Opitutales > UBA953 > CALNBE01. The sequence continues at coordinate 4,495 of JAITVQ010000257.1, read as the reverse complement.
CGGTTGGGGCTTCCTGCGGTTCTGGTCTCCGGGTTGTTCCTGGTCTTGCTGGGATTTGGCAATGCGGCCCTGGCCCAATGGACCAACGTAGTTTGGACGGAAATCAAGGAGTTCCTGAGTACATTGGTTTTCCCTGATATGACTCGAGTGGTGTTCTGGGTCTTTGCGGCGGGTTGCGGGGCCATGTTGCTGGTGCCGGCCTGGCGATGTTCGGAATCAACCACGGAAGGGGATTTTCTCAAAAAGCGTTTTGGCCCCGGTGCTGAGGCCCGCCGGTTGACGTTGCAATGGATTTTTGTGCTGGCTGGCGTGAATATTGTCTTCCTGCTGACCAATACCCTAGATGTAATTTATCTATGGATACGCCGGAGTCCTCCGCAGGGAGTCAGCACGACGGAATATCTTTACGGCGGGGTGTATGGATTGATTTTTGCCACGATTATTGCGGGACTGATTCTGGCCTTGGTTTTCAATCATGGGAGTGCGGTCAGGGGGTCGCGCTGGCTGAAGGGGTTGGGCATGGCCTGGGTGGTCCAGAATGTTTTTCTGATTGCGGGGGTCGACTTTCGCCTGTGGCTGCATCTAGATCGGTTTTGCCTGTCGCCCAGAAGGGTTGAGGTGATGTTTTTCCTGGTCTTGGTGGTGGCGGGATTCGTTTTGCTGTCCGTATTTATGTTAAGGGACAAGACATTCCGCTGGCTGGTTGGTGGCAATGTCCTGGCAGTATGTATTCTGTTTTTTGTGGTCCAGTTTCTGGATGTGCGCCGCTGGTGTGTAGATTCGGCCATTGCCCGGTGGCAGGAAAATCCGAGGCTGGAATTGGACGGGGATTTTTGGAAGTCGGTGGATCTGCCCGGTTGGCGTTTGTTGGAAGTGATGGCCAAGTCGGACCGGGATGACATGCAGACCCAACGCGCCCGATCCCGATGGGAGGAACTTATCAAGCATCTCCACAATCCGAAAGCCTGCGATCATCTCTCTTGGAAAGACTCTTCCTGGTATGCGATTACCGAATCCCGCGATTTATGCCGGGCGGCGGGAGTGCCGGACGATGCTGCCGATGCCAGATTGCTTTCCCGGTATTGGCTCAACTGGAGCAACTCTACCCGGCAGGCGGATTCCAGATAAGGATACTGTGTTAATTGAGACATAATGATTGGAGGTAATGGGCTTGCTTTCCAACTTTTTGTTTTTACTAGTAAAAATTATGAGAAATCTACCCCTTTTTATCCTGATTGTTCTGGTTTCCATTTGCCGCCCGGTATCGGCGGAGACGCTCCAATTAGGGGCAACCGGAACTGTGAAGATTGATCTTCTTCCCCAATGGAAAACAAAAGTCTTTAGTAATTATACCAAGGCAGGAGTGGAATATCAGATTGAATTGAAAGCTCCTGACGGGGTGAAAGCATCGGGGGCAATCACGATAGGTGTGGGCGCCAAGGATTTTCCGATGACCAAGGAGATCTTTGAGAAACTCGTCGATGGGTACAGTAAGCGAGTGCTGGAGCGCTCGGTGGAGAAGAAGGCGGATTTTCGTCCCTTCAATGTAAAAAAAGGGACTGGAAAATACTGCGTACTGACCGACTCGGAGGTGAATGAAAAAAACAGTGCTTCCAATCAATACAGGCAGGCGGCGCTATTTTTTGCCTTTTTTGACCGCGGCGAATACCTGATTGCCATGATTCTTGTTGATGATGTCAAGAGCCGGGATTTTCCAAAAATAAAGGACATGATGAGTACTATTGAGCCAAAGTTGGCTTTGCCGAGTTCGGCCAAGGCCCAATTGGGCAAAACAGGAAAGGGTGTTTCAATCGGAACTTCAGCAAGCAAGGTTGCGATCCTTCTTCCGTCGGCGGATATTTCTCAAAAAGATGACAATATTGGCGGCGGAACATCCCGTCCAGGGTACTTTTACTGCACGGAGCCAAAGGCTGGGATTATTGTGTCCGGTTGGATTGAGCCGGTTGAGCGATTTAGGCATTCCAGTGTCAAGGCGATGTGGGAGGAGGAGGTGTCCAGAAAAACGAGAGCCATGGCAAACATGGCTCCGAAGGATGTCGCATTCCAAAAAGTCAATGAATGGGAGGTTATCCTGTACGATCAGGCTATGCCTGTCGACAAGCTCTCCAATTCGCATATACGGGCTAATCTTATGAAAGACGGCTCATGGATTGATTTGCATCTTTCTCTGACCGGGCAGGGTTCGAGTGCCGAAATGCGCAAAAAATTGCTCGATTATTTGCGGGATGTAAAAATACAAAAGGCACAGGCTAGGTGACCCAAGCACATCTGACTTGTGAGAGATCACGGCCAGATCGTGGTAGGAGTTTTTAAGGGAAACAGGTGAGCACTTAGTATGTAGTGTTAGGAGATTCTTCCTTCTTCAACACCTGTTGCCGTCTTTTATCCTCTGGTTCTGCAGTTCATGGAAAACTGCAGATGCCCGAGCATCTTTGGCGAAAAACAAGGTATGAGGTATTAAACCATGTCGAAAACGTCAGGGTGTGATCCGAAGCGTTTGCCGGTGTCGAGCTGGTCGATGGCGGACATGTCTTCCGGAGTGAGCTGGAAGTCAAAGATGGCAATATTCTCCTTGATACGAGCCGGATTGACTGACTTGGGAATGACCACCAATCCGTTTTCAATGTGCCAGCGCAGGATGACTTGGGCGGCAGTTTTGTTGTGCTTTCGGGCGATTCCGACAATGGTTTCGTTGGTCAGGAGATTGCCTTGGGCGAGGGGGCTCCAGGATTCCGTGACGATACCGTGCTGGGCATGAAATGCGCGCATCTCCTTTTGGGCGAGTTGCGGGTGCAATTCGATCTGGTTGACCGAGGGGGTGATCCCGGTTTCGTTGATCACGCGCTGTAAGTGGGGAATCGTGAAGTTGGACACCCCGATGGATTTGGCTTTGCCGGATTCCTTGAGCTTGATGAGCGCCTTCCAGGTATCCAGATAGCGATTGCGCTTGGGCAGCGGCCAGTGGATGAGGTAGAGATCGACGTAGTCGAGTCCTAGTTTGGCCAGGCTGGTATCCATGGCTTTCAGCGTGGAATCATAGCCTTGGTCGGCATTCCATAGCTTGGTGGTGATGTAGATTTTATCGCGGGGAATGGCCAGCCGGCGCAATCCCTCGCCAACACCCGTCTCATTCTGGTAAATGGCGGCCGTGTCGATGGCCCGGTAGCCAGATTCCCAGGCGGCGGCCACCGCTACGGGTACCTGCTCATTGGGCACCTGCCAGGTTCCCAGCCCGAATTGGGGGATGGAGGTTTTGTCGTTGAGAGAAAGGCAAGGTATCTTGGTCATAACGTTGGGTGTATTGTTCTATGAGGTTACTATCGAGAGTGTATTGAATTTCAGCCTTTATTCCAATCCGATATGGAGAATAAGAAGTTAAGGAGGAGTGGGTGTTCTTTTCTTATTTGTCTTTATTATCTCGGTTATTCCGGGGGTCGTTAGTGTTTTTACCTTGTTTATGTTTTGATGAAAATGATGTTTTCTTATAGCTTGTTTACATTGAAGTTAAAGCAGGTTGTCGGAGCTTTGATTGGGTCGATTTCCTTGAAAAAATAAGAAACCGGGTAGTTGCGGAAATCATTTGCTAAACTTTAGCAAGTATCAACACCACTGCACTTGGTCTTTGCTAGGAATTAGCAAACGCCAACACCACTGGTTGTCTCAATTGCTAGAAAATAGCAAAGGTGAACTCCACTGGTCGCGGCCTTTGCTAAAAGTTAGCAAAGGCGAACACCAACGGAGTTGTTACTTGCTAAAAACTAGCAGACGTGAAGTCCGTTGCACTTGGCGTTTGCTAAAGTTTAGCAGGCATGAAGTCCAGTGTACTTGGTACTTGCTAGAGTTTAGCAAATGAGACGAGCAATGGATGTCATGTTTGCTAAAAAAATGCAAAGATGGCGACTACTGGTTGTGGCGTTTGCTATTTTCTAGCAAATGGCATGAGCAACGCACTTGGCGCTTGCTACGTCGTGGATTTCGATTTCCGCAGCGGGTATATTTCCCGCCATCCTTTTATCCGTGGTCGGTCTCTTTTGCCTGATATCTATCGAATTGTCCAAGCCAGGCTGTGCATGAACCAGTCCACGGCGGCGGGAGTTTCTGTTGCCGCTGGATAAGTGATCCGGTATTTTATTGTCCATTTATCCCCGACATAGGAATAGACATAGAGCAGGGATTCCACCGGGCGCACCTGTCCTGCAATATCCTGCGTGTAGGCATATTTCGCAAAATAGCCGGACGCGGTTGAGCTTGTTTCGCCAAGGGAAGGGGTAGATTCTTCTTCCACGACTCTTGCGTTAGGATGCACCTTGAGGATTTCCTCGTGGTGACGCTGAAAGTCTTGGCTCGCCAGCGTGTTTTTTGCCAGAGTTACGACCTCTGACCGAGAACCCAGATTGAGAACGGACGGCGAAGGATAAATATAGATGGTAATTTCAATTGGTTTCATCCGGCTGGGTAGATGATAGGCTACACT
>JAITVQ010000253.1 GCA_031285745.1 Puniceicoccales bacterium | reverse complement strand
AGCCGGTGCTGACGGCATCACCATTCACTTGCGTGAAGACCGGCGCCATATCCAGGAACGCGACGTCTGGCGCATCCGGGAAAGCATCCAGACTCGCATGAACCTGGAAATGGCCTGTGAACTGGCCATTGTCGAACTCGCCCTGAAAATCCGTCCCGATAGCGTCTGCCTGGTTCCTGAAAAACGCCAGGAAGTCTCCACGGAAGGAGGGCTCGATATCGTCGCCCAGCGGGAACGCATTGCCGAACTCGTCGCTCGCATGACAGAAGCGGGGATCAAGACCAGCCTCTTTATCGACCCCGACGCACACCAAATCGAAACCGCCGCTGCCATCGCCGCGCCTTGGATCGAACTCCATACCGGAGCCTTCGCCAACGCTTACTACGATATCACCAGGAAAGACCAGGAACTGCTTCGCCTGCGCCGGGCCGCCGAACAAGCTTCCCAACTCGGTCTCACCGTCAATGCCGGACACGGCATCAACTACGTGAACATCGGCGAAATCATGACTGTCCCGCATCTCCACGAACTCAACATCGGGCACAGCATCCTCTCCCGCTCCATCCTCCACGGCATTGCAGAGGCCGTCTCGACAATGAAAGCCCGGATGCGCCACCAGCACCTCTGACCCTTTATGATCCCCACCGGCAACTCCATCATTGGCATAGGAACAGACCTCGTCGACATATCCCGCATCAAATACATCGTGGAACGTCACAAAGACCGCTTCCTCAATAAAGTCTTTACCCAGGCGGAGCGCGACCACTGCATGTCGCTGGGCGCTCCCTGGCCTTCCCTTGCCGCCCGCTTCGCCGCCAAGGAAGCCGTCAGCAAAGCCTTTGGTACCGGCATCGGGGCGGAGCTGGAACTCAGCAGCATCGGCGTCGTTACCGATGAGCGCGGGGCCCCATCCATCGTTCTCGACGAAAAAGGGGAAAAACTCCTCCGCGAGCGGGGCGGATCACGCGTCCTCATTTCGCTTACTCACACCGCCTCGCTGGCCCAGGCCTTCGCCGTCATCCAATGACCTCTCCCGCCGTCATTCCCGGAAGCATTCCTGTGCTGTCTTGTGCGGAAACGGCGGCATTTGAAAAAAAATTCTTCTCGAATCCGGCCAACCGGGAAACCGATTTCATGGCCCGGGCCGCCAAGGGGATTGCCGCGGAAACAGAGCACCTCTTTGCGGAAATCCGCCGCCGTCCGATAGAGTCCATTCTTGTCCTCGTCGGCAAGGGACACAACGCCGCCGATGCGCTTATCGCCGCCCGCCTGCTCCATGACCGTTGCCGGGCTACAGTCAAAATTCTCCTGGCCCAGCCCGTCGACGATATGGTTCCCTTGGCGAAGGAAGCGCTTGAGAAACTGACTATCGTAGATGCAGCTTTCCACGTCTGGGATAACAGTACCGATAACTCTCTGAACGGCCCCTTCGATGTCCTTCTGGACGGATTGCTCGGCTACAACTTCAGGACTCCGCTTCGCGCCCCTTTTGCCGAAATAATTCGCTGGGCCAATCACCGAGCGGACTCTTTCAAGCTGCGCATTGCGGTCGACCTTCCCTCGGGACTCGGCGACGACACCCACCCCGACGACCCAGTCCTGCAAGTCGATGCCACGGTGGCCTGTGGCCTAGTCAAGGCTCCCTTGCTTCAGGAGAACAACATCTCTTCTCGAGGTCGGCTTCGCCTCGCTTGTATTGGATTTCCCGATACCATGGCAGGAAACCTCTGTGCAGGAGCCCAAGGACTCTTTTCCCTCGGACCACTCAGGAAGTTACGTCCGCCCTTTGCCGACAAACGTCACTACGGTCATCTCTTCATCCTTGGCGGCTCACGCACCATGCCCGGCGCGCTTCTGATGAACGTCCGGGCCGCACTGCAAGCCGGAGTCGGCCTGCTCACGGTCTTCTGCCCCGAAAGCGTTCACGCTGCTTTCGCCGCCGCCGTCCCCGCGGCCATGTGGGTTCCTTGGCCGGAAACACCCGGCGGGGGCCTCGCCCTTGAGGGCGAGCACTTGCTTCGTGAACGATTGCCCCGGGCCTCGGCACTCCTTTGCGGTTCCGGCATGGGTGCCGAGCCGGAAACCTCCGCGCTTCTTCAAAGCATTGTCGGGCGGGCGGAATGTCCTGTGATTCTTGATGCTGATGCTCTTCGTAATGAAATCTTGGATGCAGCCAAATCCCGCAAATCCATCGAGCCGCTGATCCTGCTCCCGCATGCGGGGGAATTCGCCCGCATTGCACCCACTCCCGAAGCCTCCTTACGGGACACCTGCCGTCAACTGCACGCTACCATCGCCCTTAAGGGGACACCGACTCGAGTCGCCGATGCCACTCGCGAAATTGTAGTCTGCACCGGAGGCCCCATCCTCGCCCGTGGCGGCAGTGGCGACTTGCTAGCCGGCATCACCGGAGCACTCTTCGCCCGGCACCTCCACAACGATCCACTTCAAACTCTCGCCACTGCTGTCAGTTGGCACGGAGCCGCCGCCGATTGCACAGCTCGCCAACACGGTACAGAATCCATCTCCACTACCGACATTCTCTTTGGCTTCGGCCCTGCGTTGCACACAAGAAGCCCTTGTCCTGACTATTAATTACTGCCGTCCTTCGGCTTGAGGGATCTTTTTTCTTTTTCCAAAGCCTCAGCATCCACCGCCCGGGATACCTCGGCTGGTGTTAGATAAAATGTCAGATCACGGCGCGATGGCACTCCCAGTACAATTTCCTTTTCCACTTCCCTTTCCGGCCAATCAAGCGGGATTAACATATTTTTTGATTCACGGTAAGGGTAAGAGTTGGCTGTTGAGACTATATCTTTGGCCTCCGGCAAAACCACACCTGCATCTGTTCTATCCCAAACCACCAATGCCGGAACCCGTGTCCAACACTCGGCAATGGAATATATCGAATTTGGTGCTTTAATGATTCCGCCCTGACCCTCCTTGTCTGCTGATACCGGCTCGGACCGCACCCACCGGCGGTTATCAAAATAATGATGCCCCGGCCCAAGCAATATCCACGCTTCAAACTCTTCTTTACCATCACTCCATTTGGCAGTCAGCGGCTGCGCAGAGCCGGACGGAGGGCGGGTTAACCGTCCAAGCGAGCAAAGGCGATTCATGGGGAATTCCGAGATCCAGAGAGAGCAGACTACTTTCCAGTAAGGCGCCTGTCCCATTGGCCTATAGTTATCCCAGGCATCGGATATTTTTGCCTCAAAACGATAATAGGATGTTTCGGAGTTCCTATATCGGGAGATAAATAATTTCGGCTTAATCACAGATTTTTCCCCACTCCAAGGATCAACTTTGCTTTTATCGAAAGACTCCAAAACCACCGCAATCCCAGCGACTACCTTTTCCGCCGGAAGGGTATCCATGGTAGGCATTGGCTCGGGAACAAGAGGCTTTGCTGCTTTGGGATTTTCAACTGGCATCCAGGCTCCATGGCCAGAGGATGCTAAAAAATAGAAATAGTAAAAAGGACAGGCAGGATCGAAGTTCGCACATTCCACGCCGATGACGTGCATGCGTTCCTTGCTCTCGGATCGGATTTGCAGTCCTTGGCTTTCCATCCCATTGGCGTCTTTGATGAATAATATCGTTGGGATATTCTTGCGATCAGGTTCATCAGAAGAGTCCGTCACATACCTTTCGTGTTTCTTATCATAACACGAAAACCAGAAATAAATCATATCCTTGCTAGAAGGAGGCGCATACCGCCCGGAGGTAACCATCACTACCGAGGTGGGTGAAAATATCCTGTCAATAAGCCCCTTGATAGTATCCCTTGTTTTTTCCCAAAGAGTTGGGATAAAAAATAACGGCTTTCTGTCTACATCTATTCGTTCCAACCGGATTACATAACGGTTCTGAATGATAATGGATGGGCGTTCCACACTCTCCCACTGGAATAAAAGCGCCAGCAGCAAGATTGCTGGAATTCCGGCAGCGCAAAAAAGGCGTCGATGCTTTTTCCAACGACTCTTTATCGAGCTGGAGGGTTTTCCCATAGAAATCATTTGTGATTTCCTCCTAGCTCGGAGTCCGCCCGAGATTCCCTCTTTACATAGAATGCCACTTCGCGTCTTTTGGATACCGCCAGGGTCCATGGTTTCTGCTTCCCGGCCGCATCCCACTCGACAGGCACCAACTCTTGATAAAAATGTATGTAGGGATCCCAGACCTCCCCCGAGGCTGATATCCAATAATAATCCAAACCTTTATCTGCCTTGAACAGCAGGGACGGCTTTAAGGCACAAACCTGGGTATCATTATTTTTCGCCCCCGACGGCAATTCACTGCCTGCAAAACAAGCAATATCCATTGAATCCTTTTGAAACTGCCCAGTCTGAGCCTCCTGCTCACTCAATGGACGAACTCCCACCACATGGCCATCCCGTAAACGGTATGCGCCCCGGCCAATCAAGGCTGATACCCGGACAGCTTCATCTCTGTCTTTTAATTCCCGGTCGATGGCAATTATCTGGCCGTCCTCCGGTTTGGATAAGTTGTGAAAGACCAATTTCTGCCCATCGGGAAACTCCGCCAGAGGCATTTCCCCGAATTCGAAGCGCACCTGGTATGTCAATGCCATCCCCATCAGGCCGCCAACAGGCATCCCCCATTCATTCTGGGCTATCCGAATTGGATATGCCCATGTTTCCGACGTCACATCCCGGCCATTTTTAAACAAGGATATTTTTTCTTCCTCGGGAAATGAATCTGAATTCCTCTCAAGAGGTGGACGATAATGTATTTCATAACCATCCACAAACTGGAAAGGTGGAACTTCGGCAACCTGGCTTACCCATGGCATCCGGCGCAAGGAAACCTCCGGATTGGGAATCGGAACACAGCATACCTCACTAAAGTCCGTACCCATCGCCAAAAAGAATTGTTGGGAAGAGCAGGGAAAATAATCCCAGACAAAGGCCCATGCGATTTTCTCGCCATGCGTTTGCATCAAAGGTTTTCCCTCGGAATCGCATAGCATGCGTCCGACCAAAAAAATGTTCTGTCCATCCAGAAGGTTAGCGGACAGGCGCGGTGGATCAGCCAGATATTTCCCGGTTTTCGCATCCTTGAACGAAACCCACACGCACAATGCCGGATTTATAAACGGAGGCCGTCGAGCATCCGAGACAGCTGGAAGACCGGAAGACGTGGAGAAAGGATTGTCAGGATTCTCCGGCAACAGAGTAAAATCATCCCGCAACGGGGTCTCGTCCAATATAGTGTGATTCCTCAGCCAAAGCAGAATTCTAGCCCACTTCGTTTGGGAAAATGTCGTGGCTGGGACAAACTTGGGATCCGAGGACACTTCCACCGTCTCGATTGTCATGATAGTGCCGTCCACCAAGATTATTGGCTCCGGAAGTCGCGGCGGAAGTTGTATTTCGTTTTTAATGACAACACCCAGCAATCCCAGACACAGCACAGCCCAAGCATAAAATTTCCATTTCGATTTCCGACGGGGCTTATCCACGGGAGGTATTTTCTTAACTTGCAATGGGCTCTCGGGTGAAAACACGCAACGCCAATATGGCAGTCATCCTTAAACAAGTTTGGCATCCCCGGAAAAGGGGGACCCCGGATTCCCGTGGTACGGTAATTTCGGCAATCTTGGCAACAGCTGGCACTTATAGTCCGGTGATTAATGGACGATATTACCCGTTTTGCCGCAAAATCATTATAATCACCGCAAAAACGTGGGCGCGATTTTTCTGCGTTATGCTATGCTAGATATTTATAATCATGAAACTAACCACCATCACCAAGGGTTACATATCATGATAAAGTTACCGCCATCTCCACCCCTTCGGAGGACAATGGCGTGAATCCTCAATAACCTGACTACTCCTACCACCATGGCCAAAATCCCCGGAATGAATCGTGGCAACTTTCTCAAAACGATTGGGACAGTGTCACTGGCGGCGATCGCCTCGAAACATCTCCATGCCGACTCTCTGCCCACATCTGACATCAAACCGGACAAGGCAGTTAAAACCGCATCGCCCAAGGCCAAGGTCTATATGACCACCACCATAACCGGCAAAGCGCTTCTGGCCATATACAAGGCCCTGGGCAAACCGGTGAGCGGCAAGGTGGCCATCAAGATGCACTGGGGTGAACCGGGAAACAAAAACTACCTTCACCCTGATATGATCCGCGACCTTTGCGCGGAGACGAAAGCCTCGCTCGTTGACAGCAATGTCTATTACAAGAGCCCCCGCCAGACCACCGCTGGAAACAAAAAAGCCGCCCTTGATCATGGCTATACTTTTGCGCCGATAGATGTATTGGATGCCGATGGCGAAATCCGGCTACCCGTCCATGGTGGCAAGCATGTCAAGGAAGCCATCTTTGGCTCTCATATTACCAACTACGATTGGATCATCTCGGTTGCCCATTTCAAGGGACACGCCATGGCCGGATATGGTGGAACTTTCAAGAACCTCGCCATTGGCATCGCATCCGTGGAGGGGAAAAAAGCCATTCATACCAATGGTCCGGGGTCGGGGACATGGTCATGCTCCGGGACGCCGTTTTTTGAGAAGATCATTGAATACAACAAGGCGCTCATGGACACCAAACGCGACAAGATGATTTACATAAACATCCTGAATAATCTCTCCGTGGCCTGCGACTGCGACTCCTCGGCCCCGGCGCCCTCCATGCCTGACATCGGCATACTGGCGTCGCTTGATCCCGTCGCCCTGGACAAGGCCAGTCTCGACCAAATCCAGGCCCGCCCCAAGGCAGAGCGCCGTGAATTGATGGAGCGCATCGAAAGTCGAAACGGAGGATACCAAGTTATCTATGCGGAAAAAATGGGTCTGGGCTCGCAGCAATACGAATTGGTAAAGCTATAACCGACCCAGAAAAAAGGCGCAAAACGCCCCCAAGCCTTGCTTTGGGTAAATCGTTTTGCGCCTTTATCGTTGTTAACTTTTGCTTCTGAACCTACCCAGCCACAGCGACACTCGAACTCGAGTAGCTGGACGACGATTCCGTCCCCTGCTCCCGTTTCGCAGCCATGATCCCGCGACGCTGCGCAATCAATCGCTTGTAGAAGGCCACCCGGTCATTCAACGCGATAACCAGTTGCCTGTAGTTTTCCTCATCGGAATGCAGAACCCCGTGCGCCTCCAGATACTTTACAATCACCTTGTAATCGGCATCCAACAACTGGCGGGCATCCAACACCTTTTGGTCCGGGCGTTTTTCCCATTCTTCGTATCGCGACTCCTTGACGTTTTTGCAGGCCTGATTCGCTGTTTCCAATTCGCTCACCCAGTTGGTCAGACCGGGCAACTGCAAGTCCGTAGCCGGCGTCGCCCGTAAATCCCGAAGCATATTGGTAATCGCATACGTCCTGTTTTCCCGGGTTCCGCTCATGACATTTCTGCCATAATGACGGATGATATTACACAGGCGTCTGGCGGATAGTTGTTTTTCCAAATCAGGATGTCGCAGATACCCCCGTGTTGCGGCCTGAAGACTTCGGAAAATTCCGTTTCTTCGAATATCGGCCTCCTCCAATTGTCCGGTCAAAACACTCTTCCGAACCACTTCCAAGGATGCGTTTAGCTCATCATAGTGTTTTTCATAGACTTGGAGCAGCCCCACGAAAGTTTCCGACAGGCTGCATTCGTTTGCCAGTTTCGTAAACTCGGAGTGAAATCCAAAATGCTCCTCATTACGCAAGCGGGACAGGTTCAATTCACTAATCTCATTGTTCATAATATATGGTTATTTGATTTAATAGATTCCAAGTCACCGTGACCCAAAATCAGCGAATATGGAGGAGAAAAATTGTTGGTGGATCAAGTATTTTATTTTAGACTTGTTGTATCCATCGTATGGATAAACAAATAAAAATTCTCATGAGTATATCGCTTGATATCTCAAAGTTTTTCTATTCTCGATGCCTCTAATTAAAAATATCTTATATAAAATAGGTTCATAGAAAAAACATCCCGCTTCGCTTCCAAAGCGCTGAAACAACCATGCCCCTCACATTCGTAATGGCAGCTATGTTCTGAAACTCTAGCCATCTTCATAATGTGAAGTATTACAGCGTTTCGGAACATGGGCATACTTTACATTGTAAATGGGAAAAATGTTTCCAAACATCAGCATGATTACATCCCAAGTGGGACTAAAGTTTCGGAACGCTGTAATACTTCTGATTCGTAGTCGCGGTAAAGTTCTGAAACATTGCTTCCGCTCACATTGTAGGGATTGTCATGTTTCCGAACAAAACCATGGTTTACAATGTAAGTGACACTGATGTTCCGAATCCCAGAGCCCAATAGATCATTAAATTCATCAATGAATTCCTGAAATTATATCAATTAACACCCTGAGCCGATTTCTGTTATTATAAAGCTCTTCAAACAACCGAACACATCAACCCTTCGACAACTTTCCCATGTCCACCCACTATCGCAACGCCCTGGCACACCTACGGGCATTTCTGGATAAAGATTCTCCCGATGCCGTGGCCGCGCGCATGAAGCCCAAAAAGAATTTGCTGCCCACGCGGCTGCCGGGAGGAACCTTGGTGGATGACGCCGCCCTGGCCAAGCGCTGGCGCGCTGTCAGCAGCCCCGGCATTTGCCGCGAGGAGATTCTGGATGCCAAGGCCCAGGAACACCGCGAGAAATACCGAAACAATATCGAGAATTTCGTCGGCACGGTAAAGGTGCCTCTCGGACTAGCCGGGCCGTTGCGGATCAACGGGACGTTTGCCCAAGGGGATTATCTGTTGCCGCTCGCCACAACGGAAGCCGCGCTGGTAGCCTCCTACCACCGGGGAGCCTGTGTGGTTTCGCAAGCCGGAGGCTGTACGACCTTAATGCTGGCGGAGGGCGTGCTCCGTTCACCCGGATTCGTATTTCGCACCTTGGAGCAAGTCGGCCGGTTCATGAACTGGTGCCTGCCGCGTTTTGATGAATTCAAGGCCATCGCCGAAACCACGACCCGGCATGGACAACTGGTGGACATGCGATTCAATATTGAGGGGAACCATGTTTACCTCGTGCTGGAATTCACCACGGCGGACGCCTCCGGGCAAAACATGGTAACCATTGCCACCCAGTCCGTTTGCGACCACATCCTGGCCCAGTCACCGGTTCGCCCTACCCACATGTTTGTCGAGGCAAATTACTCGGGGGACAAAAAGGCCAGTGCGCTGACCTTCCAATCCGTACGCGGGAGAAAGGTAGTCGCAGAGGTGCGGCTGCCCAAGGGTCTCGTCGAAAAATGGCTGCACACGACCCCGGAAAAGATGGAGGCCTATTGGCGCATGTCGGCGTTGGGCGGGGTGATGAGCGGGACCATCGGAGTACAAGGTCACTATGCCAACGGATTGGCTGCGCTCTTCCTTGCCTGCGGGCAGGATATCGCCTGTGTCGCAGAGGCAGCAGTGGGGGTAACCCGTTTTGAGATGGAAAGCGACGGTGGCCTGTATGCCTCCGTCACACTCCCGAACCTGATTGTCGGCACCGTCGGCGGTGGAACCGGATTGCCCACCCAAGCCGCCTGTCTCGAAATTCTCGGACTGTGCGGCGAGGGAAAAGCCCGCGCCCTGGCCGAAGTATGCGCGGGAATGGTGCTCGCCGGGGAGCTTTCCATCATCGGTGCATTGAGCGCAAGCGAATTCACCCGGGCGCATCACCGGTTGGCCCGCGGCAAAACCAAAACAGGAGCCTGATCATGAAACGCTGGTGGATATACCAAAAAGAACGGTTCCCCGTTTTCGGACATGGTCCGTTGATCATGGCGTTCAGCTTCTCCGCAGTATGTTACTCTTCCCAGTTGCGCGGCCTCGAAACCTGGCCAGCCGGACGGGCAGCGCTGGTGGCGTTTATCACCTCCTTCCTTTCCTTTCTTCACCTGCGAATCGCCGACGAATTCAAGGACTTCGAGGAGGATTCTCAATACCGCCCCTACCGACCTGTGCCACGCGGCTTGGTCAAGCTACGAGAACTCGGCTGGCTATGGGCGATTACCGCGTTGATCCAGGCGGGATTGGCTTGGTGGCAGGCTCCCGCCCTGCTCGGTTGGCTGGCCCTGACCTGGCTGTACCTCGCCCTGATGAGCCGGGAGTTCTTCGTGCGCGACTGGCTGAAGGCCCGGCCTTTCACCTACATGTGGACCCACATGCTGATCATGCCGTTGATCGACTTTTACGCAACCGCGTGCGACTGGGCAGGCGCCCGGGAATCGGTACCGTCGGGACTAGGCTGGTTTCTCGCGACCAGTTTCTTCAATGGGTTGGTTATTGAAATCGGTCGCAAAATCCGGTCACCCGACATCGAGGAAAACGGCGTGCCCACCTATTCCAAGCAATGGGGCATGCGCAATGCGACCATCGCATGGCTCGCCAGCATGGCCGCCACGGCCTTCTGCGCCTCGGCCGCCTCTATCAAGATTCACTTCGCCATGCAGGCTGGAATTTTACTGGCCGTGTTCCTCTCAGGCGGCATTTTCCTCGGAACATGTTTTCTGAAAAACCCCTGTCCGAAGCTTTCCAAGCGCATCGAAGTTTTCTCAGGAATCTGGACCTTGTTCATGTACCTCATCCTCGGCGTACTGCCGCTGGCGCTGCGGATTTTAACTAAAAGCTAAACGTCATGTCCTTTATCGCCCATGGCAACGATGCCGATATCAGTCTCTCGCGTTTAGGCGGCAAGGCCGGAGCATTGGCCCGTTTGAGTTCGGAACATTTTCCCGTGCCCGAATGGTTCGTGGTTACTCCCGATGCATTTTCTGCCAGCATCAATGAATCCATGCTTTCCCGCTTGGGAAACGAGGCGGAGGCACCTGGACTACTGGCACACATCCAGCCTTCTGCCGAGGTTGCCACTGCCATTGCCCAGGCCGTTGCCCGGGTACAGGCAGAAGGTGGCTCCGGATTGTGGGCAGTGCGTTCATCCGCTGTGGATGAGGATGGCGGAGATCATTCATTCGCCGGACAACTGGAGAGTTTTCTATCGGTACCGGCAACGGATATTTCGGCTCGGGTCGCCGATGTCTGGCGCTCAGGATTCTCCTCGCGCGTCTATGCCTACCGCCGCGAACGAGGGCTGTCCGGTCATCCGACTCCGCCCGCCGTGCTGGTACAAAGGATGATTACCGCCGACTGTTCGGGTGTGGTGTTCGGCGCCGATCCGGTCAGCGGGTCGCGCGGCACCGTGGTAGTCTCCGGGCTGTATGGGTTGGGCACTGCGTTGGTTTCGGGCGATTGTGATGCCGACACCTGGCGAGTCAGACGTGACGATACCATCATCGACCGGCAGGTTGCCCCAAAACCATTTTCACATCGATCCTCTCCAACAGGAACCGCCGAAGGAACACACCAAGTCGCCAACCCTGACGAACTGGTGGACAAGCCCTGCCTAAACGATGCCGAGGTTCTGCAAGTGGCGGCACTCGCCAGGAAACTGGAAAAGAAATTCGGGCGTCCCCAGGATATCGAGTGGGCAATGCAGGGTGGAAAGCTCTGGCTATTGCAGTCGCGCCCAATCACTTCGCTGGCTGGAATTCCCGATCCCGACGGCATTCCCAATCTGTGGGACAATAGCAACATTGCCGAGAGCTATAATGGGGTGACGACGCCGTTGACTTATTCCTTTGCGCGCGGGATCTACGAGGAAGTTTACAAGCAGTTTTGCCGGATCATGCGCGTACCCGAGGTACGCATCGAAGAGAACCGGGATGTATTTCCGCGGATGCTGGGCCTGATCCACGGGCGTATTTATTACAACCTGCTGAGCTGGTATCAGGTGCTCGCCATGCTGCCCGGTTATGCCGTCAACAGCCGCTTCATGGAGCAGATGATGGGCGTAAAGGAACCACTACCCACCCGCTTCCAACCCAAGCCCGCCGCAGTGGCTCGGTGGAAGGATCTGCTCGGGATGGGGAATGCGATCCTTGGCCTGTTCTGGAATAACTTCACCCTGCCCCGTTCCATCAAGCGTTTTTATGCACGGCTGGATTCCGCGCTCAATTCCGGCGAAACCTCCTTGGAGAAAATGCGTCTTGATGAACTGGCCGCGCACTTTCGCAATCTGGAGCGGCAGTTGCTCACGCGCTGGGATGCCCCGTTGGTGAACGACTTTTTCGCCATGGTCTTTTATGGCCTGCTGCGGCATCTCTGCAAAAACTGGTGCGACGATACCGATGCCTCACTGCAAAACAACCTGCTGTGCGGCGAAGGAGGTATGATCAGTGCGGAACCAGCCCTGCGGGTGCGGGAGATGGCCCAGGCCATTGCAGGCAATTCGACCTTGATCGCCGCACTCTGCGACGGCTCCGATTGCGAGGCCGAATCAGCCGCCTGGCAATCCGCCAAGCTGGCGCCCTTGTTTACTGCCTATCTCGATAAATTCGGGGAACGCTGTATTGGTGAACTTAAGCTGGAAAGCCTCACACTGCATGAAGATCCCATGCCTCTGTTGCGATCCATCGGACGATTGGCGCGCAGCGGGATCGTTGGCCAAAATCAAACGGTGAACCACGAACAAGTTTTACGCGAAGAAGCGGAAAAACGAGTTCGCGAAAAGTTGCGCCCACGCGTACTTCGCCGGAAATTGTTCGGCTGGGTCTTGCGGCACGCCCGGGATCGGGTACGGGACCGGGAGAACCTGCGTTTCGAACGCACTCGCTTGTTTGGACGAGTCCGGCGCATCTTCATGGAGATAGGCCGACGGTTGACTGCAGAGGGAAAACTCGCCGAACCTCGCGATATCTTTTACCTGACGACCACCGAGGTATTGGGATTCATCGAGGGAACGGCTGCCAGTGTTGACCTGCGAGGGATGATCCAGCTTCGCCAAGTTGAATTTGCCGCCTATCGTGAGGCTCCGGCGCCATCCGACCGTTTTGAAACCAACGGGGCTGTCCATGTCGGCAACACTTTCACGGAACAACGGGAAAAGACCGTCGTTCCAGATTCGGACACCCTGCAAGGAATCGGTTGTTGCCCCGGCATTGTCCAAGGCCGGGCGCGCGTCATCCTGCAACCCGAAGGCGCTTTCATCGAACCGGGCGAAATTCTGGTCGCACCGCGCACCGATCCCGGCTGGATCATGCTCTTCCCCTCAGCCGCTGGGTTATTGGTCGAGCATGGCAGTTTGCTTTCCCATGCCGCCATCGTCACCCGCGAGATGGGCATCCCCTCCGTCGTGGCATTGCCGGGATTGACCTCGTGGATCAAGACAGGAGATCTGGTCGAGCTGGACGGACGAACAGGCAGTGTGAAAAAAATCCTCTGAAAAAATCATCCCAACCATGACTGCATTAGAAGCTTTCTTTACACCCATCTTGTTGGGCGCCGTTTGTCTGCCTCTCATAGGATTTTCATTCATGATTATCTGTGCTTTTCGAAAGCAATTACTCCCTTGCATCCCTTTGGGATTGATTGCTGCCTTTTTCGGATTCATCGGAGGCAAGCATTTGTCAGGAGGTTTTGAAGCGTCGGGAAGTTGGGGTTGGGGCAATTTTGCGGCTCTGTATTGGGCGCTGTGTATTGGCGGCCTGTGTTGGACCCTTCTTCCGGCAATTTATTGCCTGTTCTTCCAAACCTTGAGAAAGCACGGTATTACTCTTTTTATGCTGTCAGGGATATGGCCCCTGCTCTGGGGTCTTGTCTGGATATTAGATTTCAATAGGAGGTACTAATCCTTCCCGACATTCCACCGGAAAGCACCTCGAACCATGTCCACCGAAGCCGCTGCTCGTGTTGATTTCATCCAGATCCGTTACGCCCAATGCTGGGAGGATGCGGATGTGTTGCTGTCTGCCTTGAATATTCAAGGGACGGATACCTGCCTCTCCATTGCTTCGGCAGGTGACAATGCGCTGGCGATGCTGGGGGCTGGGGCAGAGCGGGTTATCGCACTGGATCTGAACCCATCCCAACTCGCCTGCCTTGCTTTGCGTGTAGCAGCTTATCGCGAATTGAAGCATCCGGAGTTGTTGGAACTGATCGGATCGCGACCCAGCACAAGGCGTTTGGAACTCTATCAACGCTGTCGCCCCCTTTTGAATGAAGATATTCGTGAGTTCTGGGATGATCCGTTGCATTCTAGGCTGATTGAGCAGGGCATTGGCTCCGCCGGAAAATTCGAGAATTACTTTCGTCTGTTCCGGAACAGGGCGTTGCCATTGGTACACGGTCGATGTGCGATTAATGCGCTACTTCAGGGAGCAGCAACAGCAGAAGAACGACATGCATTCTATGACCGTCATTGGAATACCTGGCGATGGCGCATGTTATTCAAGGTGTTCTTTTCCCGTTTCGTGATGGGACGATTGGGGCGAGACCCAGGATTCTTCAAATATGTGGAGGGATCAGTTGCGGAAAAGATCCTGGACCGGTGTCACCACGCCTTGACGGAACTCAATCCGGCAGAAAATCCCTATCTCCATTGGATCCTGAAAGGGACGCACGGAGATGCCCTGCCCTGGGCCTTGCGTGAGGAGAATTTTGACCGGATCAGAAGTCGATTAGACCGGCTGGAGTGGCACGGCATGACCATTGAGGATTTCCTGATTCGAAACTCCGGCACGCGCATCCACAAGTTCAACTTGAGCGATATTTTTGAATATATGTCGCCGGATAATTATACCCGGCTACTGGAAAGAATCATCAAGGCTGGTTGCCCTGGCGGGCGTTTGGCTTATTGGAATATGCTGGCTCCGCGCAGCCGACCCGAGTCACTGAAAGATCGTATCCAACCATTGGATGCACTGTCCCGACAATTGCACCAACAGGACAAGGCTTTCTTTTACAGCGCCTTTGTCGTGGAGGAATTATTATGAACGCATGGGGCAGCATCGGACTCGTTTTGCTTGCGCTCGGGGCCTTGATGGGAGGATTGAAACTGTTCGACAACCGGTTGTCCCCGGAAGTTTCCCGCAAGACAGCCCATGTTGTCATGGGGTTGATTTGCCTGAGTTTTCCTTGGCTTTTTTCGGAGATGTGGCCCGTGGTATTACTGGCCACGCTGGCAGTAATCGGGCTAAGTGCCGTGCGCTGTGTTTCCACGTTACGAACAAGAATGGGGTCTGTGCTGGGTGGTGTGGAACGTGTGTCATTCGGTGAGCTGTATTTTCCCGTCGCAGTGGCGATAGTGTTTTTTCTATCCAGGGGAGACAAACTGCTCTTCTGCATTCCTGTGTTGATGCTGACCCTGGCCGATGCGGCAGGAGCCTTGATTGGCAGCAATTATGGACGGACTCGCTACTCCACAGCCGACGGCACTCGAAAGTCCTGGGAGGGCTCGTTGGCATTTTTCAGCGTGGCATTTTTATGTGCCCATGTGCCGATTTTGCTCTTTTCGACAACCGGCCGGGCAGAGAGCCTCTTGATTGGCATCTTGCTGGCTGGTCTGGTCATGCTAGCCGAGGCTGCTGCATGGCGCGGTCTGGATAATCTGTTTATCCCATTGGCAGCCCACGGGCTTTTAAAAGAGTACCTAGGGATGGACGTCTCGGCATTGGGCCAGCGAACGTTGATGCTGATAGTTGTATTGATTCCGGCACTATGGCTGAAACGGAGACTAACCCTAAACGGCGGGGCATTGGCTCTGGCAATCATCCTGTGCTATTTCTGCGGAGCAGTGGGCGGATGGAATTGGCTGCTGGCTCCACTGGCAGTGTTCATCGGTTACACTATTCCGTTCGCCCGAAAACGGAGAGCTGTACGCAATCATTCCTTGGAAGGCGTACTTTGTGTAGCGTCCGGAGCGCTCTTCTGGGCACTGGTCGCTCAAGAATCCGGCAACACCGACCTAGTCTTCCCATTTACCGTATGGCTGGCAGCCAATTTTGCCATGATCACAGTGAGCCAAACGGGATTTGATTTTCCGCAACGGACCATCTGGCAACTTTTGCTGATAGCAACCCTCTGGCCAGCCATACTTTGCCTGGTTCCATTCGCCTTGTTGACAACTTCCACAAGCCCCTGGGTTTGGGTATTTGTCGGCATCGGCATGATTCTGATCTTTCTGGCAGCACTAACGTTTTATCGACTTGAACCCAATCCTCGCGACGCCCGAGTTACACTACCTCGCTGGTTTCTGCAGGGAGGCATCGCCGCTGCGTTTTCTGCCCTAGCATGGGCAAGCCTGTACATCCCTTTTTCCGTCTCATCATGAAGATACTGACACTTGCCGAAGTCCAATCTGCCGGAGTTTCCGAGCATGACTTGATGCTACCGCCTTTTGATCCTACCCTGCCTGACAAGCATCAAGCAGACGGGCATTTGGTCTGTATTGCGGAAAACCGGATACAGGCGAGGTGCTCGCTCTGGTGGAAGAACACGGCCCAGCTTCCCGGAGAACGCACCGGCATGATCGGGCATTATTCCGCCGCCAATGCTCTTGCTGCGGAAGCACTGCTACGACACGCGAGTGAAACACTCGTCCGGCAGGGATGCACACTCGCCATTGGGCCGATGGACGGCAATACTTGGCGACGCTATCGGTTCGTCACTGAGGCAGGAACAGCTCCACCCTTTTTCATGGAGCCAACCAATCCTCCGGAATATCCGGTACAATGGACAACGGCAGGATTTGCACCGTTGGCTTCTTATTTCTCCGCAGTCACTGAGGATCTGGCTACGCGAGATGTTCGCTTGGATGAAGCGGCGGAGCGATTACATCGGAACGGCGTTCGGTTTCGTTCATTGAAGCTGGATGACTTCGAGGCAGAATTGGAGCGAATTTACACAGTTTCCGTGGAGGCATTCTCCCATAATTTTCTCTACACACCGCTACCAAGGGAGGCTTTCATCGCCCAGTATCGTGCAATCCGTCCGTTGGTTCATCCGGAGCTATGCTCCATTGCCGAGCACGAGGGAAAACCTGTCGGCTTTATGTTTGCCATTCCCGATGCCGCCAAGGGTGACAATCCGGATACGCTGATCCTAAAGACCCAAGCCGTCCTGCCGGGTCGCATCTATGCCGGCATAGGGACCCTGTTAGTGGGTAAGACGCACGAGGCCGGGGCAAGGCTGGGATACAAACGTATCATCCACGCGCTGATGCATGAGTCGAACAATGCGCTGAATATCAGCTCCCGCTATGCACAGGTCTTTCGCCGTTATACGTTGTTTTCCAAAAAACTGCCATCCGAAGTGATCTCATGAATCTGGTTTCCTTGTTGGATAAGTGGGTGAAGCAAATCCCTGAAACTCCAGCGATCATCGAATCGCAAGGCGGACGGGATACGGTGCTGACGTTTGCTGATTTGGAGAAACAGATTGCCGCCTGCGCCGGACGGTTGAAAAATGCCGGATTGAATTCGGGTGATGCCGTACTTGTTTTCCAACCGATGTCAGCCCGGCTATATGTGGTGTTGCTGGCCTTGATGCGCATCGGAGCCATTGCCATGTTTTTGGACCCGTCGGCAGGACGTAAGCACATGGAGCTTTGCTGTGCCACACTGCTACCCAAGGCTTTTATTGCCACACCCAAGGCGCATTTGCTCCGGCTCACTTCCAGTAGTCTGAGACGGATTCCCAAGAAGTTTTCCTCTGCTGGAACTTTACCGGGAGCACCTGCCCTGTTTAGGAATGGCGCTGTCGGCGAAAAAGAAAACTTTCCCGCTACAAAGGAAACGCCTGCCCTGGTTACCTTCACCAGCGGCAGCACTGGCATACCCAAAGGAGCCGTGCGAACACATGGTTTGTTGTTGGCTCAATTTCACGCTTTGGTTCCGGCAATCGAGCTAAAGACTGGCGATGTCGATCTGGCGACTTTGCCCATTTTCGCGCTGGCCAATCTCGCCGCCGGAATGACAACTGTGATTCCCGAGGCAGACCTGCGGAAACCGGGAGAAATTGATCCCGGGCCAGTGTTGCGACAAATTGAGCGTTTGAATATTTCGCGCTGTGCAGCTTCGCCTGCTTTTTTTGAATGCTTGCTGAAAGCATCTTTACCCGAAAAGGACGCGATGAAAAAACTTCGGCGAATTTATACCGGCGGCGCTCCTGTTTTTCCGGATTTGCTGGATCGGCTAGCCGAAGCCTGCCCCGAATGTGATCCCGTAGCTGTCTATGGTTCGACCGAGGCCGAACCGATTGCCCACATTGCGCGCTCCGCAATTTCAAAGGAAGACAGGGAACGCATGAATGCAGGCGGTGGATTGATTGCAGGACACTTCGTTCCAGAAGTCTCATTACGCATTGAGGAAGAGACGGGAGAAATCATTGTCACCGGGGAGCATGTTTTACGCGGCTATCTGAATGGCATCGGCGACAATGAGACAAAGATAAAGGATGGAGACAAAATCTGGCATCGCACCGGGGACGCAGGACGATGTGACGATGACGGGAAGCTGTGGTTGCTAGGACGAGTTGGGGCAGTCATCAGGGATGGAGCGGGCACGGTTCACCCATTCGCCGTGGAATGCGCAGCCCGTCAATTCTCCTGGGTAAATCGTTCGGCACTGATAGCATTCGCAGGAAAACGATTACTGGTCGTCGAACCCGCGCAAGGAACACAGGCATCATCAAAGAAGATGGCCGCATTAAAGGAAAAATTAACCTGGGCTGGACTTGATACAGTATTGCTCGTCGAAAGAATCCCGGTGGATAAGCGGCATAATGCCAAGGTGGACTACCCGGCATTGTTGGCGCTGTTGGGCAAAATTATCCATAAATAATTCCGGTATCATGCTTGGCGGCTTGATTTTCCGCTGTTTGGAGACATGCTTGGCGAAACACAACTCCGCCATTCATGAAACCCTTCCAGACCGCAGGACTTTTTCTTTTCGGCATAGCGTTTGCCGCTCCTTTTATTTTTTCCGGATGTGGAAGCGGCACCGAGGTCGAGCAGACCTGGACGGCTCCCGAAGTAAAGGAGTTGAGCTATCAACGCATTTTGGTTGTCGCCACGACCCCTGATGGTGCCGCCCGGCGCATAGTCGAGGATGAGGTGCGTAAATATGTCACCAGCACTACGGTTATTCCCGGATATACAGTGCTGCCGGATAGCACCGCACTCAAGGATCCCGCGAAACTCAAAAAGGTGTTGGCTGACGTCAATGCCGACGGGTTGGTGGTAGTGCGTCCGGTTTCCGATATCACCGAATCCTACGATGCACCCGGCACGTACCCTGTCCCTTATCACACCATTGATGGTTATTGGTCCTCCGGTTACGGGCTCCGCCCGCTTTACGGTGATCCGGTGGTTTACACTGATCGCGTCGTGCAGGTGGAAACCAGTATTTACGATGTAAAGTCGGGTAAGTTGGTTTGGTCAGGCACCACGGAGACTCGTAATCCCAGTAATCTGAAGGGCTTGATTTCCGACATTTGCACCACGTTGCGGACCGAGCTTCGCAAGCAGAAACTGATCCCGTGAACCTTTTCCGTTCGGCATTTTTTCCCTCCAGAACGCGGTTACATTACCCGGCTGACAGCGAAGGACTCCCTTCCGCCGGAGAGAGCCCTACATCAAGTACAGATCCAATCGAGACGCTGATTCTGGGAGGGGGATGTTTCTGGTGCCTGGAAGCAATTTTCCAAAAGGTAAAGGGCGTGCAGAAAGTCACCTCCGGCTACGCGGGTGGAACGGTGGATAACCCCACCTACAAGCAGGTCTGCACAGGCAGCACCGGACATGCCGAGGTTGTACAAATTCAATTCGATTCGCGACAGATTTTATGTGAGGCCTTGTTGAAGATTTTCTGGCACATTCATGATCCGACGACTCTGAACAAGCAAGGTGAGGATATCGGAACACAGTATCGCTCGGTGATATTTTTCAGCACCCCGGAGCAAAAAGCGGTGGCGGAAGGTTTGCGGGCTATTACCCAGGATTCTTTTGCAAAACCCATCGTCACGGAAATACTGCCTTTGGAAAAATTCTGGCCAGCCGAGGACTATCATCAGGATTATTTCAATCAGAATCCCAATCAACCTTACTGCTCCATTGTGATTGCGCCCAAGTTGCGGAAGTTTTTGAAATCGCAGGAATAGCCAGGCCTTGCGGCACGGCCCCTGTGGTTTTTTCATTTGGCCTCTGCTAAAGAGACAGGAACCGCGAATAGACACGAATGAACGCGAATTTTTAGCAATGAATTGCCTGTTTAAAACAGGTGGGAGAGTTAGGATATGCGTTTCATCGAGATTTCTTTTTTAGCAGATTCGTGTTCATTCGCGTCTATTCGCGGTTCTCTTTTCCCCAGCTTTCCTGAGCTTCTTCTCACTGAAAAAATAGCATTAAGTCCCATCCGACGACGCTCCTGCCATTCATTTTTCGAAGATGCCATTAAGTTTTTCAATGGGAGCCATTGCTTTTATCAATTAGGCGATGTGCAGGATGTCTGATATGATGGGAGGTCATGAATACCTCACGCGGTTCTGTCATTCGAAAAAGAAAATGGCTTTGGGCATCCACCCTGATTGCAGCCGCCCTCGTGTCAGGATTATCGCTGTGTTCCTGTACCACGGTGTATCAACCTGATCTGGCCGAAGACCATGTTCGTTTAACCACCAAGGATCTGGCCGTTGAATTGCGTGCTTCTGTCGAGAAACTTTCCGAGGATATCGGGGAGAGAAATTGCCATAATCCCGATGGATTGGAAAAGGCCGCGGTTTGGATTGAGGAGGAGTTTCAGAGAATCGGCTATACAGTGAAACGTCTGCCAGTAAATGTCCCCGACAGCAAGGCCTACGGATGTGCAGCCATGACGGTTTGGAATCTGGAGGTGATCAAGCAGGGAACAACACGGCCCGACGAGATTATCGTGGTGGGCGCCCACTATGACTCCAAGGTAGGAATGCCCGGCTGGCATGATAGTTATAGCCCGTGCAAGGACAGGAAAGGCACCCCGGGCGCCAACGACAATGCCACCGGGGTTGCCGCCACGCTGGCGCTGGCCCGCATGCTCCGCGATACACCAACAGAGCGCACGATTCATTTTGTGGCTTTTGTGAACGAGGAGCCGCCATTCTTTCAGAGCGAAGCCATGGGGAGTCTGGTTTATGCCAAAGCATTAACCTCTGACAAATCGCGCAGAGTAGTCGGCATGATCTCTCCCGAGACATTGGGCAATTATTCGCCCGGCCCGCAAAGCAAGCGCATCCCGCTGTCGCCACAGGTTGGGTTGTCACGCAAGCCGGATTACATTTGCTTCCTGAGCAATCGTGGGTCAGTGCCGTTCACCAAGGAGTGTTCGGCCATTTTTCAGCAACATTCCCGGATTGAACTGCGGCACACGCATTTTCCGCAAATGGTGAAGCGCATCGGCTGGTCGGATGACTGGGCGTTTTGGAAACAGGGAGTGCCTGCTTTCGCCGTTACCGACACCGCTTTTCTTCGCTCCAACGATTATCACGAATTGAGCGACACAGCCGATAAGTTGGACTTCAACACCATGGCTGAAGTCGTGTGGGGATTGCGTTACATGCTTGAAGGCATCGCATCGCCCAATGGGCAACCATCCTAGTTCATATCTTCTCGAATCAAAAAAATCACTGCCTGCGTCTCAGTTCATTCTGGTAAGTCCTCCCGAGCCACTCCCCGTTTTCCGCCAGCCAATCGGTTAACCGGGTTGGTGCTGTGGGTACAGAGTCTGTCGCCAGCAATCCTGCCATTAATCCACGAATTTCCTCACGGGTGATGACAACATCGTCCTTGGCCGCTCCCATCATGCGCCCGCCCCAATAGCCCAACCAAGGAGGAATAGAAATCTGCGGACGATCGTGCCCGATAGCCTTGCCAATGGCATGTACCAGATCCCGATAGGTGAATGATTCCGGCCCCTTGGCATCCACAGTAATGTTGTTGGCGTTTGCTCCATGTTCGACTGCCAGTGCCGCAAGATCGTCCACGTGGATAGGCTCAATCCGATACTGTCCATCGCCGAAGATACCGAAGATCGGAAACCGGCGCAGCATCCAGGCGATGTTGTTCAGAAGAATGGCATTATCGCCAAACAATACCGCCGGACGCAGAATCGCATGGGGAATGCCTGACTCGCGGAGCGTTTTTTCCAACTGCGCTTTCCCCTTAAAATACGGCAGCGGTGAATTTTCATCGGGGTTGGTGATACTCACATGAACAACCCGGCAAACACCTGCCCGCTGGGCGGCAGCGAATAGTAGCTGTGTATTTCGGACGGCTCGTTCGTGATTAAAGCGTTTGTGGTCAAATCGCACCCAGTAGGTGTTGTAGAACACATCGACTCCATCCAGCGAGCGGGCCAGCCCTTCGGCATCGTTGAAATCCAGGGGATGCGAAATAACTGCCCCGCCAAAAGGATCTTCTGCGGGTTTCGTGTTGGTCAAGGTTTCGACATGATGACCCAAGGCAAGCAGTCGCCGGGCAATATAACGCCCCGACAAACCAAAGGCACCTGTGACCATGTGTTTTTGTTTCGCATTCATAATTTTCAGGAAATATTGAAAGTTTAGGTTAAGCTTGGTTGAGTCATTATCGTAATGATGTTACATTATTTCAGGAGTTTCATGACCATGGGCAAAACAGTGCTTTGCTCGCTACGGCCTATTCTCTCCAATAGTGACGACACCAACCCGACAAAATCCTGTAAATCAGCTACGGTTTTGTTGAAAGCATCAGCTTCCTCACCCTTCAAATCGCTTGTTTGGTTAGCGCAAGTCTCCAACGCCGCAAGCACCGGATCCACCTCCCGGCGTTTCCGCTCCCGGGCGATAAGGCAGAACATTTTCCACACATCCTTCTCTGATTCGAAGAAGTCTTTTCGCTCCCCTTTTTGAAGCACCACCCGAATCAAACCCCAGTTTACCAGTTCACGCAGGTTGGTGTTGGCATTCCCCCGGCTGATATCCAGGGCTTCCATGATTTCATCGGTGTTCATGGGATGAGGGGATACCATCAACAGGGCGTGAATTTGTGCCATCGTTTTGTTGATTCCCCATGCCGTGCCCATCGCCC
The DNA here is from genome assembly GCA_031285745.1 of Puniceicoccales bacterium. GTDB lineage: Bacteria > Verrucomicrobiota > Verrucomicrobiia > Opitutales > UBA953 > CALNBE01. The sequence goes on along the minus strand of JAITVQ010000253.1, from coordinate 8,164 downwards.
CCCATTGCGCGATGAAATCTTCCCGAGCCTTGGCTAATGTTTTATTCATAATTTTCAGAATAAACTGAAACTTTAGGATATTGCAAACCATAATTCTCCCAAACGACCCCAAACACACCTGTGTCTGCATTGTTCTTTTTCTCCATGGACGTTTTATAAAAATCAGAAAAGATGAGGCGATGAACTCCTGGAGAATCGCCCATCGAATGCTGCTTTCAGCGGCGTTTGCATTGATGGCAGGGGTATTTTCCGGCTGCATGAGCCTGATGGCGCGCAGTAATGCCAGCAAAAACGAGGGCAATATTTCCCCTCAACTGTACCCATCCCTCAAGGGATATGAAGTCATGGGATCGCAGGGAGGATTGGGATTAATTCCGGTAATGATCGTAATGGCACCATTCGACTTTGTTTTCGATACAGCGATGCTGACGGTGGATTTACCTTACTACGGAAAGAGAAAATGGGACGAGTCTTTTTGGCAATCGGTGCTTGCCGAAAACGACCTCAGCCAGTCCGAGGCAACATACAGTTTCCATTTGAGCCACGCCGGAAAGGAGTCCTGCCTCAAGCTCATTTCATGGGACATGCAGGCAAACGGACAAGGCGAACGCACAGCCCGTGGAAAAGATTTTTATTACGAATTTAAAACGCCGCAAAATTGCCGCATTTCCACAGAGATGCTGGACGTTCTTTTTAAAACGGGGATATCTGCCCTGCCCCTGAGCGTTCACCCCAATGCCTCATCCCAGATCAAAACGGCGGCCAAACAAGAGCTCACAATAATGTCAAAGTGATGGCATCCCGCCATGAGCAAAGGTCGTTTGCTTAGTCTTATAGATGAAGTATTTTTATGCAGGAAGTCGCATTTTTTAGTTTTGTCACATCAAGCTAATCCTTAACCATATTCAGAATGGAAATAAGGCATCTCCGTTATTTTATCGCCGTAGCCGAAGAGCTGAATTTTCGAAAAGCAGCAGAACGCCTTCATGTTTCTCCTCCGGCCTTGAGTGTCCAAATAAAGATGCTCGAAGAGATGCTAAATGTTTCGCTTTTTACCCGGGATACGAAAGGAGTTAGCCTGACTATTCCCGGCGAAGTTCTTTTGCGCGAAGCCAGGCAATTGGTCCAGCATGCCCAAGGGGTAATAGTTGCGGCACAAGAAGCCGGAAATGGAAAACGCGGATCATTGCGAATCGGCAGCCCCGGACAACTCGGGTATAGTTTTTTGCCAGTCTGTTTGGAAACCTATCAAAAGCGGTTTCCTGAAATCGATGTAACTCTGGTGGACCTCGGCATTGAACTTCAGCATCAGCATGTAGAGGCAATTAACCGGGGAGATATTCAAATTGGATTTGTCTATGGCCAGGAAGCGGTGAAGCAAACCGGAATGGTCTGTGCCCTGGTGGTCGATACTCCCACCCGGGTTGTGATGGGATCCCACCACCCGCTAGCATCGTTACGAAGCGTGCCACTGGAGAAACTCGCGGGGCAAAATCTATTGGCAATAGGTGATGCCAAGAAACGACTGCACATCGAAAATATCCTCTCGGTTCTCAAAACCCGGGGGATAAAGCCGGGGAACCTTAAAGCCATATCGAGTTTCGAGCCATTTATCGCCATGCTGGCGGGAGGATTGGGGGTATCGCTGCTACCGGATATGCACAGTCTTGCCATGGTGGATGGTATCGTCGTTCGCCCGATCAAGGAGAGTGGCCCTGATTTGCGCCTGCAACTGTATGTAATCTGGAAGGCAACTGACAGGTCTCCATTGGTCAGGAATTTTATCGAGGTCCTGTGTGGACCGGGACCATATAGAACTTAAGCCCAAGGACTCTGCACCCCACAAACAGAGGGGGCTCGGTGAGTGTTAATTAATGCTATGCCGACAGTCCTCCGTGAATCCGCTTGTCTCATTGGAACAGCCGGACATGGTGTTATCCAGTTTTCACGATGACACTTGTTACCGCCTACATTCTCCTCGGAGTTATTTTTGTCGTTGCCGGGCTTGCGCTCGTTTCAGGTTCTCAACCTGTGTCATCAATGCTCCGCGCATTTCCCCGCTCGATGGGTGCGGCAGTAGTGCTTTTTGGCGGCGGTGCTGTTTGGTTTCTATGGATCGTCTCCCAATTGGGTGAATCTGACTTGGCTGGGTTTCCCCGAAATTGGATGCTGGGGATTTTTGGAGTAACCGCGCTGCTTTCGTTCAAATACCTGCGTGACTTGCTTGCCGTGCGAGGCTTGGCAGTTGTGATGCTATTGTCGGCCCGGGCCCTGCTGGATATCGGCTATATGAAATTGCCCTATAGCTTCGTCCTGGCCTGCACCTGCTATATTCTGGTCGTACTGGGTATTTGGTGGGGTGCAGCACCTTATGTTTTCCGCAATTGGAGCACTTGGGCGCTGGAAAAACGTCCTCGTACGCTAGCCATTGGCACTATTATTCTGGTCATCGGCATAGCCAACCTCGCCGCCGCCTGCTTTGCACCCTCCTCAGCAACATGAGCAACCCAAGCCCTCATTTTCAACCTCGCCCGTTGTTGATACTGGTTTCCGGTCCTGCCGGGAGTGGAAAGACAACGCTCTGCGAACGGATGACTGCCTCTTACCCCGACCGCATCCGTAGGGTTATTACTTGCACCACCCGGGCTCCGCGAGGTGAAGAGGTCAATGGGGTCGATTATCATTTTTTCGATAAGTCCACCTTTGAGCAGAAAGTTGCAGGCGGCGAATTTCTGGAACACGCTGTCGTCCACAGTCAACGCTATGGAACCCGCAGAGAAGACGTTTACCGGCATTTGCGAAATGGTTTTGACCTGCTGCTTAATCTCGACGTGCAAGGCGCAGGCATCGTACGGGATGTCGCAGAAAATGATCCCGAGCTAAAGCATGCGCTCGTCAGTATTTTTATCATGCCGCAAAGCATGGATGAGTTACGCAAGCGGTTGCAAGGCAGGGGAACCGACGGCCAGGATGAGATTGAGCGGCGCCTTTGGGTGGCCGAGGCCGAGATGCAACAGTGGAAACATTACAATTACGTCTTGGTGAGTGATGACCGGGAATCTGACTTCGAACACATCAAGTCAGTTTACCTCGCGGAAAAAATGCGTATTGTGTAAGCTGAATTGCCTTTTTTTTCACAGTCAACCGCACCAAGTCCCATGAAAAACTGGATCTTATTTCTCGCAGCCGCCTCGCTCGTCCTTTCGGGATGTGGCGAAGACAAGAAAAAGGAAACCACCCCGGCTTCCCAGTCCGCCCAAACCACGGCAGCCAACACAGCTTCCAGTGACACTCCCGGAGCGCTGGATGCCGCCAAGCAAACCGGCCAGCAGATCGCCGACCAAGCGAAGGAAACTTATAACCAAACCAAGGAGCAGGCGAAAGCCACGGCCGACGAGGTCAAGCAGCAGGTAAAAGACGCCGCCAGCCAAACCTCCGAACAAGCCAAGGCTGCCGTCACCGACGCCAAGACCCAGGCCAAGGCTTCCATTGACGATGCAAAAACCCAGGGAAAACAGGCGCTCGCCGACCTGAAAGAGCAGGCCAAAGCCTCGCTTGCGGCATCCACCGCCAGCAAGACGACGACTTCCGCCACCTCTATCGATGACGTCAAGGCAGAGAGCGCAGCTATCGTCAAACAGATCACCGATGCCGCGACCAAGCTTTCCTCCTCTTCCAGCGACACCATCAAGGAACAGTTGGGAAAATTGACCTCGGGTGTGCAGAGTGGCAACGACACGGAAGCCACCGGCGCCTTGCAAAAGATTATCGCGGCAAAGCCCAGTGACTCGCAGATGGAGATGGTCAGTGAAATTCGTAGTAACGTCGCTGTGCTTGCACTGGGGCGCAGTTTTGAAGATGCCGATTCTGCCGCCACAGGTGTTGTCAACAAAGCCATCACCGCCATCAAGGGTGGCAATACGACTGAAATCGTTTCCAGCCTCCAGCAGGTGGGATCGCAGGTAAAGTTGACCGACCCGCAAAAAGAAATCGTCTCCAGTCTGGCGGGCTCCTGGAACAGCAAGCTCGCCAGTGCCTCGGAGTCGGTTAACAAGGCGCTTGAGGCTGCAAAATCCCTGGGGCTGCAACCAAGCAGCGACTCTGCCAAGTAATAGCTCGTTTCGTTTACTCCGGCGGTATTGGTTTCATTCCACCGCCGGGTTCAGTTCATCTATCACCCCGCTCCACCGCTTCCGCCATGGATAAAAATACCATTGCCGACATTCTGTCCGAAATCGGCACCATTCTCGAAATCAAGGGAGAGAACCCTTTCAAGGTTCGTGCCTATCATGCCGGAGCCCGCGCCCTGGAAACCTTGCAGGGTGATCTCGGGGTATTGATTGCCGACAATGCCTTGAAAGATGTTCCCGGTATCGGAGAAGCCATTGCGGAAAAAATCACTACACTCCACCAAACCGGGAAATTAAAATTTTACGATACACTGCGCGATTCATTGCCGCCCGGTTTGCTGACGATGATGGAGATCCCCGGCGTGGGCCCCAAAAAGGTCAAGGCTCTCTGGGAAGAACTGGGGATTGATTCCATTCCTGCGCTGCAAAAGGCCTGCGAGGATGGCAGCGTTGCCGCCCTCAAGGGATTTGGCCAAAAGACCTGTGAAAAAATCCTGATCGGGATTCGTAACCGGGAGGCTTATTCCAAGCGTCACCTTTGGCCGATCGCTGCCGAGGTGGCCTTGCCGATTTTGGAAGGACTGCGCGCGCTGAAGGGAGTTGTCCACGCCGAGTCGGCCGGAAGTCTTCGACGACACTTGGAGACTGTGGGCGATCTTGATTTTTTGGTTGCCGCGGCTGATCCCGCCCCGGTCATGGACTGGTTTACCAGCCTGCCCGATATCCTGGAAGTGACCGCCAAGGGAGATACCAAGTCCAGTGTGCGTTTCTCCAGCGGATTGCAGGCCGATCTGCGAGTCGTGCCCGAGGAACAGTTCTTTTTTGCCCTGCACCATTTCACCGGGTCCAAGGATCACAATGTCGCCATGCGCCACCGGGCACTCCAGCACGGACTCAGCCTGAGCGAATGGGGCATTACGCCAAAGGACGCGAACGTGACGGCACCAAAGGCAAAGAGTGAAGCCGATATATTTGCCGCGCTCGGGCTGCCGTATATTCCGCCCGAACTTAGGGAGGGATTGGGCGAAATCGAGGCGGCCGAGGCAAACAAATTGCCCAATCTTGTCACACTTGCCGATTTGCGCGGTGCGTTTCACAACCACACCATTGCTTCCGACGGTACCGGCACCCTGGAGGAAATGGCCAAAGCCGCCGAAAGCATGGGCTGGGAGTATCTGGGCATCGCCGATCATTCCAAATCCAGTTTTCAGGCCAATGGCCTTACCGAAGCACGCCTTGCCGAGCAGGTGGAATCCATTCGCAAGCTGAATGCCGAAAAACGCCTGAAGATTCGTCTGTTTGCTGGAAGCGAGGTTGATATTCTTAAAGACGGAACCTTGGATTTCGACGATTCCGTTCTAGCCCGGCTTGATTACGTTGTCGCCTCGGTGCATAACAGGTCCACACCGGATGCAGACGCCATGACCGCCCGCATTATACGGGCGCTGGAGAATCCGTATGTGACCATGTTGGGACACCTGACCGGGCGGTTGCTTCTGTTTCGCGAGCCTTATCCGGTTCATGCCCAGAAGGTCATTGATGCCGCCATCGCCAATAAAAAGATCATTGAACTAAATGCCACCCCGCTACGCCTGGACATGGATTGGCGTTTGTGGCGACGGGCTGCGGAACGTGGCTTGTTGTGCTCCATCAATCCCGATGCCCATGCCACCGAGCAGTTACGCTATGTCGCCAATGGCGTTGCTGCCGCCCGCAAGGGCTGGCTGGAACCCCGACACATTTTGAACTGCCGAACGCTGGCCGAAGTTCTGAAGTACTTTGGGAAAAAATAGTTCTTCACTGGGACCGGCGGCGATCCCAGTGATTCCAGTCTTCCACTCAGGCAAATTCCCAGCGATAGGGATGCTTGGATAGCGGCTCGCAACCGTTCTTGGTGACCAGGACGACGTCTTCGATACGGCATCCGCCTATCCCCAGATAGTAGAGGCCCGGCTCAACAGTGACGACCATGCCAGGTTTCAGCGGTTTGGTACCGCGCAAGCCAAGGCTGGGATCTTCATGCACATCGAGACCCAACCCGTGCCCGAGCCCGTGGAAGAAGCCGACTTGGTAGCCACGATCGACTCCGGGATTGTATCCTTTTTCGATGAAGAAGCTCGCGACCTTTTTGTGAACATCAGCCCCAAGCACCCCGGCTTTGATCGCGGCGAATGCGACCTTCTGGGCTGCACGTACTGTTTCAACCAGTTTTCTTTGCGCAGGACTGGCCTTGCCCTTCAGGTAGGTGCGGGTCATGTCGCCGAAATAACCGGTGGCGCTGACGCGCGGATAAATGTCCACCACGATGAGTTCGTTGGCGCGAATGGGACCATTGCCATGACAATGGCAATCCACGGCCTGGTCTCCGGCTGCCGCAATAAGGCCTGTGACATTCAGGGCTCCGTTGTCCAGACAGGCGCGTTCGATTGCGAGATGCAGTTTTTCCGAGGTAAGCACTTTGCCCTCATGCCAGACAAAGCCCTTGCGAATGGTAGATTCGGCGAGGATTTTTTCCACGGCCTTGAATCCGGCAGCAGACGCCTTGTTCCCAGCGCGAATCCACTCCTGCTCCTGCTTGGTTTTGATAACGCGCTCGGGAAAGAACGGGACGGTCCCGATATCCAAGTGTATTCCCAGCGCATTGACCTGTTTGTAAAGGCTGGCCGGGAAATCGGCTGGCACGGAGAAGGAGGAAATCTTGTATTTTCTGGCAGCCCAGGCCACAACCTCGGCCACTCCGGCATCGGGTTGCCTTTCCCGGAGGGTAGTGAGGATGTTTTGCAGATTCAGGACTTCATCGAAGTCGGATTCTTTTTGCGCCCGGGTAACTTCCAGAAGCGAGACAATGCCGATTTTCTTCCCCTTGGAAGAAAAGGCCAGAAATGGGTCGCCAGCGTGGAAGCGGCTGAACCAGAGCATGTCTGCGTTGGAGTTGGGCGCGGCATAAAGCAGCACATTGCGGGATTTTTTAGGGGAAGCCATGACGAGGCCAGTTTTCCCCTTTAAAAGAAATGGGTCAAGAAATTGGAGAGAAATACTTGACCTTGTGAATTTGTGTGGCGATATCGCACGCCTGTCTTTTACCGCGGGTATCGTTCAGTGGTAGGACCCCACTCTTCCAAAGTGGTGACACCAGTTCGAGTCTGGTTACCCGCACCATTTAAAACCTGTCGGCATCGACAGGTTTTTTTGTCGAATATTTCTCCGGATGCCGACACCGCAGATATAGTACATTTGTCTTAACCGACAAACTTGAACATACCGCGAGAAACCCTGTCACAGGTAATTACCACATCCCATGACACGCGTTTTATTGTTCTTACTTTGTTCACTGGCAACCCTCGCTCCCCGGATCGCCCAGGCCCAAGCCAACGGCACCATCCGCCTCGCTCCGGATAACTCTCCCATGGCAGGCGTTTTGGTCACGGATGGAAATCACGTCGTGAAGACGGATAACACCGGGCGTTTTACTTTGCCCGCAGAAGACGGCACCCGGTTTATCTCCATCACCACTCCGGCCGGATTTCGTCCCACCAAGCAATTTTTCCAGCGATATTCCGGCAAGGATACTGCTTACGATTTCGCCCTCGAAAAATCCCCGCATCCCCAAACGGAATTTCGCTTTATCCAGATCGCCGACAGCGAGCTATTCATGCCCGCCTCCCAAAATGCCGACCGCAACGGCGGCTGGCTGGATAATCTGAAAGACTACGTGCAGGAAAATCCCACCGCCTTTGTCATGCACACAGGGGATATCTGCTACGACGCCGGACTTCGCTTTCATGCTGCCGAAATCACCACCGAAACCATCGGCACCACCATGCTCTACGGAATCGGCAATCACGATCTGGTTCGGGGCAATTATGGTGAAGAACTGTTTGAAGAGTTATTTGGCCCGGTCTGGTATTCGTTCGACGCCGGGAATGTGCATTTCGTGATGACGCCCATGTTGAGCGGCGATCATCGGCCTTCCTATAATTCCGCGCAAATCATCCGCTGGCTGAAAAACGATCGCGCGCAAATTCCCCAGGGCA
>JAITVQ010000297.1 GCA_031285745.1 Puniceicoccales bacterium | reverse complement strand
AGATTCTAAGTGGTGGTCAGCTACCGGCTCAATTTAGGGCACTCTTTCCAAGTGCACAGCCAGTCTATTGCAAAAACAGCTGCCTCGGAGCACCAAGCAAAGCGACATCCGACAACTGCGCACCCATTGCGGCTACGCCTTTACAGAATTTGCTCTGGATCCACAGTCCGACTCCACCCTCCATCGTTGTACGTTTGAAGTAGGTTGGCACAAGGTAAGCTAGTACCTCTTATTGCGATCAGAGCAGGTAATGAAGTACAACACCAAGAAACAAGTGCATCTTGTCTCTTGGTAATACGGTTTAATTACAACCAAGCGTCCTCGGCAGTCTTCTCAGCTTTTTTTCGTTCGTGCCCTTTCAGCCAGCGTTTACGCAAGCGGAGTGAACTGGGCGTAACCTCGACGAGTTCGTCTGTCTCGATATATTCCAAGCTGGCTTCCAGCGACATGATCCGGGGTGGCTTAATTCTGGCCTGATCATCAGAGCCTGCCGCCCGCACATTCGAAAGCTTCTTATTGATGTCGAGATTCACCGGCAAATCGTTGTCCTTACAATGTTCGCCTACGATCTGGCCTTCGTAAATTTCATCACCGGGTTTCACAAAGAAATCGCCCCGGTCAAAAAGACGGTCGAGCGAATAGGCCGTAACAGCGCCACTCGCGTTGGCCACCATCACTCCCTGCGGGCGACGAGGTGGTTCCCCCTTGGTTGGTTCATAGGCGAGCAATGTGTGATGCATGATGGCTTCACCACGCGTGGCGGTGAGCAGCATGGTGCGAAGTCCGAAAATAGACCGGGAGGGGATTTTAAATTCCATATGAATCCATCCGGTCGCCCCGGTCTTGGCATCCATATGCTGAAGCTCGCCTTTGCGTCCGAGTACCAGCGACATCACATCACTCTGGTTCACCTCAGGACAATCGATAACCAAAGTTTCGATTGGTTCGCATTTCACTCCATTGATTTCGCGGATGATCACCTGCGGCTTTCCAACCTGAACTTCAAAACCTTCCCTTCGCATGGTTTCAATCAATACCCCAAGATGCATGAGCCCTCGGCCCGACACTTGAAAGGAATCGCTGCCAGGCGTTCGCTCCACGCGAAGCGCAACATTCCTCTCCAACTCTTTTTCCAATCTGTCGCCAATCTGGCGGCCGGTGACATACTTTCCTTCCCGCCCGGCAAAAGGTGAATCGTTGACCCGAAACGCCATTGTGACTGTCGGCTCATCGATTTCCACCGGAGGCAATGGCACCGGGGTTTCAGGGTCAGTAATGGTAGCGCCAATCTCCACCTTATCAAGGCCCAGCACCGCACAAATATCCCCGGCAGTGGCTTCGGCAGACTCAGTCCGGCGCAAACCCTCAAAGGTTTCCAGTTTGAGAATCTTCTGGCGATGGATACTTCCATCTCGTCCTACCAATGCAACAAGTTGGGCGTTCCACAAAGTACCTGCGGAAACACGACCAACGGCAATGCGTCCGACATAGTCACTATATAAAATACTCGTGACCATCATCTGGAGCGGATACTCCAAAGCCTCTTCCCGGGTCGCAAATCCAGCAGCAGCTCCGCGTGACGACCCTGGTGCGTAAGGTGCGGGAATTGAATCAACAATCGTCTGGTATAAATCGAGCAAGTTGGCAGGCCGGTCTGCCTTGATCCGCGTTGGGTCTGTTGTCGCCCAGCCTTCGCGAGCCGAGGCATACACCACCGGAAAATCCAGCGCATACTCGGGTGCATTCAGTGCGACAAGCAAATCGAAGACCTCATTGACAACGGCATCAGGACGAGCGGCCGGCTTGTCCACCTTGTTTATCACCACAACGGGCTTCAAACCAAGTGCGAGCGCCTTGCTTAGCACAAAGCGTGTCTGCGGCATAGGGCCCTCAAAACTATCCACCACCAGCAGGCAGCCATCAGCCATGTTCAGCACCCGCTCAACCTCGCCGCCGAAATCCGCGTGCCCCGGAGTATCGATGAGGTTGATCTTGTATTCCTGCCCGCCTCGAGGATCCCTCCAACGGATTGCACAATTTTTTGCCGTGATGGTGATGCCACGCTCGCGCTCCAAATCCCCTGAGTCCATAACCAGTCCGTGCTGGCCGCCCGCCAGCTTATCAAGATCTTCCGTGCGAAACATACCCGACTGATAAAGCAGGCGGTCTGTGAGAGTGGTCTTCCCGTGGTCTACGTGAGCAATGACAGCGACGTTGCGAATTTGCATTTAAGTCTGGCGCGTTAAAAAAACAGGGGGTTGTTGCTGACATTCTGAAGCCATCTGGCAATGGGAAAGGGAAATTTCTCAGAAAAATAATTATCAACTCCGATATATTCACCCATTGGGCGGATAGAGAATTCCCCTGCAAGACCGCCCATCGTACCAAGTTAAGAAAAAAATGATGCGCGGTCATTTGCGTATTTTATGGAACCATTTTTAATGAAAGTAACATACTAAACGACCCTTAGTACTCTATCTCACTAATTTTCACATTCGCACTGCCTGCAGCTTAGAGGCATTATGTCTTGGTTCCGCATGCCCCAAGCCTGACCAGTCGAGTGAAAAACAACACTGTCATCATGGAATGGTTTCTTCACACGTTGCGGGAGTACCCCGAACTTGCCATCTTTCTAACACTTGCCCTGGGAACTCTTCTCGGGAAATTACGCTACAAAACAGTCAGCCTTGGCTCAGTGACCGGCGTATTGATTGCCGGGGTTTTTGTCGGGCAGTTGAACATTGAAATAGCGCCCATTGTTAAATCCACCTTTTTTCTCCTGTTTCTTTTTGCAGTCGGGTTCGGGGTAGGCCCCCAGTTTTTCAATAGCTTGAAAAAGGAAGGACTGCCTCAGATTTTTTTCGCAGCCATCCTGTGTGTATTATGTCTGCTTTCAGGATGGGCCGCAGCGGAGATTTGTGGATTTGGAGTCGGCCTGGGCTCAGGATTGTACGCAGGCTCCAGTACGATTTCCGCGGTCATCGGAGTCGCCTCGGATGCGATCAATCAACTTCCGCTTTCAGCAGAGCAGAAAAAAATTGAGACAGATGCCATTCCGGTCGCCTATGCGGTAACCTATCTTTTCGGTACTGCCGGGAGCGCCTGGATACTTGCCTCGCTGGCTCCCAAAATACTTGGTATTAATTTCGAAGAATCCTGCAAGGAACTCGAAAAGCAGATGGGGTCAGGGGACAATGAACCTGGGGTAATCAGCGCCTATGAACCCATCGGAATGAGAGCCTACAAGCTGGAAAGCGAAGAGGCCTTCGGCGGAACCGTCCGTGAATTGGAAGCCCGTTTTCAACCTCATCGCGTATTTGTGGAGCGGATCCGTCGGGGAAATGACACCATCGAAGCCGCTGGAAGTTTGAGTTTGAGTGAAGGGGACATTCTGGCAATCGGAGGGAAGAGGGAGGACTTGGTAAAGGCTGTCCAGCTTATCGGCACAGAGGTAGATGATCCAAGCTTGCTCAACTTTCCGGCGGAAACACTCGATCTGGTTGTCACCCGCAAGGAATACTTCGGGAAAACCCTGCAGGAACTGGCTGAGGTGGAATCAGGAAAGCCCAGCCGGGGCATCTTTGTCCGAAAAATCCTCCGAGGCAGTGTTGAACTCCCCGTCACCCATGGCTTAAAACTGGCGCGTGGTGATGTCATTACCCTGTCGGGCGCCAAGCGTGACGTGGAGCGGGTGGCCAGGCATCTGGGCTACGCAGACCGGGTCACGGATGCCACCGATATTCTTTTCCTGTCCGTCGGGATCTTATTTGGCGCATTGATCGGAGCACTCGCCTTTCATATCGGAAGCGTGCCGATCAGCCTAAGCACCAGCGGAGGTGTACTCATTGCCGGGTTGATTTGCGGATGGCTTCGTTCGACCCATCACCGGCTTGGCCGGATTCCCGGCCCTGCCGTATGGGCCTTTAACAACGTAGGACTGGCAGTGTTCATTGCTGTTGTCGGAATCGACGCCGGACCTCAATTTGTCGAAGGGCTGAAGAATTCGGGAGTAGCGCTTCTTATCGCCGGCGCAATCGCGACCACCGTACCGCTGATATTGGGCCTGTTGATTGGAAAATTTTTCTTCAAGATGCATCCTGCTATTCTTATCGGCGCATGCGCCGGAGCCCGCACGACTACTGCCGCATTGGGA